>CAZWCS010000059.1:0-25641 GCA_964632805.1 uncultured Desulfobacterales bacterium
TCCCTGCGAATCGCCAGAGAAAAAGAAGACGCCTCTCTGGGACAACAACTGGAGGGGATTCACCGGCGTAGATAACGGGCTGAAAAAAGCGCTGCACCCGACTTCCGCCCGAGAGGCAATGCTGAAGACGAATAACGGCGCCCTGAAGACAGCGACCCTGTCAAGTGGAGCCATTGCAATTATAAAAGACGGAGTGTAAGTTATGTCCCTGATTACCATCTGTCTGGCCGGCGGGTGTTTGCTGGTGCTGGCCGTAATTTTTTCTTATATTCTCTGCTGGGCCAATGTGGCCTTCCATGTTGAGGTTGATCCGCGTATTGAGGCCATTCTGGAAGTGCTTCCCGGTGCCAACTGCGGCGGGTGCAGTTATGTGGGCTGCGGCGAATATGCCGAAGCCATCGTTAATCAGGGGGCCCCGGTGGATGCCTGCGCCCCGGGCGGTTCGGCCACCGCCTGTGCCATCGCGGAAATCATGGGCGTAGAAGTATCCGAAACCGCACCGAAACGGGCGGTCGTCCATTGCGGTGCCACTGCGGATCAGCGTTTGGGGCGGGGGGAATACCTGGGAGAAAAAAGCTGCGCCGCCGCGGCCGGCATGGCCGGCGTCCAAGCCTGCACTTTCGGCTGCCTCGGTCTGGGGGATTGTGTCGCCGCCTGTAATTACGACGCCATTCATATTGAAAACGGCCTGGCAGGGGTGGACTATACCGCCTGTGTGGGCTGCGGTGCGTGCGCCCGGGCCTGTCCGCGGGGCATTATCAGCATGATTTCCTTTTCCACCGATACGCTTTACGCCATTACCTGCTCCAATCAGGAAGGCGGCAAAGAAGTCAAAGCGGTTTGCACGACCGGCTGCATTGCCTGCAATGCCTGCACTAAAAAATGCGACCTGATCCGCATGGAAGGCAAGCTGCCGGTTGTGGATTATACCCGTTACGGCCCGGACCGTCAGGAAGAAATGGCTGCGGCCGCCGAAAAATGCCCCACGGACAGTATTCAACTGGTGGGCTGACAGCAACCCCAAAAAACCAACAGGAGGGGCGCATGAGCCAGCAACAGCAGATCGACTTTACCGTCGACGCCGCCAACCTTTACCGGGAAGAATCCATCACCGATTTGAAAGTGGCCGCGATTCGCAAATTGATTCCCATCAAGGCCGATGGCACAGAAGACGACAGCCGGCAGACGATCTATGTCGGTAATTCGCAGCTGATGTCACCGGAAGGCCCCATTCCGCTGCAGGCCAGATTGGAGGCCGGTAACCTGGAAGAGGCCATGGCCGCTTTCCCCCAAGCTATGGAAAAGGCCATGGCGGAGATGATCGAACAGGTTCGGGAAATGCAGCGGCAGCAAAAGCAAGACAACGATTCCCGCATCATCACCCCCGGTCGCTGATTTTTGGGCGCGCGTTAGGCCGGGTTTTTTTCCAGCCAGGCCTCGGCTTCTTCCAGGGTGGAGAAAACGCCCTTGGACATACCGGAAGTCTGGGCATACCGGTTCAAGGCCATGCGGGTAACGGTTGATTCCGGGTGGATTTCCGCGGTTCGGGCCAGTCCGGCATTGATGAGATAGGCCTGGGCCTTGATGTGCAGCTCACTGGTTTCTTCAGATGGGGTTCTGGCCTGCGTCAGATCGGTTACAATGGTAAATCCCGCCGACAATCCGGCTACCGCCGTGCGGATGTCCCGCAGATAACTGCGGACCTCCATCAACGATTTCCAGTATCCTTGTACCGTTAAATAAATACGGTTTCGGTCCTTGTCAATTTCAATTTCATAAAATTCATTACTGGCTATTTTTTCCCGGCCCATACCATCACCTCCTCTGGTTTTGCCGCATGCGGCAGGCCTATAAACCGATATAATTCCGCAAAACGCCGATGCCTTCTACGCCCAGCTCGACCACATCCCCGGCCCCCAATTTTCTGCCCATCTCCAGACCACATCCCCGGCCCTGAGAACCGGAACAGGTCCCCGACCCGATAAATTCCCCCGGAAACAGCCGTTCAGACCGGGAAATATAGGCGATCATGGCTTCGAAGGTCCAGTGCATATCCGCCGAAGTACCCCGGGACCACTCCCGGCCGTTCACCCAGGCGGTCATGGTCAGATTATAAGGTTCCGGTATCTCGTCCGGTGTCACCAGACAGGGGCCAAGGGCATTGCCGGTGTCAAAATCTTTTCCTTTGGTCGGCCCCAGCCGGCCGGCCATCTCCTTCATCTGAATATCCCGGGCGGAAAAATCGTTAAAAATCGTGTAGCCGCCAATGTAATCCCGTGCATGGGACTCGGGAATGTCAACGCCGGACTTTCCCAGAAAAACGCCCCATTCCAGCTCATAATCCAGTTGCCGGGTATAAGCCGGTATCCGGACGGTGGCGTCGGGGCCGACCACGGAAAAGCGATTGCTTTTGTAATAGAGCAGGCGTTCGTACCAGGCCCGGTTGATCCGGCAGGCCAGGGACCAGCGGCGGCCGAACCACTTTTCCAGCCATTCGTCGATACCGGCCAGCCGCCTGAATCCCACCACCCGGGTGCAGTTGAGCAGATGCCGCTCAAAGGCCAAACAGTCCCGAATCGATTCCGGCCGGGGAACCGGCGCCAGCAGGGTGACTTGCGCCCGGTCCAGCAGGGAATCCGGTGGACGCTGGTCCCCGATATATTCCACTACTGACCGGGCCGCGTCACGAGCTTCCCTTCCCCCGTTCAAAAAGGACAGCATGTCACTGAAAAATGTCGAGGGGGTGTTGTCCCGTGCTTCCGCTCCTTTCTGTAAAACAGCGATCCGGGTTTCCTTGTCCACTAGGACACCGATCCGGGGTAAAACCGTATCCTGCACAAAAGTAACCAGCTTCATGGGCGTTTCTTTCCGCGACGCATCACCGCCGGCTGCGCCCAGGGCATTTTCTGGGCCAGAGCGGCCTGCCGGCGCAGCATATTCACGATGGTTGTCGAGGAGAGATGACCGGAGCGGCCCTTCAGGTGCCGGTACATGATGTGTACGTTGGTCATGATGCGCTCCGGAGAATTCCAGCCGGCAAACGGTTTATCCTGAAAATCAGCATTAAAAACGATATCATAAGCGGCTTCCGGGGCGGACAACCCCGCTTGAAAACGACGGCTGACCTGACCGGCAAGATACTCCCAGTAACTTTTGACCTGGACTACCCCTGCCTGGTCTGTCACCGGACCATGTCCGGGAACAATCGTTTTCACTCCCAGATCCAGGATGCGATCCAGGGCGTGCAGCCAGTTTTCCACCGGCCCTGCCCACATAACCGGTGTTGATTCAACAAACAGAATATCTCCTGCAAACAGAATTTGTGCATCCGGTACATAAACCAGAACGTCTCCCCGGGTATGGGCCGGACCGACCTGGATCAGGCGGACCTCCCGCCCGCCCACCAGCAGGGTAAGTTCTCCTTCAAAACTCCGTTTGGCCGGGGTATGTTTCACATTTTGAAAATGATAGGGAGCAACCATCTGGTGAAACCAGCGGCCAACACCCGTCGCTCCCGGCCAGGGCAATAACTGCAACAACCGGCCCATTCGTCCCAGCCAGACAAGAGCCGCGGGTCGCACGGCGCCCATTTCCGCCAGGGCTTCGGCCGAGGTGATAATATCGGCCGAAGCCAGCCGCTGATTGCCCCAGAAATGATCGCCGTCGGCATGGGTGTTTACGACTTTCGCAATCGGCGTTCCTTCCGTGAGCGGGCGCATGGCCGAAAGCATGGTGTCGGTACAGCGAACATCCCAGAGGGTATCAATCAACAACGACTCATCCTCGCCAACCACCAGTCCGGCGTTGGACTCGCCCCAGGAACCGTTGGGAACCAGCCAGGCATATATTTGATGATTGAGATCATACAACCCTTCGGCAAAAGCGGGGATCTCCCCGAAACGGGTTTTCCGCGCGCCTGTCCCGACAATACACGGCCATTGTTTCATCATAGTTGTCCCCCCGCAAAAGGGTATTTTTTATTTTCAGCTGTTTTGGCTTTTTTTGTTCGCCATTTGTTATTCAAATATGCGATCCAGGTACCTTTTTTTGGCCTCGCATCTTTTGGCCAGGATCGGGTTTGTTATTGTTCTTATGACTTTTCCGTTTTTGATTATCCGTATTTCCCATGGTCGATTTTGCAGAACCACATGTACATACATGGCATAGGTTTCGGCAAAATCATCATACATGTTGGTGGCGGCGTAAAGGGACACAAAATCCGTTCCAAGCAGCTGATCATAGGTATTATCGATTTCACTTGAGGCCAACCGCGCATCTTCAGAGGAATAGTATTTTATTTTCTCTCGATTCGGGAAGGTCCCATCAAATTTGCTTTTGCCTTTCAATCCGCCTTCCCATGTTAACCAGGACAAGCAGGAGAAGGGCCATTGCCGGGGATCTCCTCCCTTCATCCAGTTTGGATGGGCCCCTTTTGCCACGCCAATCAAATGTCCGATTTCGTGTAATAAAATATACTGGATAGCCGCCTTCCGGCTGTTGTTTCGTTTTTGTTCGATTTTTGCCGCAAGGGTATGTTTTCCATCCAAGCTAAATGGACTGTTTTCTTTCCAGGAGGCCCATTCATTGGCTTTCCGGCAAAGGACGTCAACGTCGATAACGATAAATCCAAGTCTGTTATTATCAAAGTTTCTTAATAATTCACAAAAGCCGGTCCCGCCCAACTCCTTTACCAAAAAGAGGGCCACCAAATGTTCATGGATATGGTTCTTAACGGATGGGGGCAGTTCCGTGATGGCCGCAATAATATCAGAAAAGAATTTTTCATTAATTTCCGCTTTTTGGGGCCTCTCCCGGAAACCTTGCAACCGGTTTTCTGCAATAAGGTAATCAATAATAATATCGGGAGCAGTCAGAATCCGGTCTTTGATTTCTTTTCCGGTCACTCCTGACCAGGTGGATTCGGATAAGGCCTTATGATTCTGATGGTTATCCACGGATGCTTTAATGTCCGATGTCTTACAAGCAAACGCCCCCGGCAGCATAATGGAAATGAGAATCAGATTGATAAATTTTTTGTTCATAATTTTCGAGTCAGCAGGCAGGCTTCTGCGATGATTCAATCGCTTCTCCCTCAAAATTGGCCACAATAACCTTTCTGGTTTTTTCCACAAGCGCATCAATATTGTCCATGGTATAGCCGCTGGTCAAAATGGGATCGCCGATGACCAGTTCAATTGTTCCGGGAGTGAACGCAATCGTGTGTTTGGGCAGGATCTCTCGGCTGCCGTTTACTGTTACCGGTAAAAGGGGCAGGCCTTCTTCAATAGCAACACGGAACCCTCCTTTTTTAAATTTTTGAATTTTTCCATCCGGCGAACGCGAACCTTCGGCAAAAAAAAGAACGCCCGCTCCTTCCGGCAGTCGGGCCACTCCGGCATTGATGGATTGAATTGCCGTATCCGTGTTGGACCGGTCGATAAAAATATTTTTGGAGGCGTCCAGGGCATACCCGAACAAAGGAATTTTGCGGATTTCCTTTTTTATGACCCATCTGTATTGCAAGCCCAGCCGGACAATCAGGGCGGGAATATCAAAATGGGATTGGTGATTGGAGATAATAATGTAGGATTGCCGCTTGTCAATTTTTTCTTTGCCCTTGGCGGTGGTTCGAATGCCGGAGACCGACAGAATGATCCCGGCCCAGACCCGGCAAAAGGAAAAGGCAAGATTTCCGGTTTTGCTTGTCAGGGCGGCGATTACAACGGGGAAAAAAAGTAAAATGGTAACAGTGCCAAGCCAGAATCCCAGCCAAAAAATTTTCATGCCGTTAATCATTTGTTTCATCATAACGGGGAAAGGCCCTTCCTTTCCAAAATATTGCCGGAACCGGATGGTTACAGTTGTAAAAAGCGGGGAAATGGTAGATGCCCCCGGCTGTTTTTTGTTGCTCTGGTTTTATATCCCCGCTGGCGGATCGGCACCGGGCCATCCGCTGCTATCCGCGTACAACCATATCATAGCAGGGAACTGTTGTTCAATTGTTTTAACCGCTTTCGGGTTGAATTATGGATTGCTGTGCGATAAGAAGAGACTGCCGTAATCAATGAGCAATGCAGCGAAAAAGCAGGGATTATGAAATTTCAAAACGCCGTCAGAAATCAGTACCATAAGTGTGACACGCCGGACAATACCTTGCGGAAAATCAAGGCGGGCTTTGAGAAACTGGGATATCTCCCGACCTACAGGGCGATCCGGGCCGCGGACAAGCTTTTCTGGGGCCGGATATGGATCGACGATCTGCGGATTATCTGTGAAGGGAAAGGCGTTTCGCCTCTGTTGGCAGAAGCCAGCGCTTATGCCGAACTGACCGAGCGCTTCAGTGCCGGTCTCTATTACCCGGCTTTTGAAGAACAGGTCCGGTTTCATCTGCCGGCCATATACAGCCGCCAAACCAGTGATTTTTTGAACTACGCCTGGATGCCCGGCTATATCTGTTCCCATCAGGATAAGGCAGGCCAGGCCCTGACCATTGAGACGCTGTTGGCCCACCAGACGCACCTGACTCCCCAAACCATCGAAGCCATCAAAGATTCTGAAATGGCAAGCCATTGGGTGGACGGGTATTCTTTACTCCAGGATCGGACCGTAAAAGTGCCCATAAAATTTGCGGCTTATATTCACGGCTCCAACGGTGTCGCCGCCGGCAACACCCGGGAAGAAGCCCTTCTCCAGGCAAGCTGTGAAGTGCTGGAACGGCGCATCCAGATTGATGTTATCAAACCCGAAACCATTGTCCCCACCATCGACCCGGCCACCATTTCTTCCTCTCTTGTCCGGGAAATGATTGATTTTTACCACCGCGCCAACGTCGGTGTTACGATTAAGGATCTTTCCGGCCACGGTGCCCTGCCGGTTATCGGGGTGCTGTTTACCAACCGCAATCTGTCTTGCGACAGCATGGAATACCAGACCCTGATTGCCGGGGCCGCATTCAACCTGGAGGAGGCCCTGACCCGATGTTTTACCGAAGGGATGCAGGGAAAAGAAACGCTGACCGCGCCCAGAAAAGCCTTTAACCGGCCGGTCCTTCCCCGCGCCCGTGTAAAAGATTATTATTCGGTGATGCAGTGCGGCGTCTCTCCCAAAGACATTTCTTTTTTGCACCAGGGAGAGACGGTCGTCTTTCCCAAATGGCATAAAAAGGATATCGCCGGAGAAATTGAAGGGCTGAAACAGCTCGTCAACGCCATGGGAACCGACTGCATTCTGCTTGACCATACCCATCCGGTCTTGCAGTTTCCCGTAGTCCGGGTAGTAATTCCCGGGGTATCGGATTTTCTCGATTACCTGCCGCCCACAATTTTATCGGACGAAAAGACCAGCCCGGTTACCGCCTGGAAAGGGGAAGAATACAAAAATGTCATGAAAACATTTTTTTCTTGAAAGATCAAATGTTGCTTTTTCCGAAAAATTATATTATAATAATCAGACTGATTTTAATTATACAACCGTAGAAAAGCAAACAACGGCAGGCACCCAGATCAGGTGTTATCCAGCACCCTATTCAGTATACGTTAATAATCGACACCCCCGCCGGGCGCAAAAATCCGGTTGCGGGTTTGAAATCATTTCTTCTGCGCCAGATAAAAGGCAGTAGAATTTTTTATATATTCCTGCAGTTAATGCCAAAAGACGCAACTTTGAGATGCCGGGAGGAAAAAATGAACCCCAAAAAAACGAATTGCCTGATTTTCATCTGGGCAACGGGACTGGTGTTACTGTTTGGCACGGTCGTTTGTACGGATGCGGCTCGGGCGGAAGTGGTCATCATCGCCAACACCTCTGTGGAGGTGAACGGGATCACCAAGGAAAAACTGAAAAAAATTTATACCGGCCAGCAGGTGCGCTGGAGCAACGGCCAGCCCATTAAACCGGTTTTACTGGTAGAAGGGGAGGTGCATAAAGATTTTGTGCAGCGTTATATTGATAAGACGCCGAACCAGTTTCAGAATTACTGGCGCAAAATGATTTTTACCGGCCAGGGAATCAAGCCCAAAACCTTTGCCAGTGAACAGGATTTGGTGAATTATGTGGCTGAAACAGCGGGTGCTATCGGCTATGTTTCGGCTTCCAACCGGGCAGCCAAAACCAAAACACTGGATGTTTCAGGAAACTAAAGGAGGCAGCCATGAAAAAACTTGTTTTGATGTTGATGATGTGTTTTGGCCTGGCAGCCAACACGGCGGCGGCGGAACTGGCTGGCGGGGAATTGCACGGGTTTCTTTCCCAGGGATATTTAAACAGCAGCCACAACAATTTTCTGGCCCACAATACCGAGGACGGCACCTTTGAATACATGGAAATGAGCATCAACTACAACAAATGGTTGACCCCGGGCTTATCCGCGGGGTTCCAGCTTTTTGCCAAGGATCTGGGCAAAGCGGGCAATCAGGAGGTCAAACTGGACTGGGCCATGCTCAACTACCGCTGGAAACCCTGGCTGGGGGCCAAAGCCGGGCGGTTGAAGCTCAACACCGGGCTGTATAACGACACCCGGGATATTGATATGGTCCGGCCCTGGGTGCTTCTGCCCCAAAGCACCTACCTGGAATATTTCCGTGATTCTTCCCTGTGCGTGGACGGCGCCAGTTTATACGGTACCGTTTCGGCCGGTGCAGCGGGAAATTTTTCCTACGAATTTCAGTATGGAACCCAGGAACTGGACGACGAGCGGGACGCGGTCATGACCCGGTATATTGAAGATGTCACCACCTTTGTTCCGGATGAAACCGACGACTATGATGTAACCAACCGCTGGGTATTCAACCTGGAATGGGCTACCCCGGTGGAGGGGCTGGTTTTCGGAGGGGCTTATACCGAAACGGACCTGGAAGTATCTTCACATTTTACCCGGGATACGGCCGGCGGGCCGCCCGTGGTCGATGTCACCTCCTCCTTTGATCCCATCACCGGCACCACCACCGTGAACACGACGGTCACCACCATGGCGGTCAATGCCGGAGACCGGCTGGAAACCGAATTTACCGATTTTAACCAGCGTTTTTATTATGTCAAATATACCCGGGGCAATCTGGAGCTTTCCGGCGAATGCTTTCACCAGGATCAGAAGCAGGAGATAACCATTAAATCCACCGGCGATATCACCTCCACCACCGAGACGCAGACCATTCCCGCCAACGGCCAGCCGAGCTCCACCACCACCACCAATGTGCTGGCCAACAACTGGACCAACAAGCGGACCGTACGAACCGATGCCCTGGGCTTCTATGTCAGTGCGGCCTACCGGTTCTGTGACTGGTTCCAACTGGCGGGCTACTATTCCGAAGCCTATCCGGACAGACACGACAAAGACGGCGATGATGCCGAGGCGGCCGGAAAAAACGACTTTCAGGCCTGGTTGAAGGACACCTGTATTTCTCTGCGCTTTGATATCGGCACCAACTGGATCGTCAAACTGGAACAGCATTTCATGGACGGCGCTGCCTATCATAATCCGGCGGATAACGACAGTTATAACAGGCACTGGGGGCTGACGGCCGCCAAGGTGACCTATATGTTTTAATTTTTGGCTAGCCCATTCAGAAATTACGGATTTCTGGATGGGCTAGTCGCTGTCGAGAGGCTCCGGCTCGGAATAAAAGAAGGGGTCGGAGGCGGTGTGGGGGTCCAGGGCGCGTTTGATTTTGGCCATGTAGTTTTGATAATTGTGGCACTTGGGGCTGTACACGGCATGGCCTTCCATGCCGAAGCCGGCAATGGGGATGCCAAAGGCCTTTTCCACGCTGGCGCGGACGCCGGCCTCTACCAGTTCCCCGGCGGCGGTGACGCACTCCCGGCGGGAAGGATCATATAAGCCGATGCCTTCCAGGTAGCCCATGTGGCCGCTTTCAAAGGTGCCTCCGCTGCCCATGTCCCCGCCGTCGTCCAGAATGCGTTTTTCGCGGATGTATTTCTGTTTGGCCTCGGCGATCCAGTTGGACTGTTCAATCCCCAGGTCCCAGGTATCAAAAGAGCCCAGAGTGGTAAACATGCCCGAGGAGGGCCGGAAACAACCCTGGGTGTTCACGGCATGACGGATGAGCAGCCAGAAGGTTTTGGAATACATTTTCCGGCTGGCGGGAACCAGCCGCAGCAGATGCTTCAACACCGGAAACTTGCGCATCAGCCAGAAGGGGTCGCCAACCATATTCAGCGCTTTTTTAAAAGCGGCGGACTGCAGAACTTTGCGGAGCAGGGCCATCTGTTTGGCCGAAGGCGGCGCGGCTGCGGGCAGAATAATGCCGCCGGTTTCGTTTAAAATCTGCTTCAACACTTTCCTTTTCCATTTGTATTCCCCTTGGGAATAGCCCACCACCGCCGTGGTCAGAACCCCGCAGGGCGCCATTTTCTGAAAGAGTCCGCTGTCTAAAAAGGCTTTCAGGTCGGCGTTGCTGTCGGTGGCCCCGGTGGCGGTGAAAAACATGGGCGTTCGGAACTGGGAGTAGTCGATTTCGGCTTCTCCCAGCTTGTAGCCGGCTTCCCGCATCGCCTCGATAGAGGGAAAGGCAATGGCGTTCATGGACATTTTGGCCGGGATTTTTTTCAGTACATAGTTGGGGGAGGCGCCCCCGACCTCGAGTTTTGCCGGCCCGTCCCAGCGGTACAGCTTGACGGCGCATTTGGTGAATACGCCCAGGCCGCCCATGGTACCCTGGAATCCCCGCATGATCCCCCGCACAGAGGGGCCCGGACCGTCGGCCGTAAACCACCCGGCCCGATTGCCGCTGCTGCCCAGCTCACAGACCTCGCCGGTAGGCAAAACCCACTCCACCCCCATCAGGTTGCGTCCGCTGTAGCTCATGGAGGAACCGGTCAGACCGTATCCCCAGGCGGCCGCCGTGGAAGCCAGAATGGAGTGGTTGCCACCGGAGGAGACCACATGCACATTCAGACCGTGCTTGAACAGTTCCGTCTGTAAATCAATGGCTTTGACATAAGGTTCGATGACGGCAATTTGATTTTTGACATCAATATCAATAATCCGGTCCATGCGCTTTAAGTCCAGCACAATGACCCGCTCCCGGGAAGCGGCCGCCCAGGTTCCGAAGCCGGTGGACAGGGGTTTGACCATCAGATCGGTGGTGTTGCAGTAGCGCAGAATTTCCTGCACCTCCCCGGTGGAAGCCGGCAGCACCACGGCTTCGGGCCGGGGGGCAAAGCGTCCGCCGTCTTTGATCAGAACTTCCGGGTTCATATAAAGGGAGTAGGTGTCCATCATGCAGGGAGCGGTGGATACCCACTGTTCCCCGACAATATCGATCAGCGCGGTTTTTTCCTGGTTGGTGATCATAGCTGGTTATCCTTATGATTTGAAATGATATTTCGCACTTTCCGCCCTTCCGAAACAATGGCTGCCGGTTATTGCATCAGTCCGGCTGATTCGAAGACCAGGTCGATGACATCACAAACCGGCAGCGCGTTGGGGTCGTATTGCTGGGCCGCTGTCAGATTCTGAATACAGCGGCTGCAAGCGGTCACCAGGCATTCGGCACCCACGTCCCGGGCTTCCGCCAGGCGATGCCGGGCGGTATTGCGGGCCAGGTCCGGATAGGCGGAGGGTACACCGCCACCGCCGCCGCAGCAAAAGGCATATTCCCGGATACGATGCATTTCCACAAGGGTCAGGCCGGGAATCGCCCGAAGGATTTTTCGCGGCGCTTCATAAACCCCGTTGGTGCCGTAGTTCAAAGAACGGGGCGGGTCCGTATAGGGCATGCAGCCGTGGGTAACTTTCTCTTCTCCTTCCCAAATTACCGGTGGTTCGCTCTGGCGGCCCAGGTAACAGGGATCGTGATAGGTTACGGTTCTCACCACGGGCTTGGAGAGGGTCAGCTTTTTTCTGGCAATCAACCGGGATAGAAACTCGGTGGCATGAAGAACCCTGGTTTTCGGCGGGCCGGCATATTCCGGAAATTTGGCCCGGACAACGCCCAGATCCGATCCGGACAGTATCACCACAGTCTTGACCCCCAGGCTGTCGATGGTGTCCGTCCACTTTCGGGCCATGTCGGTAAACAGCTCTCGATCGCCGGCAAAATAGGCGTCCAGACCGGTGTTCGGCTCCGCAGTGCCCATGGTTCCGGTTTTTATCCCCGCCTGTTGCAGCAGGCGGGCCAGTTTCAGCGTCGTTTCCAGGGATTGGTCGTCTATGCAACCGCTGTACAAAAGAACGTCAGCCGATGCTTCCGGGAGCTTTTTCAAACCCTCGTCGGATATTTTTTCCAGCCGTTGCCGGGTCTCTTTCCCGTCCAGGCAACCGTCCCGGCGCAGCGTTTTCATTTGCTCCAGCAGGATGGGCAGGCCGTATCCTTCCTCTACCAAATGTTCCCGCAGAGCCATATTGACTTTCTGGCGCTCCGCCGCCATGATGAACTTGCAGGCAACGTCGCAGTAGCCACAGGTTGTGCAGGCAAAGGTAACTTCAGCCAGGTCATTATCCGGTTCAATGCGACCGTCCACCAGGGACAGCCCCATAATGCTTTTTCCGGAGCCGGAATAGCCGTGAAACTGGTATTCATGATTGGCGGGGCAGCAGTCCGCAAACCGCGGCTCGTTATAAACCGGCAGCGGCACCATTTTGCACAGCGAACAGCGAAAGCATTTCTGCATTTCCCCTTCCAGTTGTTTCAGTCGTTCCATGGTCATAGGCGTCTCCTTACAAAGACAGGTTTATCAAGCCTGTATGGATTCAATCAAATGGTTCACCGCGGCCAGAGCGATGTCTTCCGTATAGTCTTCTTCCCGGGCCAGCAGCGCCATGATATGGGTCAGGGCGCCGCCACCGATATTCAGATAGGTCAGGGCGTCCACGTTGATGTCCGGACGGATTACCCCCTGGGCTATGCCTTTGTTGATAATGCCCCGAATAAAATCGTGAATGATCTGGTATCCCTCCTGCAGCTGTTGCAGGATGTCGGCGTCGCTGACTTCGGACAGGGCCACAAACTGCAGCTTCAGTTCCTCCGGATGGTTTTTGATCAGGCGATGATATTGAATAACCATACTGCGAAGCAGATCCAGCGCATTCGTCTCTTTGTCCCGTTCTTTTTCCCAGAAAGCGGCCAGATTGGCGGCCATATAATTGAGAGTTTCCATGAAAATGGTTTTTTTCCGGGGGAAGTGTTTGTAGATCATGGCCTCGGAAATGCCTGCTTCGGCGGCGATGTCGGCAATCCGGGTAGATTGATAATTGGAGCGGGCAAAGACCCGGATGGCGCATTGCAGGATTTGCTCCCGGCGTTCCTGCGCCGGCAGTCGTTTTTTGGATAAAGCGGATACGCCCATATTTTTTCTCATAAGTAAGTAGCCAGCCACTTACAAAATAGACAAAAACAAAGCCTGCTGTCAAGAAAAAAATGTCGGCCCCTTTTCAATTCGTCCCATTTCCGGGTGCTGACACCCTTATCTTTGACTCATCCCCTCCAGATAACTCAGAGAATAGTCCCGCACCAGGCGTGCCAGGTCTTCTTCACTGTCAATGGTAAAGGGGACCAGGCCGTTAATCAGCAGGACGGCAAATCCGTGAATGGGCATCCAGGCACCGAAGGCGATTTCGATCTGGTCTCCTGTTTTTACAATACCTGCTTCCTGGCATGCCTCCACCGACTGAAACAGACACATGACAGCGGCGGTAGCGGTTCTTTGCAGAGAAGGATAAAGCAGGTAGCTTTGCAGGTTGAAGCCGAACATGACCGCAAAGCGGGCGGGATTATCCCGGGCGTAACTCACATAGGCATGGGCTTGCCGGAAAATTCGCTCCAGAACATCGGTTTCTTCGGCGGCAATGGAGTCCAGACGAATCGCAAGCTCCCGGAAGCCTTCTTCCGCCACTGCCGCCAGGATGGCCTCTTTGTTTTTGAAATGCCGGTATGGAGCGGTTCGGGAAACCTGAGCGGCCTGGGCTACCGCTCGCAGGGTCAGGCCGTTTTTGCCGTACTGTTTGATAATATCTACGGCGGCGTCCGTCAGCGCTTTTTTCAGGTTGCCGTGATGATATCTTTTTTTGCCGCTGGTTTTCACTTTGGTCATGATCTTTGCCTTTTTTCGCGTTCGTGATTATTGCCGAAATCTTATTAAACCAAGATAACTAAAAAAATGTTGACAGAGTCAACAGATAAATTTTATAATATTTTATGTTAACGATGTCAACATTAATTTGTTCTGAACCGAAAGGGAAGAACAGCATGCCACCAACACCCGTTGCAGACAATTACGACGTCATTGTTATCGGTGCCGGTATGGGCGGTCTGGTTTGTGCCGCCAAGCTGCAGAAAAACGGAAAAAAGGTTCTTCTCCTGGAGCAGCACCACAAAGTGGGCGGCTACTGCACCAATTTTAAACGCCGGGGATATGAGTTTGAGGCGGCCATTCATTTTATTGCGGGGTGCGAACCCGGCGGGCCGCTGCATGATATTTTAAAAGAATGCGGCGCAGAAAACTATGTTGGTTTTATCAAGCTGGATCCCGTGTACAAGGGCGTTTTCCCTGACCGCACCATAAATTTTCCCCCGGAAATCGAACCGTTGAAGAAAATGCTGAAGGACATGTTTCCGGACCAGGCGAAGAATATTGACCGCTATTTTGAAGATTTCAATCATTGTTACGATTGCGCTTCGCTGATGACCTACAAGCGCTATACCTGGCTGGACCGGCTTTTGTGTCCTTTTACCCATTATAAAGGCCTGCGGTTTATTATCCGGCACTTTAATTCCACTTACGCGGAGTATCTTGACAAAACCATCACCGACCCTCGTTTGCGGGAGATTTTGTCCCAGCTGTGGGCGTTTGTCGGCCTGCCGCCAAAGCAATGCTCCCTGTTGTTTTTTCTCATGGCCTATATGATTTATTACCGGGAAGGGGCCTATTATATCGACGGCGGGTCTCAGAAACTGTCCGATGCCATCGCCCGGGCCTTTCAGGAAAACGGGGGGACCCTGATGACCCAGACCGATGTCCGGGAGATCATTGTGACCGGTAAAACCGCGCAGGGGGTGATGGTGGAAGATAAACGGACCGGTGAGGTGCTGCGGGTTACCGCCGACAAGATCGTCTCCGGCGCTGATGCCGGTCATACTTACCTGGATCTGGTCGGTCGTCGTCACCTGCCATCGCGGTTTGTCCGCCGCCTGGAAGCCATGAAACCGGCGGTGTCGGCTTTTGTCGTCTACCTGGGCGTGGACATGGAACTTCCCGAAGCGTACAAGGATGACGCCGATATTTTTGTCAACCACGCGTACGATTCCGCCAAGGGGTTTTACCGGACGCTGAACCGGGAAAGCTATGAAGAAATCGCTCTGACGATTTATACCAATCTCTGTCCCCAGTTTTCACCGGAACCGGGCAAAAAACATGTCATTACCGCTCTGGTTCTGATGGATCTGGATGAACCCAACATGAAAAAGCTGTGGGGAACCGATGACGTGCAGCAGCGCGGAGACGCCTATCGCCGGATCAAACAGGAGATTGCGGAAAAAATACTGGACCGGGCCGAAGACTTTTTCCCCCATATTCGAAAGAAAATTGAGGTGATGGAGATCGGCACCCCGATAACCATGAAACGTTACACCAGAAACCGGAACGGCTCCATGGTGGGCTGGGAAAACACGCCACCGCAGTCGGTGTTCCGTCGCCTGGGACAAAAAGGTCCCCTTAGAAACCTGTTTCTGGCCTCGGCCTGGACGTTTCCCGGCGGCGGGGTGAACGGGGCCACCATGGGCGGCTCCCTTGCGGCCGATCGTGTTTTGAACAAATTGGTTATTCCGTAAAGGCCAATATTACAATCCTGTTCAACAATAACCGAGGTGTTTTTATGGTATGGTATCGATCCCGCCGGATTCGCCAGTTGCGAAACGAGATCAAGCGTCTGCAGGAAGAAAACCAGCGTTTGAAAGAAGCCCAAAAGCGCTGCACCGAATGTGAAAATTTTAACCAGCGACGAAATTTCGCGGACGAACAAATCGGTTCCCGGCCGCCGGAAGGGTAATCCGGGCCGGCCGGCCATCCGGATGGTTGCCGGATAAAATCCGTTGCACCAATACCCATGGAGGTTGCCATGTATGATGCATCCGCAAGCGGACCGCAGGGAAATGCGTCCGGCCAATCGCCGATCGCTTCTGTTGACGGGCTGAACAGGTATCGGCCGGTGGAGCCGAAGCCCGAGAAACGATTGCTCCGGGACTGGGGGCTTCAGGCCTGGTGGGATTATCTCATCGGCAAACACTATTTTAAAAAAATCGCCCTGTGCGTGCCCCATACGTTCATCCCGATTCTGAAACTGTGCGCCGATGATCGTCAGAAGATTGACGGGCAGTACGGCCAAATCAAAGCCCTGCATGAACCTGTCCGGTGGGGGGACAGTCCCCGGGAGCGGTGGCGAAAGTTTTACGGCAGCATGATCCGGGAAGTGGAGTGGGCTTGCCAGGAAATCAAGCCCCACTTCAACAAAAGCGCCTATGAAGAACTGGTAATCAACGTGACCAATGACTACATTCAGGAGGTCCTGCCCGGGGCCATTGCGTTTATGGATCGCCTGATGTGCTTCGGCAAAGACTACGGGCGTTTTCTGGGAAAGGCGCCCAACCGGCTGATGGGTCACCTGGTGCGATTCATGTTTGAAAACGTGCTGAATATCACCGGTTTTCTGGTCGGCCCGATCGTTGTCAAGGAATACAACTTCCGGGAGGGGTATGTGGTCATGGAAGTGACCGATTGTCTGTGGCTGCGTTCCCCGCGAATGAAAGAACTCCCGGAAGAAGGATGCCTGCTGGTCTGTAAAGGAGCCTGTGAAAAGGCTTTTGCACACTTCCGGTCAACCATGCTTATGGAGCCGGGCCTGCCGGACACGACCTGTGAGCTGCGCTATTATGTGGATGATCAGAAAACGGGCATTGAATCAGGCAAACGGTAAGGTGGGATGAAAATTATCGTCACTGTCAAAGCGGTTGTTGATCCGGCGGAAAATGTGCGGATTGCCGGGGATCATTTCGAGTCCGCGCTGGCGGAACTCCCTGTCACGATGAATCCTTTGTGTGAAACGGCTCTGGAAGAATCGGTGCGGTTGAAAGAACAGCAGGCCGCCGCGGAAGTTCTGGCCGTCTCTGTCGGTGGTGCTGCCTGCCATGATCCGTTGCGTCTTGCCCTGGCCCTGGGGGCTGACCGCGCAGTTCATATCCGGCATAAAGAAGCGCTCGCCCCCCTGCAGGTGGCTAAACTGTTGAAAATTCTTGTAGAAGAGGAACAACCCGGTCTGGTGATCCTGGGAATGCAGTCTGTTGATCAGGGGCACTGCCAGACCGGTCCCATGCTGGCAGCGTTGTGTGATATGCCGCAGGGAACCTTTGCTTCGCAGGTGACGGTGGAAGAAGGTTTTGTGCGGGTAAGGCGCGAAGTTGACGGCGGGCGGCAAACCCTTCGCTTGCGGCTGCCCGCCGTGGTGACGGCCAGTCAACGGTTAAATACCCCCCGCCGGGCGAACCTGCCCGCCATTATGGCCGCCAAACGCAAACCCCTGCTCGTCCGGGAAGCGGCGGATATGGGCGTTTCTTTAGACAGCCGCCTGACCCTGGTAAAAGTGGAGCCGCCGCCGCCGCGGCCGGGTTGCGTCATGGTCGACAGTGTGGCCGCCATGGTGGAAAAACTGCGGCAGGAAGCGAAAGTGATCTGATTATGCCGGGTCTGGTGATTGCCGAGTATGACCAGAGCGGACTGGCGGCCGCTACCTTGAAAACGGTGACGGCCGCCCGGGCGGTGGCCGAAGAGATTCATATTCTGGTTGCCGGGCACGGCATCGGGGCGGTGGCCGAAGCGGCCGCCGGGATCGAAGGTGTCTGCAAGGTCCTGGCGGCGGAGCATCCCGTCTATAAGGAGCAACTGGCGGAAAATGTCAGTTCGCTGATAGCGGCGCTGGCGCCGGATTACACCCATATTCTGGCCGGGGCCACCGCCGCCGGAAAAAGTCTGATGCCCCGGGTGGCGGCCCTGCTTGAGGTCTCCCAGATTTCGGATATGGTGGCGGTCAAAAGCCCCGATACCTTTGTGCGCTCGATTTATGCCGGAAATTTTCTGGCCACCGTGCACAGCGGCGATCCGATTAAGATCATCACCGTGCGTCCGGCGGCCTTTCCGGCTGCGACCCCATACGATCAGATGGACGCCCGGGCACCGGTGGAAGTGGTTTCGCTGGTCAAAGAGGCCGGGACCGCGGAATTGGTCGCGGAGCTGCCCGCTGCTTCCGAGCGTCCTTCTTTAACCGAGGCCCGGGTGGTGGTTGCCGGCGGCCGCGGTTTTGGGGCTGCGGCCCATTTCCGATTGTTGGACGGCGTGGCGGACAAACTGCACGCTGCTGTCGGGGCCTCCCGCGGCGCCGTGGACGCGGGCTACGCTCCCGGAGACAGCCAGGTGGGGCTGACGGGGAAAATTGTGGCGCCGGATCTTTATATTGCCGTAGGCATTTCCGGGGCCATGCAGCACCTGGCGGGTATGAAGGAGTCCCGGGTGATTGTGGCCATCAATCGGGATCCCCAGGCTCCGATTTTTCAGGTGGCCGATTACGGCTTGTGTGCCGATTTGTTTAGGACCTTGCCGGAATTGGAAGCACAGGTAGACGCCTGAGTTCGTCCGCAAATCATGGTCCGGGACTCTTTGGCGGAGTTAACCGTCGCCGGTGCCAGTGAAGTCATGTTTGAAATCATCGTCAAGCTTGAAGGGTGTTAGGGGGACTGCTCCCTGGTAAAATTCTAAGGAAAATCCTTGACGTTTTCGGCAATTTTGCATGAGATAGGGTTGGTTGGGGGTGTTTGTCCGCAGCGGAGAATAAAAATGAAAACAATACGCATTTACGGAGCCGGACTGGCCGGACTGGTGGCTGCCATCAATCTGGCCCGGGCCGGATATGAAGTGACCGTGCAGGAACGGGAAGAGACCATCGGCGGCTCCAAGATGTATCATCCTTCCATTCACTCCACGCCGCTGCAGCCGGCGGAAACCTGGGATTACATCGGCCTGGATCTTTCGGACTGTTTCGTGAAAACGGATCGCTACCCCACCATGTGGTACAACCGTCGGCGGATCAAGCTGCCGCCCTATGTGGACAATTTATCCGTGTATAATGTGGAGCGCGGCGCGCGCCCAAGCTCTCTGGATACCAGATTGTACGAAACCGCGCTGGCGGAAGGGGTGAATTTCGCGTTCGGCTGTGATTTCCGCCCGGCGGATATCGAAGACGCGCCCGCGGAGAGCATCATCGCCACCGGCCTTTATCCGGAAATGGTGGATTATATCGGTATTAAATCCAGCACGGTTTATGGCTATATGGCGCTGGCCAAACACGCGGCCGGGAAGACCGGCGGCGGCATGTATCTGGGAAATTTCAGCGTGGATTACGGTTATTCCGCCTGGATGAACGGACTCATGTATGTCCTGCTTTTTTCCCGCACGCCGCTTACGGAGAAAAAAATCAACCGTTTCAAAACAGTGCTGAAAGCGGTGGACGGATTTGAATCCGAAAAATGGGTGGTGCTGAAAAGCGGCCTGTTTCCCCGGGAGCTGCGTTTTGGCTGGAAAGACAAGATTCTGGCCGGCTCGCTTTCCGGCATGATCGAACCCTTCTGGGGCTATGGCGTGGTGGGTGCCCTGTTGTCCGGCAAAATCGCCGCTCTGGCCCATACCGACCCGGACAAAGCCAAAGCCGATTTTGACACCTTCAACCGGGAATTTTACAAGAAACTGGCCCGCAAGGAAAAAATGGACGCCTTGCCTTTCAATAAACTGCTGCTTCTGCTGGCGGTTTATAAGGCCCGCTGGGACTGCCACCGGAATCCCGAACTGAAAAAGGCGGTGAAAGATCCCGTGCGCTGGTTCCGATAATACGGGAAGGAGAAGGGCTGGATCGACGGATTGCCGGTGGAATCCTTACTTGGATAAAAAATATCTTTTATCACAGGAGGCAAGCTGATGGGAGAGCGAGTTGCGATCTGTGCCATGGCGCAGATAAAAAACGAACCGGACATGTGGTATCGGCGCTTTCAGGGCATGTTGCTGGAATGTCTGGAGCCGATTCTGCAGGCAACCGGGGTGACTTTTGACATGGAAACCGGCATTCGGAATGTGGTGACCTGCTCGGACGACGTATTTGACGCCCGCACCATTTCCGACAGCGGCATGACGGATGTGGTCGGTGCTCATTACCGCGGTGAAGAAAAGATCGCCCAGGACGGCTTGAACGCCCTGGGATACGCCATGGCCTGTATTCTTTCCGGTCATGACGATCTCATTCTGTTTCTGGGCCACTGCAAGGAATCCCAGCCGGAAAGCCGGCAGATGTGCACCAATCTGGCCTATGACCCTTTTTACTGCCGGCCGGTGGGCATGGATTTTCTCAATGTCAACGCCTTTCAGGCCCGGGCTTATATGGACCGATCCGGCCTTACGGACGAACATGTGGCCGATATCGTAGTGCGATCCCGGCAGAACGCGGCCAAAAATCCCTATGCCCGGGAGAATCCGGCCGTCACCAAAGAAGAGGTTCTGGCTTCCCCTTATCTGGCCGATCCGCTGCGGGAGCTGCACTGTTATCCGGTGACCGACTGGGCGGTGGGCATGCTGTTGTGCTGTGAAGCGCGCGCCCGGGAGTTTACGGACCATCCCGTCTGGCTGACCGGCTTCGGCAACTGCATGGACCGCTACTTTGTCGGCGACCGGGATCTGATCGATAATTTCAGCCTGAAAACGGCTGCGGCCCGGGCCTGCGAGATGGCCGGCATCAAAAATCCCAAAGGCGCCTTTGATGTGGTGGAGCTCAACGACACCTGTGCCCATCAACTGCCCCTGCTGGCTGAAGGCGTCGGCCTGATTGCCGAGAAAGAAGGCGGGCAGTGGGTAGCCGACGGCGGCCCGGAACGGGATCGGGTGAATCTTTCGGGGGGGATGCTCAACGGCAATCCCCTTATGCTGGGGGGCATGGCCCGGGCGGTGGAAGGATACCTGCAGCTTCGGGGCGAGGCCGGCGAGCGGCAGGTGCCGGGGGCGAAACGGGCGCTGGCGCACGGTTCCACCGGTGCCGCCGGCCAGCATCAAACGGTAGTGATTTTGGAACAATAGGATGGTGACTATGGGATATCGTAAGAAAAAACGGAATGTCGGAATTATCGGCGTTGGCCAGACCAAACACTCCAGCCACCGGGAAGACGTGAATCAGCCGGAAATGGTGTACGAAGCGGTCCGCAATGCCTTAGATGACGCCGGGCTGACCATGGCGGAGGTTGACTGTCTTGTTCACGGGAACATGGAACTGTTTGAGATGATTCATCAGCCCGACCTGTGGCACGCTCTGGGAACAGGGGCCTACGGCAAAAGTGCCTATCGGATCACCACCGGCGGAACCACCGGGGCGACCCTTTTCTGTGCGGCGGACAATCTGACCGCCTCGGGTATGTATGACGTGGTCATGGCCATCGGCTTTGAAAAACTGCAGGAGGGACACACCACCGGCGGCATCACCAACATGGCCGATCCTCTCTGGTTCCGCAGCCTACAGACCGGCGCGCTGACCGGAACCTGCGCCTATGACGTGATTCAGGACTTCGGGGAAGAACGGGCCAAAAAAGCCGCCATGATGTACCGTATTATCATGGACAAACACGCCGGGCTCAACCCCAACGCCCACCGGGCCTTTGGCCTGGACTGGGACCAGATGGACGATCTGATCGAATCCTCGGCCCGGCTGATCGGTGAACTGAAGATTATCGACATGTGTTCCCAGTCGGACGGGGCCTGCGCCGTGATCATGGCCTGCGAGAAAAAAGCCCAACAGCTTTCGAACAGGCCGGTCTGGGTCCGGGATCATATTACGGTGCACCGGGAAGAGACCTTTAACATTCTGGGCTATGATGCTGAAACGGAGAAGGACCTGACCCACAAGGTGGCGGCTCGGGAGCTGTTCAAGCGCAACGGCATCACTGACCCCCTGGAATATTTCGACGTGTTTGAGATGTATGACCCCTCTTCCTGGTGGGGACTGGACTGGATCCGGGATTTTTTTGATCTGAAAGGGGACGAGCATTTGAAACTGGTGGAGGAAAAGGAGATTATGATCGGCGGCAAGATGCCTATCAATCCCTCCGGCGGGGTGATTGCCTCCAATCCCATCGGGGCCACGGCGCTGGTTCGTCCGGCGGAAGCGGCCCTGCAGGTACGCGGGGATGCCGGTCCCCATCAGATTCCCACGCCGGTGAACCATGCCCTGGCTTCGGGCTTTGGCGGCACCATGTGGACCGTTCTGATGATGCTGGAAAAGAATTTAGACTGGCAGGAGGAAAAATCATGAGCGAAAAATTCGAAGTCCCGGTAGAAGATATTTTTCAGACCATGCCGGAACGGTTTCGGCCGGAAGGGGCCGAAGGGGTGAACGCCGCCTTTGGTTATGATATCCAGGGCCGGGGCAAATGGAAACTGACCGTCAAGGACGGCGCCATGACCATTGCCGCGGCCGAGGATTTGAGCGGGTGTGCGGCCGTAACCAGAACCGATCCCGACACCTTCGTGGGCGTCAACCTGGGAAAGATCGACGGAGCCGAAGCCTTTACCGCCGGCAAAATCGTGGTGGACGGTGATATCGGCGCGCTGGGCCAGACCGCCCGGATGTTTAAAAAGTTTTCCCCGCCTCCCAAAGAGTTAACCATTCGGGAGTATGTCCTGGATATGTTCGGCACGCTGGAATCCCGGTTTCAGCCCGCGGCGGCCGAAGGGGAGAGTTTCTCCATCGCCTACGATATCGGCGGCAGAGACGGCGGCCAGTGGACGGCCGTGATTGAAAACGGCACCTGCACCCTGCAGGAGGGCCTGGCGCCGTCGCCGGCATTGACCCTTTCGGTAAAAGACCGGGACTGGGTGGATCTGATGCTGGGCAAAGTGGATGCCATGTCCCTGATCAGCGCCGCCCGGGCCAAGCTGGACGGGGATATGACCCTGGCCACCCGGCTGGGAGACCTTTTTGCGAAATACACGCCGCCCGGCGCGGAAGCAGAGGCGCCGGAAGAGCTGCTGGTGCTGAAGAAGATCATTTCGGTGAACCAGCGGTTTGCCACCGGAGCGGTTATGGGCAAGTTTCTGCGGGGGTTGCAGGAGAAAAAAATCTATGCCAACCGCTGTCCCCAGTGCGGGCGGATACAGGTTCCGCCCCGGGAAATCTGCGCGGAATGCCGGGTGCGTTGCGAAGAGTTCGTGGAGGTGGGGCCCAAAGGCAATGTCCGCCTGCTGGATACCGCTTATTATGCCAGTCCCGATCCCTTGACCGGGGAGACACGGGAGACGCCCTACGGCATGGTCTATATTCTACTGGACGGCTGCAGCGGCCAGGAGGTGTTTGCCCATTTTATCCGGGATGACCAGATTGACCGCATCAAAATGGGCTGGAATGAAAAAAAAGGTACCATTGTTCGTCCGGTCTGGGCGGAGAACCCTACCGGCCGGGTGACCGATATTAAATATTTTGAAATTGACGAATAAAGGAGTACGGGCGATGAATAACAGCACCGACAGACAGGACTGTTTTATCATAGAGGGGAAACTGGCGCTTCCCTATTCCTATTTCGCCGGCCGGGTGGGCAGCCGGTTTCTGACCACCATCCGGGATGAGAAAAAAATTATGGGGATCCGGTGTGACCATTGCGGCAAAGTCTTTGTCCCGCCCCGTCAGACCTGTGACATATGTATGGCGGACATCCGGGACAACTGGGTGGAAGTGGGCAACGCCGGGGAGATTACCAATTTTACGGTGGTTCGCTACCCGGACAGGCATCTCCCCCGAAAGCCGCCCTATGTATCGGCAATGATCCGGCTGGACGGGGCCGACACTTCGCTGGTTCATGTGGTGGAGGAGGTGGAGCCGGAAAAAGTGCACATCGGTATGCGGGTGCAGGCGGTTTTTGCGGAGGAGACCACCGCCACCATTCTGGATATCGACCATTTTGCGCCGCTGGACGGATAAAAATAAGGAGGAGGGGCATGGAACTGGTGTATGAAAAAAAAGACAAAATTGCCTATATCCGGCTGAACCGGCCGGAAGCGCATAACGCCTTAACCCCCGAGATGGTGCTGGAGCTGATCGCTATCTGGGAAGATTACCGGGATGACGATAATCTGCGCTGTGCGATCATTACGGGAACGGGGGAAGACTCTTTCTGTTCCGGCGCGGACCTGCAGCGGCTGATTCCACTGACAACCGGTGCCCGGCAACCGGAAACCGAGGCGGACAGGAAATTTCAGGCCAATCCTCTTTTGCTGGGGCAGGCCCTGTTGCGGGATCTGGAGATTTACAAACCGATCATTGCCGCCATCAACGGCAACGCCATTGCCGGCGGCATGGAGGTGCTCTACGGCACGGATATCCGGATCGCCTCTGAAAACGCCCGTTTCGGCCTGCAGGAAGTCAAATGGTCTATCTTTCCGGCCATGGGGTCTACGGTCAAGCTTCCCCGGCAAATGCCGTATGCCCGGGCCATGGAAATCCTGCTGACCGGAGAGTTGATGAACGCGCGGGAGGCGTATCAACTGGGCTTTGTCAACCGGGTGCTGCCGGTGGCCCGGGTGATGGAAGAAGCCGAAAGGATAGCGCAGATCATTGTCAAGAACGGCCCGCTGGCGGCAACCGCCATCAAAACCTCCGTTATCAAAAATATTGGCCTGCCCCTGGCGGAAGGCCTGGCCAAAGAAGTGGAATACGCTGTTCCGGTTTTTCTGAGCGAAGATATCAAGGAAGGTCCCCGGGCCTTTAAAGAAAAAAGGGAGCCGCAGTACAAAGGCAAATAGCGGTTCCCGAAAAAACATATCCCTGAAGCCGGTGCCCCTGCGATCAGCAGGGACACCGCTTTTTTTGTTCCTGTTCATTTGTGGGCAAGCTTTTCTTCACGAATCACCAACAGGTCCCTGCCGCTGACCACGGCAGAAAAAATAGCCTCTTATCTTTTGCGGAATCCGCCCGTCCCTTTCTGAGGAAACAACATATTGATTTTCCATATCAGCAAAAAATCGGGTTTTGATCCAAAAAAATGTTGACATAGTCAACAATAGGATTTAGGATAAAAAAACAATGTTAATTTTGTCAACATCGGAAAGGGGCGGAAATTTCATTCACTACCGGCGATCCGGGGGCGAAAAAACGGTAAGAAGACGTGGGTAACTTTTTGAAAAAATAGAAACAGGGAGGAGAATCATGTCGGAAACAAATCTGACCGAACTCGGCAAATCCTTGCGGGATTTACGGGAAAAAGAGGTGGAGGAACTGGTGAGCCGGGCGATCGACGCCCAGCAGCCGCCACTGGAGATAATCGACGAACTTTCGGCGGGCATGGATGCAGTGGGCGCTCTCTATAAGGAGGGGGATTATTTCTTAAGCGAACTGATTTTTTCGGGCGAAATTTTCAAGAAGGCCATGGGCCGGTTGAAAGCCATTATTGAATCCGGCGGCGAGCGGCAATACAGCGGGCGGCTGATTCTGGGAACGGTCAAGGGCGATATTCACGACCTGGGGAAAAACATCGTTATTACCCTGCTGGAGTGCGCCGGCTTCGAGGTGGTTGATCTGGGGGTGGATGTGCCGCCGGACAAATTTGTGGAGGCTATGAA
>CAZWCS010000060.1:0-24198 GCA_964632805.1 uncultured Desulfobacterales bacterium
CCGTCTCAAGCCTGGCGGCCTCTTCCCCCAGGGTGATGGCCTCCATGGGGCACATATCCACGCATATCCCGCAGACACTGCACGCGGTAGAATCGATTTCCGCCAGATAGGAAGTAACCGAATGCATGGCCCGGACCCCGCGGTAATACAACTGAAACGTGCCGCAGCAACACTTGCAGCAGGAACAGATGGCTTCCTGCTCCTTTTCCGGATCAAGTTTGGCGTGAAACGATTTGTGCACCAGGCCGGCGTTTTCCGACTCCTGCAATATTTTCCTGGCCTCGTCTCTGGTAATGGGCCGGGCGAAATTCTTATCAATGGTGAACCGGGCTCCCGGGCCCAGGACGAGGCAGTTCTCCCGCTTATCGGTCACCTTGCAGGGATCGCCCAATAAATCTTTTTCATGCCGGCAATAACAGGTGGCCACGGCAATGGTGTCGAATTTGTCGATAATTTTTTTGACCTCGTCCGCCGGCAAAACTTTTTCCTGGCAGGACTCAAGCTGGGCTTCCACGGGGATGACCCGGTCAATAGCGGGCAGCGCCTTCATAGCCGGAACCACATTGTCGTAATTGGCCTGGACCATGTCCGACATTTCCTGAAACAGATCATCAAAAAGCCGGGCCAGCTTTCGATCCCGGTCACTGGTGCCGCCGCGCATCAGGGAAAACTCGAATATGCCGGGAAAGGCGGGCAGCAGACGGTAAACCACCACCCCGGTGCTGCGGCTGGGGAGACCGGTGATGACCCCGGCATACATCAGGTCTTCCAGCATCTTCTCCACCCTGGCGCGCTCCATCTCGGTTCTTTCCAGAATCTCTTCCAGGGTCAGGGGTTTGGTAAAAACCGGAATAAATTCCGCCTGCTCATGCGTCAGAATGTTTTGAACCAGTGCCAGAAGCGTATCCGTGGCCGGCATGGGGATTTTCCCCGCCCGGTTGATAGCGTTTACCGCGTCGATCCAGATTTTTTCAGTCATACTTTCCTCCTCTTGGCAAAAAAATTACTGCCCGGCTTCAATTTCTGGAACAGATCCAGGGCGCTCTGGGTGGCCATTTCCGTGGCAATTCCGGAACTGCCGATATCGGCGCCCACATAATAGAGACCGGCCAGAGGGGACTCGGCCAGGGGGGCCTTCTCGCCCACCTGATCGATGGTCTGGGCCACCCCCACGGCATCTCCCACCAGGCGCCCCGACTCTCTGGCGATCACGTCCGGAGTGGAGGTGATGCAGAAAAGGGTGTGGTCGTCGATCCCCGGGACGATCTGCGCCACCTGACGTTTGGCTTTTTCTTTCCATTGTTTCCACTGCACGGTCCCCGGCTCGGCGACCGGCCCGGGCGTAATCGCCAGAATAATCTGCTTTCCGGGCGGCGCCAGGCCGGGATCAATATTGCTGGTACAGACCAGCATGAGGGCCATATCGTCCGGCACCCGGCCGGCAAAGGCAGCCTGCATGTTGGCTTCAAAATCGGCGGGAACTTTGCCCACCTGGGTCCAGTCCACCAGCGGCTTGTCCAAAGCGTATTTCAGGCTGATCCCGCCGTAGGAGTATTTCAGATTTTTCAGATAACCAATATAATCCGGCGCAAAGTGTTCCGCCCCTACCAATCCCAGAGCGGTTTCCCGCAGGCCGGCATTGGAAATTACCCGGCCGGCGGCCAGAAATTTCCCGCCTGTTTCCACCCCGGTTACCCGGTTGTTTTCCACCACAATCCGGTCCACCGGGCAGTGCAGGCGCACCTCCGCCCCGTGGCGCCGGGCCGCCCGCAGAAAGGATTTGGGAACCGCGGCCGCCCCTTCCCCGTTGGCGGGATAACCCACATACGCCTCCCAGAGAACCGCTTTCATTACCCGCAGCAATTCTCCGGCCGAGGCCTGATTCGGCAAAGCGCCGAAACTCACGGCACAGACCGAACCGAACAGGCCGCGGAGATACCGGTTATCCGTATACCGATCAAACCATTCCGCACCGGTCTGATAATCCAGCTGGTGGCTTTTGCGGCGGCTCATCAGGGCCACCGTGAAACCCAGCCGGAAAAGCGCCAGCCATTCTCCCGGCGTAAACCCCAATTTAACCGCTTCCCGCAGGTTGTAATACAGGGTGGAAATATTATTGCGGCACTGCGGCAAACGAATGATTTTGTCAATAATCATCCGCATCTGCGGCGTCCGGGTGACATTGACAAACGGCGGAATCAAATCAGCGCAACCGACTTTCCGCAGAAGTTTCCCATGGGGCCCCTTATGACTCCGCCCGAAGAGGTGGCCGTGATCCATCTTAAACCCCCGGATCTCATGGGTAGCGCAGCGCCCGCCGGGAAGGCGGTTTTTTTCCAGGACCAGGGTTTTCCATCCCCGGTGAGCGGCCAAAGCCGCGGCTGCGGACCCGCCGCAGCCAGTACCGATAACGATACAGTCATATTGGGTCACCACGCTGTTCTCCTTGGCCATATCCTACCGCTTTCGGCGACCCTTTTGTATAGCCCGGGGAAGGTCTTTCATAACAGTAGCCAGCTGGACGGTCGGCGCCACGTCATACTCCACGGCCAGTTTGCCCGAAAGCAGGGCTTCGAAGACCGATTTCAGCAGGGCCGCCGGAAAAAGCTGAAGCAGGGCACGCCCGGCAGTGGCGCTGTCCTGCCATTCCATCAGAAAATCCGGATGGGTGGTGGAATGTTTTTCCACGGAAACTCCACCGGCGGTAAACGCATAAGTTTTGTGGACGGCTCTGTCCCGGGTGCGGACTTGCAGCCGATAGGGGATCTTTCCCAGCCGGCGTTTAAAATCCGGATCGCGCCAGCCGGCGACACCCAGCATCCCCTTTATTCCCAACCCGAAGAAAAACAGCAGCAAACGAAGAACCATGATTTTTATCCCTCCTATATATCCCCCAGCATCTCCATAAATCCCCGTATCCACTGGTTATCGGCAATACCCCAAGGATCCAGCAGCTTCTGGATGCGGGCGCTGTATTTCATATAGATGGCGGTGTCCCGGGGGCTGCCCGGCATACTGGCGTACATGGGGCCGATATTTTTGGCCAGGGCATCGGCCATGCCCTTCAGATTGGCGCCCATGGGCTCGTTCTCCGGCTCCCAGGGATCCACCAGAGCGGCGTGTTCAATATGGATATAATGAGCGTCCTCATCAATACAGGCGTAAATATTGTCATTGCCCTCGTTCAAAATCTTATCGTCTTTGGCAATGGACTCTTTGGCGGCCAGAGAAATGGGCAGGGCGTGTTTGAAACACTGGTCTACGGTCTCATAGGCCATGGGCAGGGCGCCGGTGTTGGCCGATGTTGGCATATAGGCGGCCTTGGCGATCCAGATGGCCCGCACGGCATTCTGCAAAGCGATCTCGTAGGAAGCCCGACCGAAAATCATGGGATCGACAATTTTCCCGCCGGTATCGGCCATAATCTTTTCAAAGGCTTTGATGCGGTAATCCAGCGCCCGCTGCGATGGCGGATGCATGAAAAAGGTCCAGTAGCCTTCCCCGAATTTTTCCTTGAACGTTCCCTTTTCCTCCATCTCCAAATATTCCGCGTTGGAGGTGGACATGGCGCTGGTAAAGGCACCGGCAGACCAGCGGTTGTTGTATTCGATCAGCTCGGCCTCGCCCAGCAGGTAAAGGGCTTCGGCTTCCTGTTCGTGATTTTCAAAAAGCACATAGCGCAGGTAGCTGTTGGAGATTTCTTCCGACGCAAAAAAGGGCGGAGCACCGTGAGCGGCATAGGGCGGCCCGTACCAGGGATAAAGTTTCATGGCACAGCGGGTAAACACCCCATTACCGCCATTGTTCCCGGTGGCTCCCCGCATCATGCCCCGAAGACTGGGGCCGGGGCCATCGCCGCAGAACCAGCCGGCATTAGGCGTATTCAGCGATCCCAGTTTCAAAATTTCGGCCATCGGCGTAACCCACTCCACCGCCAGGACATTGCGTTCATTCATGGAAGTCCGCACCGAGGTGCCGCCGGTGCCCTGCATACTGGTTCCGCTGGCCAGGTTGGAAGCATTGGGACCGGCCCCCACCAGATGGGGATTGAGCCCTTTTTTCATGGTCTCCACCTGGGTGGCCCCGGCCGTGGCATAGGATTCAGTAACACAGTACTGGTCCCTCTCATGAATTTCCAGCTTATTCATCCGGCGCATGTCCAGCACCACCGTGTTGGGCACCGTGGCCAGGGAGTTGATCCACCAGGCCGTGGAATGGGCCTTGAAGGTAAGCCGGTATTTGCCGCAGATTTCGATAATCCGAACCACTTCTTCCGTGGTTTCCGGCAGAATGACACATACCGGCCGGACATGCCAGTGACTGCCGAAAGCACCCTGGGCCAGACCGTTCATATAAGTATAGGTTTCCATAACGCCGGGATCAATGGAAACATTGGTCTCTCCCACGGCCTCTACAAACGCCTGATATGCCTCTTCGGGTATGGATTGTGCCATGATTCTTCTCCGTAAAACTTATGGACAGATATTATCTTCCGTGAATCTGCAGCAAAACGGAACAACGCAAAAATTTTTCAAAAACGCATATCCTGAACGCATCGAACTCAACAAACTCATCAAATCCCCACTGACTGCGCCAGCAGATCCACCACATCATAAATTTTCATCTCCTGTCCGGTTTCGGCCAGGGCATCCCGGAAATTTCTTTCGCACCAGGGACAGGCTGTTACCAGCGCCTCGGCGCCGGTAGCCCGGGCTTCTTCCAGCCGCTCCGATCCCGTGTGCAGCGCCAGATCCTCGAAAGCTTCCCAGACGCCGCCGCCGGCCCCGCAACAAAAAGAGAACTCCCGGTTGCGCTCCATTTCCACCAGTTCCAGGTCGGGGATAGCCCGCAGAATATCCCGGGGGGCCTCGTAGCAACCGCCCAGTCCGAGCTTCACCGGCTTTTCCGGAACCGGGGCAAAAATATGGGGTTTGATCCGTCGGTATTCGCCCTGCCAGGGCTGGCCGGGCTCCCCCCGTCGGCCCAAGTGACAGGGATCATGATAAGTGACCTTAAACGGTATCGGCTCAGTAGGCGTCAGATTTCCGTTTTTGAGCAAACGATCCAGATACTCGGTAATATGCAGCACCTCCACCCCCAGATCCCGTCCCATAACCGGATAATACTCTTTAAACGTTCCGTAGCCGTCGGCACAAAGCGTTACCATGGTTCTGGCTCCCGAGGCTTTTACCCGGCTGACCATATCGTCGGCATAGTTCTGGAAAACCGCCTGAAACCCCATCTCATAGGCCCGCCCGCCGCAGCAGGCTTCGTCTCTTCCGGCGATGCCCACGTCCACTCCGGCCTTTTTCAGCAGGGCTACAGCAGCCCGGGCCACGGGCCAGATTTCCTCATCATACGAGGCCCGGCAACCGGCATGCAGCAGTACTTCCGCCTTTTCCTGGTTCACATCCTTGATATCCAGACCTTCGGCCCATTTCCCGCGCTCGGCCTTGGGCTCGCCGAAGACGTTGTCCTCGCGCTTGAGATCTTCGATAACCATGTAGTGCTCCGGAACATATTCGCCCTGCTCCACGAAATGGAGGCGCAGCTCCTGCATGACCTCAATAGGATTGAGATTGTAATTGTAGGTCCGGCACTGGAGCTGGCAGGCCCCGCACATGGTGCATTCAAACACCATCTGCCGCATGGTTTCGGTGTACTCGGTGAGACGGCCTTCCACCAGGGAAAGTCCCAGAATGACCCGTCCGCCGGCCGACCAGGAATGAAAATTGCGATACCATATGGAGGGACAAACGCAGGAAAACCGCTGACTCTGCAGCAGTTGAAATGGTACATGCTTGCAGTAGGAGCAGCGGTGACAGTGACTCATTTCATAATGGTAATCCTGTAAGCTCATCTTACATCCCTTTGAAGCAAAGTTTTTCCGGGTTCATAATGTGAGCGGGATCAAACAGATCCTTCATATGACGAGCGTATTTTACAAAAACTTCGGCGTCGGGATACACCAGATCCGCCCACTCTCCGTATGGCCGGGAGAAATACCCGCCCAGGGAATATATTTTCTGCGAGAGTTCCCGATAAAGGGGATGCAGATCGAGCGTCTTCGCCGGTGCCACCTGAAAATCAAATTCCACCTGACAGGCGGTCCCCTGAATCACCTGCTGAACATAGACACCCAGGTCCCGGAAACCCGCCTTATCAACCACCTCTCGAGCGGTGGTAATAAATTCCGCTACGCGGGAAGTCGGTGCAAGAAAAAGCACTTCCCGGCAGTCTCCCCGCAGACGAACTTTCCAGAAAGGTTCCCCGGAAACCTTGCGGATCAACTTCCGGCGGTAATGCTCGCCGCTGATGCCACCGACGGTCTCCTGCAGATCCAGCCCCAGCGACCGGGACTCATCCGCCAGATCTCCCGCCTTATAGGCAAACTGCTCCCGGGCCAAAGTGCCGTACCCGGCGATGGAGCAAACCAGAATCCACTCCGGCAGTTGACCGCGCAAAGCTTCGATTTTCTGCGGATCGCTTTCCCAGAGAGCGGCCAGGGTAAGATTATTAACCAGATACTGCTCATCCGTCAGACGCAGGTACAACAGGCGATAAGCAGCATTCATCAAACGGGCGGGGTCCGAACTGCCGGCAAAAAACACCTCTTCCTGTTCCGGCAGAAGTTCACACCGCAACGCCTGCCAGGTGCAGATGCCCAAACCGCCGCAGGACCCCTGGGCCATACGCTTGACATCCATGGCAAAAGGCGCAAAAGGCAATTTATGCGCCCCGCCCACCTGACGCTGTTTTTCCCGGGTGGGGCCCGGCCCGGCCCCACCACCAGTACGCATGGGATAGCCATCTCCCAGAATAATTTCCGCCGAAGCCACCGGATCGCTCAGATCCCAGGCATAACGGGGAACCGTAAACGGCTCCCGTTCCATAAAAGCACCCACCACCGACTTTCCCGCCCGGGGTAAAAGCGGCATCAGGATCCGCAGACCCTCTTTTTCCAGTTCCGGTTCCAGTTGGCCGAACGTCACCCCGGGTTCCACCACCGTCACCCGGTCCCGGCGGTTGATCCATTCGATTTTGTTCATGGCCGACAGATCCACAATCACGGCGCCTTCCACCGAAGGTACGGCATCTCCCCGGAAACCGGGCGGCCGGGAGCTGACCGGCACCAGCGGAAAGCCATTGGTACCGGCAGTCAGAATGATCCGCCGGACCTGATCGGCGGTTTGCGGCCGGACCCGCAGGGCCGGCATATAACCGTCGGTATAGGAACGATCGCCGGCATAGGGAGTCAAGTCTGCCTCCTCCTCGCTGACGGCGGCGGCACCTACGATATTCGCCAGATCCTGTTTCATGGTCATGGTTATACTCCACATTTGGTAAGCAAAGCGTCGATAAAAGCGGGCAGACTTTCACCGAGCTTATCCAGCCGCTTTTTCTGGGTCAGCGGCAGCGCCGGGATACCGATGGCAAGCGCCCGGGCCAGTTGTTCCCAATCCTCGAACCAACCCAGCAACTCCTCAATCCGAACAACTTTAAAAAGCGGGCTGGCGGCCATAAAACCGCCGCTGTCGGGATCGTCCATCAGGGCGCTCAGCCAGACCGGCAGCTTCCGGTGTTTTTCCTGTTTTTCGGACAAAAGAGGATAGATAACAACCGGCAGGGAACTGTTTTGTATTTCCGCTGGTGTAGCCGCTGTTTTCTTCGGTATCCGCCCCAGGCGCCAGCGGGTTACCTGTTCTCCCTTTTGAACGAACAATTCCCGGCCATGAAATACAGGCCACAGGGCCAACGCCTTTTTCATGGCCGCAATCATGGCTTCCAGCCCTTCCCGGTCAAGGACGAAACTTCCAAACTCTCCGGTAAAACAGATGCCGTCGGCACTGATCCGGGCCCGCCCCAGCAGATGAAGGGCGTTCTCCTGAACAGCGGCGGCGGTAATTTCCTGATTCTCAAGTTTGGCACCCAGTTGCTGTAAACGGGGATAATATTGCCGGGGGATCCGAGGGATATCACCTATTGCCATATCTGTCTCCGAGATAATTTTTACTGACTGTGGTGACTTCTTGTCACACCCTGGCCTGGGATCAGGGCGAACTCTGTTCGCATTCTCGGCTCTCTATCCAATTATCTGCCCGATAATTGATCACAACAAATGATTGTGAAGATGGCTGGAAACCAGATCGCCGCAGTCCATGCCGCTCTGACAGGCCAGTTCGGTGCCTACCCCCCGAGTGGGGCCGGCACAGTCTCCGGCCAGATACAGCCCTTTTACCGGAGTCTCATGCGGTGGCCGCATGTACCGAACCTGATCCGGCGACTGGCCGGTGGTAATGGCCGAGCCGTTGTCCTTGCCGATCCAGCTGGCCAGCGCTTTGACCGACCAGGTATCGCAGAAAATCATATTCTCTTTTAAGCCCGGGATAGCCTCATACAGGGCATCCATCATGGAATCCATCCACTGTTTCTGTGACACCTGCCAGTCCACCTCCAGAGTCGGGGCCACCGCCACCGCGGTTATCAACTGGCAGCCCGGCGGGGTCAGGGCCGGATCGTAATTGGATGGAATGGGGATATACAGCGGCAGCATATCCAAAATTCTGCCTTCATTGAGGTCCCCCATAATTTTCCGCACCAGCTCGTCCGTCATATCTTGGTCAAACTTCAGGGGCACCCCGCCAACCAGAGAACCGGCGTTGACCAGCTTTTTACGAACCCCGATTTTGGCCTGAGTGGCCGTCCAGGAGGGCTGGATATCGTTAACCCGCTTGACATAGGCGGGAGGGAAAAAATCCGGGCCCACCAGCCGGTTCACCGTATCTTTGATGCCGCTGGTGCAGATAATCGCCCGGGCGGAAAGACGCTCACCGCTTTTCAGAACAACGCCGGCGGCCCGTCCCTTCTGATCCACCTCGATTTTTTGAACTCCGGCGTTCAGACGCACCTGCGCCCCGTGTTTTTCCGCCCCTTGCAAAAAGGTCCGGGGAATGGTTACCGCCCCGCCCTGCGGATAAGAAAGGTTGTCTTCCCAGATAAGTTTCTGCAGGTTCCACACCGATTCCCCGGCGGAAGCCTCCCAGGGCGGCAGGATAAAACACAACCCCAGCAGAAAACTGATCATATTGCGAATTTCCGGGTTATCCGTATACCGAAGCATAAAATCATAAACAGACACTTTATCCAGGGTTTCGATCTCCCGCTCCTTCATACGGGCAATATCCATAAACAGCCGAATAATCCCCGGATAATGTTTGGGATGAATCTTGGTCTGCCACAAAATCCGGGGAATCACAAATTTGTACAATACGGCCAGTTTGGACTTGGGCACGATCACGTCCACGTTCATTCCCCGCAGATGCACAATATTTTTGGTCTTGATAAAATTGATGGGGGTCCCCAGGCCCAGCCGGCGGGTCAGGGTTCCAAAAGGGCCCTTATTGCCCCGGATAAAAAGATGGGTGCCGGCATCCACCTGAAATCCCTCTTTTTCATAATAAGAGCAACTGCCGCCCGGCCGGGGATTTTTTTCCAGAATCAGCGTTTTGAAGCCGTTTAAAGCGGCCATCGCCCCGGCGGCACTGCCGCCCATGCCGGTTCCGATAACGATCACATCATAGTCGGCGGCACCGGCTCTGCCCTGGTCTGCCGTGTTTCCGTTGTCTGTCATGATTGATTCTTCTCCTTCTCCGGCTCATCTGGCACGGATTGCTCTGTTTCTTCCGTCGTCAAAGCATCGCCCAAATCCTGCACGGAAACCTGTAACGGCCGGTCGATAATATTCAAATAACGGACTTCATCCCCCAGTTCATAACCGGGCACACAGTAAAGAACATTCGTCAGCCGGTAAATGCCGCTTTCAAAACTGGGCAGGTCCTCGGGCAATCCCGCCACAAATTCATCCAGATCCTTGACGAATCCGATATCGCCGTAACTTCCGGGGCAGGCTTCCGGAGGGGCTTCATGGGTTTTGTCATCGCAGTAATAAAGACCGGGCTGCCACTGCCGGTATAAATCCGGATGCCATTTTTTCAGCCACTTTTTGAGCCGGGCATAATATCCCAGCGTCCCTTCTTTCGGCGGCGCAGGAATAGCGGGATATTTTTCCGCCAGCCAGTTTTTTAACACGGTGGCTACTTGCTCATCGATGATCATCTGGCTCACCCAGCCGAAATGAATGCCTTTTTCTTTGTCTTTATGCATCAGGGCCAGCCAGTCCGAAAAGCCCCGGTCCAGGTTCTTTTCTTTTTCGCTCATCCGCCCGTCGATGACGGTGCCTTCCGTATTGTTGGCATTATAAAAAACCGTCCCTTTCGCTTTTTCGCACAAATCGATAGAGGTGTAGGCGGTAGCCCCGCTCACCACATAGGATACCCATCTGGCCATGGTGACCGGGTTAAAGGGTACATACGCTTCTGTGGGAAAATAGAAAAAATCCCGATAGAAAATATTGTCAATCACCGCGGAAGGCGTAGGAATTCCCAGCGGCAGTTTCATGTAATTTTTTGACCGGCGCACGATGCGGACGGGACCGTCGATATAGGCCACATCCTTGCTGACAAAGTCCTCTTCATTCCGGCGCAGCGTAATGCCCACGGTTTTCCCTTTGCCGCGGATTTTCATCCGGTCCACCGGATTAAAGCCTTTGCCGCCGGCCGCGGGCAGCGCCGCCAGATAGCCGATACCGATCGGGCACGCCGGATGAAAGCCCATGCGATAATACTCGGTGGCGATCATTTTTTCGTCCGGATTATAGGAAACATAGTCGACTCCGGCCCGGGGGGCGGCGCCGGCAAACCCGATCAGATATACATATCCCGCATGGCCTTCATGGTCGGATATCACCAGCTCGGCTGTCCTTTTCACGCCGTCCAATCCGGAAAACATTTCCGGCCCGGCGGCTCGATCCCCGATATCTTTGGCGATAAAAACCAGTTCATCAGCGCCGTCAAACAACCCGTTGCCATCTTCGGGATTGGGTTGATTGCCGGCGGTAAAAACCCATTCCTCTTCTTCGTTTTTCTCATCCACCTGAAAGGGAACCGGCTTCACCTCCCCGGAAGCAACCCGAAACAGACCCAGATTGGCGATCACACAGCCGGCAAAACCGGACAACTCTTGCGGGGTAACAACGACCGGGTCCGCAGTGCGCAGCAGGGTTTTTACGCCGCTTGGCAGCCGCCCGGAATCCGCCTGCGCCAAGAAGGGCCCGGCTGTAACCGCCACCAGAACAATCAGTATGTACCGAATATGCCGATACCTTGCATTTTGCATTTTCCTACCCCCGTCACGGCTCTCCAACCTACCGTTACCGCTTGCTGTTGATTGTTTTTGACATTTACCCTAATTCCGAAAGGACTCCTTGTCATCACCCAAAAGGATGATTTTTTACCAGTTGAAAAAACATACAACAAATCAGCATGGCAGGTCAAACGCAGACAGAAATGGGGAAACAGATTATTTTTTTATTTGACAGCGACACCGGTTGGTACAGTATAAAAATATCAGCCCATTTTATAACAGAACCCCCTGTGATGCTTTATGGATACAGAAAAGGATAAAACAACGGAACCCGATTCCGGCGCTCAATTACTGGAGGACTTTAATGAAAAGCTCCAGGAACTGGTAATTGATCAGGCAAGCCGGCTGATCAATTTAAGTCTATACAATAAAGCAGTGCTTTCAGCGCTGCCGGTGGCGTTGCTGGCGACGGATAAAGATGGCCGCATCCGCACGGTCAACAATGCTGCTGAAGAAATTCTGGACACCCGAGCCGACAATCTCTACGGAAAATTATTGATGGATTTTCTGGGATCCCTACCGGAAATTCCGCCTAAAGCAGACCAGGCCATTACCAGTGGAAAATCTTTTCAGTTGACATCGCGAACATTGACCCTCCAGTCCGGAAAAACAATTGTCGGAAATCTGTTTTTCCAGCCGTTGAAAGATGAAGAAAACGTGATTTGCGGATTGTTGCTGACCATCGAAGATCTCACGTATATTCACTATCTGCAGGATGCATTCAAGCGGTATGTACCGGAATCGGTATCGGAAACGATCGCCGGCAACCCGGAACGATTGAAGCTGGGCGGCGAGGAGAAAGAACTGACAGTCCTCTTTTCCGACCTCATTGGGTTTACAGCCATCGCCGAAATGAGTTCACCGACGGAAATGGTAACCATTCTGAGCGACTATTTCGATGAAATGACGGAGCAGGTCTTCGCCCAAGAGGGAACCCTGTGTGAATATGTCGGAGACGAGTTGCTGGCTATTTTCGGAGCACCGGTTGAACAGCCGGATAATGCCAAGAGGGCCTGCCGCTCAGCCCTTGCAATGAATAACAGGCTGGCCCAGTTACGTAAAATATGGAAAAAAAGCGGACGACCGGCATTAAAAGCCCGTATCGGGGTCAATACCGGTACTATGCTGGTCGGTAATCTCGGATCTCGTCACCGTTTTTCCTACGGGGTCATCGGCGACAATGTCAATCTGGGTTCCCGTCTGGAAGGACTGTGCGGAATCTATGGCGTAGATATTCTTATCAGTGAAGATACCGCCCGGTGTATTGGAAAAGAATTTATCCTGCGTGAAGTGGATCAGGTAGCGGTTAAAGGCCGGGGACAACTGATAACAATTTACGAACTGATTGCCGAAACCAAGGACAGTTTCCCGCCGCATAAGGAAAAAAGCGTCCAGCTTTACGCCGAGGCGCTGGAATTATACCGCGCCCGGCAGTGGGCCGGGGCCACGAAATGCTTTACCGCTATATTATCCCTCTGCCCTGATGACGGACCTTCCCGAATAATGCTGGAAAGATGTGACATGTATCGCGACTCGCCCCCGCCGGAGGACTGGGACGGTGCCTTCCGGCATGAGAAAAAAAAGTAGTCCGTAAATCGTTCAAAAGAAATCCCTGACCGGAAACCGCCCGTAAAAACAGCAGCCGGCCTGCAGACAGGTTGGTAACAACAATTTTGCCATCACAAACCATAGGGAAAAAAGAAAGATTAAAACCGTACCGTCACTTCATATTCCGAGCCTTGACGGGTCATGGTAACATCTGCGGAGGCTTTTTTAATCAACCGCTGCATTTTCATATTTTCCGCCAGAATATCGGCTTTAAAACCTCGAATCCCTTTTGATTTTGCGTATTCGATCATTCGCTGCTGCAGCGCCGTGCCCAGGCCCGTCTGTTGCCATTCCGGCCGTATCATGTAAGCCACTTCTGCATACTGGGTAGACTGATCCACAAAATAACAGGAACTGCCCACGATTTTTTCATTTTCCCGGTCACCGGTAACTGCGACAAAGGCCATCTCATTTTCATAATCCACACTGCACAGGTGCTGGGCTTTCGATTCCGTGAAGGAAGACAGCTGGGTAAAAAACCTGGTATACACATCGTTTTCACTGAGATTATAAAAAATATCCTGAAGCCCCTGAACATCGCTGGCTTTGGAGGGACGGATCCAAACCGCTTGTCCATTTTTTAATTCCGCCTCTTTTTCTTCCGCTTCCGGATAAGCCACGCTGCTTTTTAAGGTCTGATCCTTTCTCACATAGCCCAGCCGTTTGGCCTCTTCCAAAAGCTGCGGACGGAAGGAAGGATGAGCAATTTCAATCAAGGCCAGCGCCTTTTCCTGTATTGTTTTACAGAAAAGATAAGCGCTGCCGTATTCGGTTATCACATAATGGACATCGGAACGGGGAATGGTGACGCCCTCTCCTTCCAGAAGCAAAGGGCGAATCCGGGATTCTTCCCCATCATCCGTGGTGGATGCCAGACAGATTATGGGTTTTCCTCCCGGAGAACCGGCCGCACCCCGCAAAAACTCGGGCTGCGCCGAAACCCCGCCGTAAAATTCTCCCCCGAACTGATCGGCACACACCTGCCCGGTGAGATCTACCGCAAACGCCTGGGTAACGGACACCATCTGGTTGTTGCCGGCGATCATTTCGTCCTTGCAGACATAATCCATGGGATAAAAAGCAAACAGGGGATTCCGGTTAATATAATTGTAGAGACGGCTGGTTCCCATGCAGTAACTGGTTACTATCTGACCGGTATGATTAGATTTTTTACTACCGGTGATGACGCCCTGCTCAATAAGATCAATCACCGGTTCGGTAATGACATCCGAATGAATACCCAGGTCTTTTCGGTTGTTAAGGTATTTCAACATTTCATTGGGTATCCGTCCGAGACCGATCTGAAGGGTCGAATGATCACTGATAATACGGGCCACATAACGGGCGATCTGTTCTGCGATATCATCGGCCGGTTGATGCAGATATTCAATTACGGGCGTATCGACAGCCACCAGATGGTCAATCCGGTCCACAGGAATGCGCGAATCTCCAAACGTATAGGGCATATGAGGATTTAACTCGGCAATAACGATCCTGGCTTTCATCACGGCCGCCCGAGTAACGTCAACAGAAACGCCGAGACTGCAAAAACCGTTTTCATCCGGCGGTGAGACCTGGACCAGAGCCACATCCACGGGGATTCTTTCCTGCTGGATCAGTGCCGGCAGGCGGGAAATAGAAACCGGTATATACTGGGCCTTTCCTCGTTTTACCGCTTCCCGGCAATCGGCACTGACAAAAAAAACCTTGTGCATAAACCGGGTTTTGGGAACACCATTTTCAACCGGGATGGCGCCGTCGGAAAGAAAATGAATCAGCTTGACATCGGCAAGATTTTTATCTATATTTTCAAGTGTTTGAATGAGAAGACGCGGTGTTCCGCAAGCCGTACCCACAAAAACACTGTCGCCGGACTTCACTGCGGCAAGCGCCGCTTCCGGTGATGTCATCTTACTCTTTACGGATTCCGGCATACTGCTGTTCGAAAAATCGGAATGGGGAGTACTCATGCGCGCCTCCTGTAAAAAACCGCTGCCAAATGTATGGAAAAACGATTTGCCGGTTTTTATGGCACCCGCCGGTTTGTCTCACCGGGCAATCAAAATTACAATAGTACAAAATATCCGGTCTGTCAGCCGTTTTTCTGAAAATATCCGTACAGATAAATGGCACTGAGGGTGGCCGCCTCAGTGGCCATGCTTCCCCAGCCCACATCGGCGCCCACAAAATAAAGCCCTTTTACGGGGGAAATCATGGACGGCCGCAGCCTGCCCATCTGGTTTTTGGTTTGAGCCACCCCTACGGCATCTCCATAAGTCCGGCCGCCATATCGTGATAACTCTTTTCCACATTGGCAGAAATTTCCCCGCCCCAGACATAATCGATGATTTTCTTTTTCAGGGCGAATTTAAAACTCAGGCCGCTGCAGGAATATTGAAGGTGCTCGATCCACTGGACGCAGTCCCGGTCAAAATACTCCCGGCCCGCCAGTCTGCATACGGTAGGCATGATGCCGGCATTGCTGATGACCCGCCGGGCAGACCAGGTCCCAACTCCGCCCCACCCGGTTTTCATCTGGGCCCCTCCTGTTTATACATTAATAATGCTGTCAGACAGACAATTTTCTGTCATCACCCGAAAGAATAATTTCTTTTAATAGGGGAAAAGAATCTTTTCAGTGGTCGCCGGCCCGGGTTATCAGTCCCATCTCGCGGGCTTTATGCACCGCAGCAGTCCGGTTTTTTGCATCCAGCTTGGAAAGAATTTTACTCACATGGGTTTTCACTGTATTAACGGAGATATATAAATTTTCTGCAATGTCCTTATTGTTGAGCCCGTGAGATATCTGCGTCAATACTTCGATTTCCCGGTCGGAAAGCGGGTCCAGCCGATAGGTCCAGGGGAGCAGATCCGCCGGAGACGGCGTACCGACGGATCTTTCCCTTTCGGGATATCGCTGCTGTAAATATCCATTGAGTTCATCCACAAAGGGATAAAATCGTTCTTCCAGCAAATCATGGGACCGCAAAAGATGAAGGATTTCTCGCATGGGACGGCCTTCTTCCACAAAAACCCGAATATATCCTTCCGGAACCGCCTTGGGCAAAGCCCGGACCATGGTCTGCGTGACAGCTTCATGGTCGCCCAGCGCATAATAGGCCAGGGTCTGCAAAACCTGAATACGAAGCACCCGGTAATCGTGCTGACCATGTTTTTCTTCAATTTGCTGCAAAAGAGTAATGGCACGATCCGCCCGGCCGGAAGCGATCAGATAGCGGGCCAGAAGCTGCTGATAATTGGTGATCCCAATTTTATCATACAATTGCTGCCAATGCGCCTCTTCCACCTTCTGTACCCCCAATAGCCGTTCCACTGCCTCCCATTCCCCGGCGGCAATATAAATCTGGCCCCGGAGCAATTGGGGGATAAACGTAAAAGGAAAAGAGATAACGGGAAACAAGGACTCCGCGGAGGCAATGGCGTTGCGGGCATCTTCTGGCCTCTCTCTGGAAAAAAACACATAGGCCAGTATCATATAGCCGAAAGCAACCACCCCGCGCGGCAGAAAATTTTTGGACAGCCGCAGTCCCTGAATCAGACAGTCTTCGGCCTGATCAAGCTGATAACGTTCCCAATAGACAATGCTCTGCAAAATAAGCAGCAGACCGTATTCAGCGTTGTATTCCCCCGGTTTATGCCTGTCGTCGTATTCCCGCAGCGCATTCGCTATCATGGTTTCCGCCCGCCGCAGATTCCCGCCGGGAATCTCCAGAATACACAAAACCGCCAGCGTGCAATATTCCAGCGTGGCGGAATGCATTTCCCGGCACAAACGCCGCAGTTTAAAAAAAATTGCCCGCGTCTCCTGCAGCTCTCCGTCAATATAATAGGTAAATCCTTTAAGGGACAAAGCCAGCAAGGTAAAAGCACAGGTCTGTCCTTCCAAAAGGGTCAGAGCCTTTTCCGCCAAACGCCGCGCTTCTTTAAAATGGAACCGGGTGCAGGCGAGCAGTCCCTGCAGGGCCAGGATACGCCCCCGGTATAACGGTTCGGCAATTAACGGCTGCGATCCGGATTGTTTTTGCCGGAAGGAGGAAAGGTCCTTTTCGATCCGGTCCAGATAACTGCTAAGTTTGCCAAAAGCGGCGTTATCCGCCAGCAACAGGGCTTTGTATAATAATAAAACAGGGCGGGCCAGAATGACTGATTCGGGGATGGCATCCAGCCACTGTTGCAGCAAACGAACCTCCCGCATACGCACGATGGATTCCGCCAATGGTTCGATAATATCTGCAGCGGTTTCAAAGTATCCCGCGGCCAAGGCCTGTCCCACGGCGGCAGCCGGCTGGTTGTTCTCGGAATACCATTGACTGGCGCGAATATGCAGTTCAGCCACCCGGGGCTCGCCATATTCCGTGGCCAACCGCTGGCGAAGGCCATCGGCAAAAAAGCTGTGGTACCGATACCACTGGCGATAGTTGTCCAGGGGAATAATAAACAGATTGGCCGCTTCCAGCTTCCGCAGCATTTCTGCCGCTTTTTTCTGCCCGGTCACGGCCTCGCATAAAGGCGCGTTAAAGCTTTCCAGAATCGATGTTTCCAGCAGAAACCGCCGAACGGAAGACGGCTGCATGGAAAACACCTCTTCATCCAGATAATCGAAAATCTCCCGCACTGTCCCGTTCAATTCGGCGATAAACCCATCCGCATCCTCCCGTTCCTGAAGGGAAAGCATGGCCATATGCAAACCGGCGACCCACCCTTCGGTTACTTCATAAAGCGTGCTGATACTGTCCTCCGATAACGACAACCGCCGTTTTTCGATCAGCAGCTGGCGGGTTTCCGCCGCCGTAAAACTCAAATCCCGGGAGCGGACCTCGGTTATCTGCCGGTCAACCCGCAGTTTGGAAAGGGCCACCGGCGGTTTATTGCGACTGATAAAAAACAGATGGACCTGCAAAGGAACAAAGTTCACCAGCTGCTCCAGCAAACGATGAATTTCCCGGTTATAAATCACATGCAGGTCATCAAAAACCAGAACGGTCTCCCGGTCGGCATTGCTCAATTCATTTGCAATCAGCGCCAGAATATTATCCAGAGGGGGAGAGCCGATTCCGTGCATAACCGCCAGGATATTCTCCCCGAAACCGGGATAAATATACTGCAAGCCCGTGACCACCGCGTCCAGAAACCGCACCGGATCATTGTCATCATCACCGGTCTGCATCCAGACGCGGTCGACCGGACAGGTTTGCAGCCAGGCGGCCACCAGGGAAGTTTTGCCGAATCCGGCCGGCCCGGTAACCACCGTTAATTTCCGGGTCAAACCGCGGTCAAGTCGCATTTCCAGGCGGGGCCGGGGCACAAAAAGCGGCGACAAATTCGGCACGGCGAATTTGGTAGCCGGCGGCGGATAATACTGTCGCTGTTCAGACATAATCGACTGTTGCTGATGGTTAAAAATATTATACTGGCACGATTTTTCTGTTGAGACAACTTTGCTGCGATACCCGGACAAAAAACCATAAAATAGGCGTAAAACAGAAAAAATCGGGCAGCACCGGTCAGGATGGAACGGTCTCGTCGCCGGAGGGATGGTGGCCGGGAATATCGTCTGCTTCTTCCGCGCCGAGTTCCCGTGCACTGCGGGTTACTTCTTCCAAGCGCAAACTCAGTTTGGCGGCTCTACGGGCGTCATGCACCGCCCGGTTCTTGGCCTCCCGCACCTCTTTGTTCAAGCGGGCAACGGTGGCGTCAGCTTCTCCGTTGGCAACAGCCGTATACCAGTTCTCCATAGCTTCATCCACCGCCTGTGAGGATTTTTCCGCCGATTTTTCCGCCTTTTTTGCCTTTTTCCGGGCATCCGCGAGGTCGTCCAGCACCCCGGCCAGCTCGCCGGCCAAGCCGGACTCGGGTTCGGCGGTCAGATCGATGTCTTTGGCCGCCAGAACCGCGGCGGCCAACGGCAGCCGGTCTAAAAGCCCGGCCAGTTCATTGCCGAAAAAATCCCGGGGACAGCCCTGCATCAAACGGAAAGGCAGAAAAACCAGGGCGGCATCCTCAGAATAGGCCACCACCGCCTCCGCATTGGCTGCAGCCACCACTTCCGGCGTGGCGGTTATCCGGATTTCCGCCAGCGTCTGCGCCAGGTCCGCCACTGTCCTGCCGGATGTCAGCACATCGGCACTGACGTCAAGCACCCGGATGGTAGCCCCTTCCCAGTCTTTATGGCAGCAGATCATATGAGCCAATAAAACCATCAGCCGGCTGGTGGCATCCCCCCGCCACCAGACATCAATCCGCCGTTTTGCGGCCGGCGCTGCCCGGCACTTTTCCCAGGCCGGCGTTTCGGCTGAAAAAAGCAGAATATTATATCCCTGTCGGAAAGCGGTCCGCAAATAAATCCCGAAACGCTGCGCCCGATATTCGGAGAGCGCACCATTTTCATGGGCAATCCAGTTAGTCATCAGGGTATTGCCTTTCAAAGGGCCGAGGCCGTAAGACTGTACCAGAGAAAGCAGAGCCAGACGGATGTTGGGCCCGCTGACCACCAGCGGAAACGCGTCTACTTCCAGCTCCCGGATATCCCGGGCAATTTCTTCCAGCGCCGCCCCTTTTTCCCGACGTATTTTTGCGCCTTCTCCCTGCAGAATCCGAATGCAGGTCACAAATCCGCTGGCTCCCTGCAGCCAGTCGGCCAACCGCAGCAGAGGGCGACGGCGCTCAGCGGCATCGGAAAACACCAGTAAATGCGGTCGCCAGTCCCGGGGATGTTCCGGTGTTTCTGCGACCTCCAGCAGATGCTGACGGATCTGCTGCAGCCGGTAAGAACACCGACTGTCGGCCCACCGAACCGGACCGGCCATCCGCTTCAGATATTGAAACACGGCCAGCAGCAGAGATAAAGCAATCACGCCGGCGGTAATATCAATGGCCAGCATAACGCCCAAACAGGCCAGCCCGCCGATCAGACTCAAACGGCGGTCATAAAATCGAAAAGTCGGACGGAAAAAAGGACTGGCGGCCCGGGCTTCAAAATAGGTGGCATAATTTAACAGGCCGTAGGAAATCAAAAAAAACATGGAAACAATGGGCGCGATCAGGTTCAAATTGCCCAGGGCAATGGTAAAAAGCGCAATGGCGCCGGCCAGCAGTACGCCGCGGCGGGGATTGTTGGTGGAACCCACTCCGCTGGCAAAAGGGAGCAGAAAGGGAAAAATCCGGTCTGCAGACAACGCCTGGAGGATCCGGGGCGCTCCCATAAACGAGGCCATGGCTGAAGACAACGTGGCCGCAATCACGCCGGCGAAAACCAGCCAATCGATTGCCGCCACCCGGGACATGGCATTATAGTCTGTTTCCAAAATCGTTCCGGGCAGGGAAGCGGCCAGGATCATGGCTGCTGAGAAATAAACGACCAGCGACACGCCCACTGCGGCAAAAGTACCGTTGGGCAAACTTCTGCCCGGTTCCTTCAAATCACCGGACATGCTCACCCCCTGGGTAAAGCCTGTTACCGCCGGGAAAAAAATGGCAAAAACCATCCAGAAGGGCCGGCTGTCCGCCGGGGCGGTAAAATTGGCCGCCAGCGTCGCAACGTCCCAATGCAGAATGCCGCCGATAAAAAAAGAGGCCAGGGCCGCCGCCAGAATGGCCATAACGACGAACTGAAAGCGGGCTGCCCAGTCTGCCCCCAGCCAGGCGAAGATAAACAGCAGCAGTACCGCCGCCGCCGCGATAAGCTGCGCCAACCCCGGCATATCCGGAGGAAGTAAAGTCGCCATGACCTCACCGAAACCGATACTGTAAAAGGCAATGGAAACCGCCTGGGCAAAAAACAGCACGATGCCGATCGCTCCCCCGAACTCCAGCCCCAGCGTCCGGGAAATCAGGTAATAATCCCCGCCGCCCTTGACTTTCATATTGGTTGCAATGGCGGCCAGGGAGATGGAAGTCAAAACGGAAATAACGTTGGCCAGAGCAATAATAACCAGGGCCCATCCCAGCCCGGCGTTTCCCACCACATATCCCAGGCGCAAAAAAAGGATAATCCCCAGAATGGTGAGGATACTGGGCGTAAACACCCCGGCAAAGGTTCCCAGAGTACCGGATGTCTGCATTTTTGAACCGTTCATGCTGTTTTCCCTGGTGTTCCCTTACACTGAAACGCGATTCTCTCAAACGATACACCGGATACCGTCCCGGTGCAATTTGTTTTCTCGGACCGAAGGTTTCCACTGAATGTGGTCCCCGCCCGGCCAATCGAAAAAATTTTTCTTGAATCGAAAAACCCGATTGACCAGAATAACAAGGAGAAATCAACGGTTACGACAACGGAATATTTCATGTTCACAGCACCGAATACCGGAGGATAGACATAATGAAAAAATCGCTGATTATCGGTGTCATGGGAGGCGGAGAGGCCTCCCGGCAAACGCTGGCATATGCCTGCGAACTGGGGGAACGAATCGCCGAAAACGGCTGGATACTGTTGAACGGAGGACGCAAGGCCGGTGTCATGGCCGCCTCTGCGCAGGGAGCCGCCGCCCGGGGTGGGCTGACCATCGGCATTCTTCCGGACGACAACCCCGCCGCGGCCTCGGAACATATTGCCATTCCCATTCTGACCGGGTTGGGAAACGCCCGCAACTGTATCAATGTATTATCCAGTAACGTGGTGGTGGCCTGCCCCGGTGGTGCGGGGACCCTGTCCGAAATCGCCCTGGCCCTGAAAAATAACCGCCCGGTCATTACCATGGGATTTTATCTGGGGGAAATCCCCGGAATTTATCTCGACCGGAGGCTGCTTCATGCGGCGGAAACGCCCGCGGAAGTTATCGACCGTATCAAAAAAATGTTTCCGCGATAACGGACTCACGAGCTGGTTGGGACATGAAGCAAAGCCTCGGCCAGGGCCATATCATCGGGTGTGGTAATTTTGATATTGCGTGCCGTTCCCCGGGCAACGGCTACCCGGTGCCCCTGCCACTCCAGAAGAGAGGCGTCATCCGTTGCCTGTCTGCCTTTTTCAACCGCCGCCTCATGAGCCCTGCGAATCACACCGTAGCGAAATGCCTGGGGGGTCTGCGCCAGCCAGACCGATTCCCGGTCCAGGGTATCACAAATAATGTTATTCCGCCCCACGGTTTTGAGCGTATCCACAGCGGCCACGGCCGCAATGCACCCGTCCGCTTTTTCCAGACCCGCCAGACATTCATGGATTAACCGCCGGGGAACAAACGGCCGCACCCCGTCATGAATCAGCACCGAATCATCCTCTTTCCCGGAAACAGCCCGCAATCCGTTTAAAACGGAGTTTTGGCGTTGTTCGCCCCCCGTCACCAGGACAATTTCGCGGGTTGGAACCACTTGCGGCCAAACGTTTTCCCGGCAATACGCATCATCTCCTGCGGGCACAACCAGTACCAGCCTGTCAATCACCTCACAGGCGGCAAACACACTCAAGGTATGACTCAACACCGGCCGACCGGCCAACGGCAGATACTGCTTGGCCCGTTTTCCTGCAAAACGGGTACCCTGTCCTCCGGCAACGATGATGGCGGCAATCATTACAAACCCCCTCCCACCGGTTTATCGCAGATAATCCAGCTCCCTGGGAAGAGGAATGCCCTTGCCCATGGTGTCTTCGCCGTAATTGACGCCGGCCAGAATTTCAATATCCCGCAAGGCCCGTACATCCCCCTTGAACGCCACGGTTTGAATTCCCTCCCGGGCAATCTTTCCCCCGGCCCACTGAATATCCAGGACACTGCTGGCGTCAAATTCGTCTTCACCCACGCACAGTTTCACTTCTCCGCCATAGTACTGGGTAATCTTGGCCACCAGCAGGCTGGGCCGACTGTGGAACCCCAAATTAACGGGGATGCCCACTTCGATCCGACTGCGCTCGATATTTTCGTTGAGTATCTCCATGGCCAGGCGCTTGCCGTCGGACAGAAAATTGCAGGCATAAAACAGACCGTAATTGATGATCACCTCCAGCAGGGCGCCAACATTAATAAACTCCGCCAGCTTGTCCCGGGTGGTCTGATATATGCTCTTCTGTCCCTCCTGAGGGCTGAAAAAGTGACGCTCGTAAAAATGCAGCAACTTCCCGGTCAAATCAAAAAGATGATAAACCACGGAAAAATAGCTCCGGAACTGCTTCAATTTGCGGTTGCCGTATCGCAGTCCGCCGTAAATAATATAGGTATCAAAGGAAGATTGCAGGTTGTGAACCAGCATTTCCAGGCGGCGAATCTCCACTTCGTTGATTTTTTCCGGGACCAGGCTTTTGATTTCCTCCTGGCTGCATTTTTCATAGATGCCGAAATCTTCAAAATCCCGGATGACATTAAGAAAATCGGTGGTCACCTTGACGATATTCCGGCGCTGCTGCCGGGGCTGTTCATCATCAATATCAAACTCCAGCATCTCCCCGGTAGCCACACTGGGAAAATCCGCCAGGGAAAAATCCGGTTCCGGGACCGGGATCTCCAGCCGCCGGGCTTCTTCAACAATTACCGGCGCCAGCCGCACTAACGTGGAACGCAAAAATTTCCGGGTGCTCTCCCCCTCTTTTCCAAAAGGCTCCGAATTTAACAGATCATAAAAAACCAGCCGGTTGGAGATGTGCTCCTGAATATAGCCGCTCATACTCAGATGGCGCACCGCAGCGGACAATTCCCGATAAAAATACCAGTTTTTGTTATTTTTGGCCCCGTGAAAATCGAGAAAATCCTCCAGCAGATGAGAGGACGCAATCAGACTGGAATACAACTTCTTGGTAAAAATTGCCTCCGGACTGTCACAAGTAGAGAAATACTGACAGTACTTCAAATAATCCGCCGAGCAGATGCGCAGCTTCTCAAAAAAACTGATATCACAATAGGTGTCGGTCACTGTTACCCCCGCAATTTTTCCGGGCCCAAAAAAACAAAACGGCCAAAGCAGCGCATAAGCCGAATTCTGTATCCGGATCGGGTTACCCCTCACCGGCCAACGATCATTCATCTATGGATGCCGGTTACCCGGCACCTCCAGCGACCTACCCGGGAGCTCGGACGGGCCGCCCTCGAACGCTCCCCTATTCGGTCTTGCACCGGGTGGGGTTTACCAAGCTTCCCCGGTCACCCGGAGAACTGGTGCGCTCTTACCGCACCTTTTCACCCTTACCCGCCGCCACCGGAGTGACTCGACGGGCGGTATCTTTTCTGTGGCACTTTCCTTCACGTCACCGTGACTTCACGTTATGAAGCACCCTGCCCTGTGGTGTTCGGACTTTCCTCCGGGTCCGGAAGGGGCCGGTTCACACCGGAACCCGGGACCCGGCGATCGTTTGCTCTACTTTGGCCGTCCCGAATTATT
>CAZWCS010000061.1:0-24187 GCA_964632805.1 uncultured Desulfobacterales bacterium
TCGCACTCTACCACTGAGTTATTCCCGCTCAGGTAATTATGTATAACGCTTCCTACCGTTTCTGTCAACCCCAAAAACGAAATCCGTTTTGGGCCCGCAGATGCCTCCAGTCAGCATCTGCGGGCCCAAAGTTTATAACAGCCCCAATTGATATTTCAGTGAATTCAGGGTGTTTTTCATGAGCATGGTGATCGTCATGGGACCGACGCCGCCCGGCACCGGGGTAATGGCCCCGGCGATTTCCTTGGCCGACGCAAAATCCACATCCCCTTCCAGTATGGCCACCATTTTATTGGGGTCTTTCTTGCTCGGCTTTTCCCCCACCCGGTTCACCCCCACGTCGATAACACAGGCGCCCGGTTTGATCCATTCCGGCTTGACTAGGCCCGGCACACCGGCGGCCACAATCAGGATGTCGGCCCGTTGGCAGTGTTCTTCCATGTTTTTGGTGCGGGTATGAACCACCGTAACGGTAGCGTTGGCTCCCGGTCCCTTCTGCAGCATCATATTGGCGATGGGTTTACCGACAATGTTGGAGCGGCCCACAACCACCACTTCGGCGCCGCTGGTTTCCACCCCGGCCCGGACAATCATTTCTTGAATTCCGGCCGGGGTACAGGGCGGATATTTCACTTCTTTGCCGCCGATCATGAGACGCCCGACGTTCACCGGATGAAAACCATCTACGTCCTTGTCCGGATCGATGGCGTTCAAAACCTTCTTGTCATCGACATGGTCCGGCAGCGGCAACTGCACCAGAATGCCGTGAATGGAATCATCATTGTTATATTTTTCAATCAAGGCCAGCAGGTCTTCTTCGGAAATGTCAACCGGCTGAGAGTCCTGGACTTCCTTGAACCCGACCCGCTCGGCGGTCTTGATTTTCAGCGTGACATAAGAGATGGACGCCGGGTTTTCCCCCACCAGGATGGTCACCAGGCCGGGGACCTTCCCGTGTTTTTCTTTCAATTCTTTTACTTCCGCGGTGATTTCCTCTAAAATTTCCTCGCGGATCTCGGTTCCTTTAATCAGTTTTGCCGTCATTTCTTACTCCTTTCGAAAAGATGTTCCTCTATTACAATACGGCCGGACATCCGATGGGACATTCGGTGTCGGCCATATTCATTCTATTGCTACATAAATCCAAAAAAGTTCGGCAGCCACAGCACCACCTCCGGCAGATAGGTCATTATCAGCAGCACGGCAATCTGGATGAGAACAAACGGCATGACCGCCCGGGAAACAAAAATCAGGTCCTTATCGGCCACCGCCCCGGTGATATAGAGACTGACGCCCATGGGCGGCGTACAGTAGCCGATGGCCAGATTGACCGTCATAATCAGCCCGAAATGCATGGGGTTAATGCCGAAGGCGTCCAGTATGGGAAGAAATACCGGCCCCAAAATCAGGGTGGCGGAAATAATGTCCATAAACATCCCGATAATCAGCAAAAGCACGTTGATGACCAGCAGAAAGACAAGGGGGGAGTGGATGCTGGAAATGACCGCGCAGGTGATCTGGCCGGGAAGGTTTTCCAGCGTCAGGTAGCGGCCGAAACAGGTGGCGCCGGAAACAATGATCAGCAGGGTGGCCGAGGTGACCGCCGAACTGACCGTAATCTGTTTGACCTGGGAAAACTTCATGCTCTTATGAATAAACAGTTCAACAATGAACGCATAAATACAGGCCACCACCGCCGCTTCATTGGCGGTGAACATGCCGGAAAAAATACCGCCGAAAATAATGACCGGCAAAAGCAGCGACCAGATACTTTCTTTAAAGACCGTCAGCATTTCCCCGGCGTTCGGGACCGGTTTGCGCGCAATGCTTTCGTCTTTTCGAAATACAAAATAGGTATAGGTGCAGACGCCCAGCATAATCAGCACACCGGGAACAAACCCCGTTAAAAACAGGCCTTCCAGAGAAACATTGCTGATCATGCTGTATAAAATCATGCCGATGCTGGGCGGAATAATGACCCCCAGGTTGGGCGAGGTAGTCATTACCCCCAGCGTATATTTTTCGTTGTAACCGTTTTCGATCAGGGCCGGAATCATGAACGATCCCAGGGCCACCACCGTAGCCACCGTGGACCCGGAAATGGCGCCGAACAGGCCGCAGGCCAGAACCCCGGCCATGCCCAGACCACCCGGCAGCCAGCTCACCAGCGCGTTGGCAAATTTGATCAAGCGGTCCACAATGGAGCCGGCGGTCATGATATTGCCGCACAAAATAAAGAAAAGGACCACTACCAGCGCGAAGTTGTCCAGGCTTTTGAGCAGACTCTGCACCAGCAGCAGCAACGGCAGATCGGTAAACAACAGGAAGCTCAGCACGGCCGTAAAAAAAAGACACATGAATACCGGCACATAGGCCGCCATGGTTCCCAGCAGTATCAGCAGAACAATGAGATAGCTTATTTCCACGCTTTTTCAATCCTTAATTTTATTCGGTTCCGATCCCGCCTTAATCCTCTGTTACGCTGTTGGCTATGCCAAAAACATCTTTTCCCGTAATGTCATAATAGAGCACCTGGATTGTCCGTATCAACATCAGCACGCCCATCAGCGGGAGGGTGGCATAAATGTAAACATAGGGAATCCGCATGATAATGGTCATCTGATGGGTCTGTACCTGAAGTGCAGCGATCTGCCAGCCGAAATAGATCATCATGGCCGCAAAAACAAGGGTCACCACATGACTGAAATAGGACAGCGGCGTTTTCAGCCGCGGCACCAGCTGTACCAGGGCATCGATTTTAATCATGGTTCCGTTTTTAATGGCGGATCCGCACCCCACCAGCGTAGTATAGATAATGACGATCCGGATCAGCTCCTCGGACCAGGCCAGAGAGTAATTAAACCCGTATCGCAGAACCACATTGGCAAACAGCGCTACCAGCGCGACCATGACCGTCAGAAACAGCGTCCACTCCTCAAAAAAGCTCAAGACCCTGTCCATAACTCGTAATGTTTTTTCCATAGGCGTCACCCGGGTCGGATGGTTTCGTTTTTTCGAACTGTATCAGCCCACAATTAAAAACAGAAAAAGGGAGGCTGCTGCACAGCCCCCCGTTTTCCCGGCAATTAAGCAACTATGGTTGGTTATTTTACGCTGTAGCCCATATAGGCCTGAACTTCCGCGAGATAATCCGCCGGCCGGTAGGTGTCCCCATCATGCAGTTCGTTGATTTCGGCGGCAAAAGCCTGATGCACCGAATCGGCCTGCTTTTTTAACAGCTTCATCTCCGCGGTGGGCAGCCGGAAAAACGCAATGCCGGCGGCTTTGGCGGCGGCAATCTGCTCGATTTCCTGCTCCTCGGTCTGCTGGCGGATATCAGCACAAACCTCATGGACAACCTCCTTGAAGGTCTCCTGGAGGTCCCTGGGCAGGCTCTCAAACCAGGCCTTGTTGAATATCCAGATAAACAGCCCCTGGGCGTAGTTCAGCTGGGTAAAGTATTTGCACACCTCAAATTTTTTGGTGATATTGCAGACCATCGGGGTGTGATCCAGCCCGTCGATGACCCCTTGCTTCAGGGCCACGGGGACGTCCGGCCAGGGCATGACCACAGGGTTGAATCCCCAGGCTTTATAACTCATGTTGTTGACTTTGGCTTCGGCAATACGGAACTTGACGGCCTTGGCGTCCTCGATGGTTCTCACCGGCACGGTGGTGGCCCAGCCGTAGTTTCCATAGCCCGTGATGTCAAGCCCCATGATGCCCTGATGATCCATGGCCCGCATAAAATGCTCAAACAACTTGCCGCTGGCAACAAATTTGTCCAGCTTGTCAAAGGAGTTAATCAGGAAGGGCAGATTAATCAGGCCGAACCGGGGGCCGAGATTGGTGGCCGCCACGGAGCTGACGCCCATGCCCTGGATGGCGCCCATCTGGAGCTGATTCAGAACTTCGACTTCCCCGCCCAGCATGGAAAAGGGTTTGAAGTCAATATAAATTTGACCGTCGGTCGCTTCCCAGAGCGCGTCCCGAATCGCAAATCCCGCATATACGCCTTTGATTACGGGGTGGGATACGTTGGAAACGATACATTTGTATTTGGCCCCGGATGGGTCGAAATCCGGTTTCCATTGGTCCAGCGAAGGGCCGGCTTTTTTTGGGGCCGGCTTGGCCGTCTCCGCTGGCGATTCCGCAACTTCCTGGACGGCTGTCGATTCCGCCTCTTTTTGCGCTGCTTCCTGCTCGCCTTTGTCCCCGCAGCCACTGACGCCGAAAACCAGCAACATACCCGTAATTACCAGACATATAAGCCTGACTGCCTTTTGTTTGACTGCCATAATGCCTCCTTAATGTTTCCGTTTTTTGCTTCCGGCGCGCAGTTTCTGTAATGGCGCCGCTTTTTCTTCCCCCCCGGTATTTGATCCGGTTTACTATACGGGAAAGGGTATCATATCAAGCCCATGATTTTCGTCAAGACCAAACATGAGATTCATGTTTTGTACCGCCTGACCGGCAGCACCTTTTACCAGATTATCGATAGCGGAGACCAGAATCAGGCGCTGTCCGGATTCATCCACGGTCACCCCCAGATCGCAATAGTTGGTTCCCCGCACCCGACGGGTTTCCGGAAAGCTGCCGGGGGGGCAAAGACGAATGAACGGCCGCCCCTGATAACAGGTGTGCAGAATCTCAAGTATTTCCGCAACAGAGCTTTTGCGGGTAAGACGCGCGTAAATGGTGGCAAGCATGCCGCGCACCATGGGCATCAGGTGCGGGACAAAGGTCAGCGTTACCGGCCGACCGGCCTCCCGGCTGAGAACTTCCACCATTTCCGGTGCGTGCCGGTGCGCATTGACTTTATAGGCCTTGACGGATTCCGTGATTTCGCAGAGATGGGTCCCCAGCGACGGGGAGCGGCCGGCGCCGCTTACGCCGGACTTGGCATCGGCGATCAGGTTTTCCGTATCTACCAGTTCCGCTTGAATCAGGGGAATAAGGCCGAGAAGGACGCAGGTGGGATAACAGCCGGGGTTCCCCACCAGACGGGCGTTTTTGATGGCCGCATCATATACTTCACACAGCCCGTAAACACTTTCCCGGCAAAGATCTCCGGCGGTATGCGGCTGATAGTGGCTTTCATAGGTGGCGACCTCGGCAAAACGGAAGTCCGCCGACAGATCTACGACGCGGCATCCCCGGCGTAAGAGGTCGGGCACAAATGCCATGGGCAGTTTGTGCGGCAGGGCGGTGAACACGATGTCCGCCTGGTCGGCTACCGCCTCCGGGGAAAAATCCTGGCAGATATGGTCCATTTGCCCGGTGAAAGCCGGATATACTTCGGAAAACGGCCGTCCCGCATATTGACGGGAAGTCATCGCCGAAATGGTAACCTCCGGATGGCCCGCCAGCCAGCGCACCAGCTCCGCTCCGGCATACCCGGTAGCACCTACTATGGCCGCGCGAATTGTCATGAGTTTCGGTGATTTATTTTCGTTTTGTTGCTGACCGAATTAATCTGCAAATAATTACACCGTTTTGTATAGATAGCAAGACCTTTTTCAAAAAAGCCGGCAGGTTTTTGCTTGTCTGATCGCCTGTCGGCGAGAATTTTCTTGACTAATGTTTTGTCCTGAGACAGCATACAAACACCATGCAGGCGCGGGCAATAACAAAGGAATAAGATCCCATGGACATGGAGCCGGTCATCGGGCTGGAGATACACGCCCAGTTAAATACCGAAACCAAAATTTTCTGCGGCTGTCCCACCGCCTTCGGGGCCCCGCCCAATACGCATACCTGCCCGGTATGCACGGGCATGCCGGGATCATTGCCGGTTTTAAACAAAAAAGTGGTGGATTTTGCCCTGAAAATGGCGGCCGCTACCAATTGTCAAATCCGGGAAACCAGCCGTTTTGCCCGGAAAAACTATTTTTATCCGGATCTGCCCAAAGGCTACCAGATTTCCCAGTATGAGCTGCCTGTTGCCGAACACGGTCACATTATCATCGAAACCGGCGAGGGCGAAAAAAAAATCGGCATTACCCGCATTCACATGGAAGAAGATGCCGGCAAACTGATTCATGACGAGCACCGGTCCGTGTCCTTTGTGGATTTTAACCGGACCGGGGTGCCGTTAATTGAAATTGTCAGCGAACCGGATATGCGTTCCCCGGAAGAGGCCGGCGCCTATCTGCGGGAGATTCGCTCTATCCTGCGCTACCTGGAAATATCGGACGGCAACATGGAGGAAGGCAGTTTCCGCTGTGACGCCAATGTTTCCCTTCGCCCGGCCGGAGAAGCGACGCTGGGTACCAAAACCGAACTTAAAAATTTGAATTCCTTCCGGCATGTGGAGCAGGCGCTGCATTATGAAATTCAGCGGCATCTGGGGCGAATCCGGGAGGGGGATGCCGTTGTGCAGGAAACCCGGCTCTGGAATCCCGACCAGATGCGATCCGTTTCCATGCGGAGTAAGGAGGAAGCCCATGACTACCGGTATTTTCCCGATCCGGACCTGGTTCCGCTGGTGGTGGATGAGGCCTGGCAGCGCCAGATAGTGCGTCACCTGCCGGAACTTCCGGCCGCTAAACGCCGTCGTTTTGTGGCCGACTTCGGGCTTTCCGCCGAAGACGCGCAAACGCTGACCATTTCCCGTCCGCTGGCGGAATACTTTGAAGCCTGCGCCAAAGCTTGCGGGGACCCCCAGCGCGCCGCGAACTGGGTGCGGGGGGATCTGCTGGGCCTGCTGCACGCCCGGGGGCTTTCCATCCAGGAAACCCCGGTTCCGGCTGATCATCTGGCCGGCCTGATCCGCCTGATCAACAAGGCGGTCATCAGCGGTAAAATCGCCAAAACCGTTTTTGAAAAAATGGCGGCTACCGGCCGGGATCCGCAAACCATTGTGGAAGAAGAAGGGCTGATGCAGGTTACGGATACGGATGCTATCGGGGCGGTGGTGGACGAGGTGCTTGCCGCCTGTCCCGCTGAGGTGGAAAAATTTAAAAGCGGCAAAACCAAAGTGATGGGATTTCTGGTGGGGCAGGTCATGAAAAAAACCCGCGGAAAAGCCAACCCCCAGGCGGTCAACCGTTTGCTGGCGGAAAAACTGCAAAAATAAAAACCGTAAGGACAAGTGAAAAATGGAAAAATTCAAGGGGAAAGGAATTTTCAAATTCGTGTTTTTCCATTCGTCATTACAACAAGTGCGTTTTTTTATGCGGAAAACCCTTTTTGCCGGCGTATTCACGCTGGCCATTATGATATGCGGTAGCGCCGGGGCCGCGGCCGAATCCGTGGCGGTTCTTCCGTTTGCCACCCACGCGCCGACGGATATCCGCTACCTGGCGGAGGGCACGGCGGATATGCTGGGTTCGCGTCTGGCGGCCGCCGCCCGGATCAAGGTGATTGATACGCCCCGGGCCCGGATCACCGGGCATGCGGACCCGCTGGACCGGTCGGCGGCGATAGATATCGGCAAGAAACTGGGTGCGGACTATGTTCTCTGGGGCAGCATTACCCAAATCGGCGCCCGCTTCAGCCTGGACGCCGAAGTCGTGGATGTTTCCGGCCAAACCGCACCGGTTGCCCTGTTTGAGCAGGCCGACGCTCTCGGCGCCCTGATTCCGGCGGTCAATGCGCTGGCGGCCCGGGTCGCCAGCCGGGTTTTTGCCGCGCCCCCTTCCGATACGGAAACCGCGGATCCGCCGGCGGCTTCCGGACAGGCGCATCCGGAAAAATTGCTGGGAACGATTTCTGCGGGGGCCGAAGGAAAAACGTCCGCGGCGGCACCTGCTTCCCCCAATCCGCGTCCGTCTGTTTCGGCCTCCAACAACCGGGCCGCTCCGGTTATTACAACAGAACCGGCTCCGGCGAAACCGTTTATTGCATATCGCAGCACACAAGAAGAGGGGTTCTGGAAAAGCGACAACTGGGAACTGACCGCCGTGGGCTTGGCCGTGGCGGACATTGACGGAGATGCCGCAGCGGAAACCATACTGCTGGGGGAAAAAACGCTGCTGGTACAAAAAAAGACAGCCGATGGTCTGGCGCCGCTGGCGCAGTGGGCGGCCGCCCGCCATGAAAAATATCTGGCGGTTGACGCTGCCGACACGGATGATAACGGCCGGGCTGAAATATTTATTACCGCCGTCAATCCCCACTCCCGGAATCTCTGCTCCCTGGTTCTGGTCTGGGAGGCCGGCGACTTGAAAGCCGTTATCCGGGACCGGAACTGGTACTTCCGGGCCATGGACGAAACCACCGTTTGGGGTCAGAAAAAGGGGATGAGCGACCTTTTTCTGCCGGGAGCCCGGTGTCTGAAAATACGGGGCACGGACCTGGTACCGGGAGAACCCGTAGACCTGCCGGCGGGGGCCTGCATTTTTGATGTAGCCCGCGGTGCGCTTTTACCTGACGGTCATAGCCAGTGGGTCCTGTCCGACAGCGATGATCATCTGGTTCTTTACAGCAGCGAAGGGGAAAAACTATGGAAAAGCGATACCGCCTTCGGCGGCAGCGAAACCTATCTGAAAACCGCCGCCGGCGATCATGATTCTTCCCCCGGCCGGCGTTATCTTTCCCAGCGGTTGTGTATTGCCGACCTGGATCAGGACGGCCGGAATGAGGTTGTTACGGTGGTCAACCAGTCGTTGTCTTCCCGCTGGTTCAAACGGTATCGGAAATACGCGGAAACCGCTGTGGTGGGGCTGGCCTGGGACGGGCTGGGCCTGTCCGAACGCTGGCGGACCCGGAAGATTTCCGGATACGCAGCCGATTTCGCCTGGGCCGATATGGATGGCGACGGCATCCGGGAACTGGCGCTGTTTATTGTCAGCAAGCGGGATTCGCTGTTTTCCGCGCCCCGCTCCTGTTTGATTTTGTACGATACGGCGCGGAAGCAGAACAATTAATAGAAATTTATCTTCCAGCAAATCAATTTCCAATATTCCGGAAATACAAGGTTGACAACTTCTCTTTTTTACGGGATAATTATAGAATATATGTTCAATTATGCACATACCCAATTAAGGTTGCTGAAAAATTGCGCTGTTTTTGCTTGCTGTTTGTCTTTCTGCATTGTCTGATTTTGTACCCGGTTTTTCCTGCCGATTACCGTTGCCGAAAGGGGGGATGCCCCGTCACGCGTTTTCAGGACTGACACCCCTGCCAGTAAAGACCCGTTCAATAAATACCGTCCGGTTCCATTTATGGTATTCGGATTTATTGAAAATTGTACTTTTCTCTTTTTCAAAAACCGGTGATAGGCCACCGCTGTTGGCAAAACGCAAAATATGAAAAAGAAATACAAATTTTATACCAAGGAGGAGGCTGTATGAAAAAGCTCATGTTATTAGTAATAATGACGTCCCTGGCTGTGGCTGTGGCCATGCCGGCTGTGGCTGTGGATGTTGATTTTTCCGGGGAGTACCGGATCCGGGGGCTTTATAACGACAATCCCAGCCGGGCCGATCAGGGGTCCGACGGTTCGGCATCCTGGCTGGATCACCGTTTGCGCCTGCAGGCGGTTTTTCAGGCCAACGACAAACTGTCGGTGACCACCCGGTTGGATATCTTTGATGATCAGCCCTTTGGGGATGAAGATTTTCTGGTTGACGGCGACGGCGAAGATGACGCCGACGACATTGATGTGGATGCGGTGTACCTGACGGCGCTGACGCCCATCGGGCTGTTTAAGGCCGGCCGGATTCCCGGTGGCAGCAGCTGGGGAACGAATCTGGGCAATACCGGCGAAGATTACGCCTTTGACCGCATCGAGTATTTCGCCAAAACCGGCGATCTGATTTTCGGGGTCATTTATGAAAAACTCTCCGATGACAATGTTCTGGGAGCCGATGATTTCGACAATGAGGGGGATTGCGACACCTATTATCTGCTGGGCAGATACGAGCAGGAAGATATGGAAGCCGGTCTGGCCCTCCGCTATCAGAATCTGGATGATGTGGAAGATCTGGTCAACAGTATTCCCTCCATGAGAAATGGGGTTGCCCAGTACACGGCGGGGACGAATGTTACGAACACGCTTGCCCCGGCTCTGGGTTATCCGGCCGGCCCCGCCTATTATCTGGACCTGCGGGATCCCATTTCGGCTGCTACGCCCGTGGGCGCGGCGATCGGGCCGGTGCCGGCTTCTCCCGTTGCCGCCGCCATTACGGAGATCGCGCTGGGGTATGAGCGCGTCGAAAATTTCGCCTTTGATCCCTATATCAAAGCCTCTTTCGGTCCTTTCTGCCTGGAGGCGGAGATGATTTATGAATGCGGCGAATATTCCGCCCACGCCAAGAACAACTTTTTTATCATGCCCACCGGCGCCCTGGTAACGGCGAAAGACCGGGACATTGACAGCCTGACGTATAAGCTGGAAGGGTCGATGGATATGGACACCGCCTGCCTCGGGCTGGGCTATGCCTTTACCCAGGGCCAGGACTACGGGGAATTGATGAAGAATGGCGGCGATATCACCATCGGCAATCTGCTTTATCGCGGGCTGGGGGACGATTTTGAGCCGCTTTTGATCCTTACCCGGGATGTGGGCGGCAAGCCCTTGAATAACGGTCATACGACGTTATTGACCGGCGTCAAGCTGCTTTATGCCGAAGGCAGCTTTGCCGTAAACGACAAGCTGACCCTTCGGGGTGCCCTGGGGCAGGCCTGGCTGGATGAGGACGCCTATAGCGGGGGCAAGGACTATGTCGGTTTTGAAGCGGACCTCGGGATTACCTGGGAGATCATGGACAATCTGACCTATCTGGCCGACGTGGGCTATCTGGATCAAGGCGATGAAATTTTAAGCGGCGACGAAATTTTGTCCACGGACCAGAAGGGCGATTCCAGTTATGCCCTCTTCAATGAGATCCGGGTAACGTTTTAAAATGATGCCCGTTGCCCGGTTTTAGGGGTGACGGCTTGACGCAGAAAAATGCCGCAAAACCTCCGGGACCATTTTCCCGGAGGTTTTGTGGAGAAACCGGACACCCGTTTGGCAGCAGACGACGGGACCCTCTCTGTTTTTCTTCGCCCCGGTGATCGCTTTTTCTCACCCCGCCCCAGGGGTGGATTTGAAAAAAATCCCCGCCGTTACTGTTTTCCGCCCGACTTCAAAAATTTGGGTTGACTTTGTCTGAGAAGGTAGGCTATACAACCCGGATATGGTAATCCTTGCTTTGAAAAGTCGTTTTTCAAGGCTATAACCCGAAAGGAGAGCGTATGAGACGTTACGAGACCATTTTTATTGCGGATCCCGACCTTCCCCAGGATGCCCGGGAGAATCTGTTCGAAAGGGCCCGCACCCTTGTCAGCAGCAATGGCGGAGATCTGGTTGATTTTGATGAATGGGGAAACCGCCGGCTGGCTTATGAGGTAAAGAAAAAGCTGCGGGGTCACTACGTGCGCCTGGACTACTGCGGTGACGGCGCCGTGGTGTCGGCTCTGGAAAATGCCTTCCGGATTGATGAGCGGGTGATGAAATTTTTGACGGTCCTGCAGGAGCAGGAAGCGGACCCCGAAGCCCTGAAAGCGGAACTGGCCGCGAAGAAAGCGGCTGATGCGGAAAGCACCGGAGATCATGCTGTGGAAACGGCCACGGTGAACCGGACCGAGGCAGAGAAATCGCCGCCCGCGGATGCTCCGGAAGCGGAGAAGGCGGCGGAACCCCCTCCGGAAGACGCCGAAGAGCGCCCCGAGATACCCTCCGAGAGAACGGAAGAAGACCATTAACCAGCCGACGATGGTCGAAAAACAGCAGAAGGAAGAGATATTATGAGAGGGAAAAAAAAGGTTTTTCACCGGCGCAAATATTGCCGGTTCTGCGCGGATAAAAATTTGGTCATCGACTATAAAGACCCCAAACCGTTGAAATATTTTTTAACCGAACGGGGGAAAATTATTCCCCGGCGGGTTTCGGGAACCTGTGCCAAACATCAGCGGGAGTTGACGCAGGCCATCAAGCGGGCCCGCATTATTGCCTTGCTGCCGTTTGTCGGCAAACCGGGCAGCTGACGGATTGACGGAAGCCGTTACGCCCGGCAAAGGCAGAGGAGAACGTCGTGGTTCAGCCAGCGTCAAACGGGCACCCGAAAGAAACCGTCAGCGGTACGGCGGTTACGGTCCTGGCGTTTTTGGCCGCGGTTTATCTGCCGGTTGTTGGATTGATCTGTCTTTTGGCCTTGCCGGGAATCGTTTTTTACTATCGGGCGAAACTGGGACGCGGTAACGGCTTGATTGTTCCCGGTGTAACCGGTGCGGTCATGTTGCTTGTCTTCGGCGGTCTGACGCCGGATCTTTTGATTGTGAGCAGTCTGTTGCTGCTGGGGTTTGTTTTGAGCGAGCTGGCGGAACATCGGCTGACCATAGAAGAGACCATTGGCTATGCTTGTGGGATCGTTTTTGTGAGCGGCCTGCTGGGGGTGTTGCTTTACGGTAATCTGACCGGCACCGCGCTGGTTCCCCTGATCTCGGCGTACATCGCTAAAAACCTGGAATTGTCCCTCATGGTCTACAGGGACATGGGCATGCCGGCGGAGCGGGTAGAGGCGGTGAGTGCCTCTCTGGATACGATCCGGTTTATTTTGGTTCGCCTTTTGCCGGCGCTCTATGCAGCCGGGATTCTGATTGTGGCCTGGATGACGGTTCTTTTGGTGCGCAGGCTGATGCGTCAGCAAGAGCTCGGATTTCCGGATTTTGGACACCTCAACCAGTGGCAGGCCCCGGATATTTTGGTCTGGGGGGTTATCGGCAGCGGCCTGCTGTTGCTTTTGCCGGCCACAGCCCTGAAGATTGTCGGTGGCAACGTGTTGATTGTTCTGGCCACGATCTATTTTTTTCAGGGGATGGCGATTGCTTCCTTTTATTTTGAACGAAAATCGTTGCCGACGATTTTAAAAATTTTTTTATACGGGTTGGTTTTCGTCTGGCAGCCGTTATTGATCGGAGTTGTCGGTCTGGGGTTGTTCGACATGTGGGGCGATTTTCGTCGCCTGAAAAACCTCGAAGCCGACGACCGGGATGGCGAAGAAGAAGAAGAGAATGACGGCGGGATTTTCTGACAGAAGACCCGGCCGGGTTTTTTTGCAAAAACCAGAAGAAACCCTGAACAAGCGGAGGTTGTTCTTATGAAAGTAATATTAAAAGAGACGGTGGAGTCTCTGGGTTTGGCGGGAACGGAGGTTAAGGTCGCGGACGGTTACGCCCGCAATTATCTTCTTCCGAAGGGCAAAGCGCTGGCAGCTACGCCCGGAAACCGGAAAATTATCGAACAGAGCCGGGCCAAGATAGAGCTTCGTCTGGCCAAGGAAAAAGAGCTGGCCGCAGAAGCGGCGGAAAAAATTGCGGGGCTTGTCTGCCGCATTGGTGCCAAAGTCAGTGCTGAAGGAAAACTGTATGGGTCCGTCTCTGTTGGAGATATCGTCGACGCCCTGGCGGAGCAGGGGGTCGAGATCAGCAAGAAGATGGTGCAAATGAAAGACCCTATCAAGGAACTTGGCACCTATCCGGTGGGTATTTATATCTACAAAGAGATTGTTCCGGAAATTACGGTGGAAGTCGTGGATGAAACCGCCGGTGCCTGAGAACGGAAAATATCCTTATCCTTTTACAGCCTGACGCTTCATGACAACAGGGGGGGTCCCATGCAGAACGTTGCAGCCAGAGACAGGGGGGCGTCCGCCGGAAAAGCGGCGGACGCCCTGTTGCACCACCTGCCGCCTCAGAATCTGGAGGCGGAAGAGGCGGTTTTGTGCGCCATTCTTCTGGATACAGACAGCACTGCTTTGTTCGATATACTGGAAATTTTGACGCCGACCGATTTTTACAAAACCGCCCACACGGTTATTTTTACCGCCGTAACCGAGCTGGTCAAAAAAAGCGAACCCGTAGATATCGTTACCGTAAAAAATTGTTTACAGGAAAGCGGTGAACTGGAAGCCATCGGCGGCGCGGCCTATCTTACCTACCTGGTGGATGAAGCGCCTTATGCCGTCAATGTGCGGCATTACGCCACCATTATCAAGAACAAGTCTTCCCTGCGCGCATTGATTGCAAGTGCCAACGACATTACCCGGCGTTGTTTTGAAAATCCGGCTGAAGTTGCGGATATTATTGATTTTGCCGAACGCTCCATCCTGCAGGTGGCGGAAAACAAAATTAGCCGGGATTTTTTCCAGTTAAACCAGATTATTCAAACCAATATTGAAACCATCGAGGTTAATCAGGGCAAATGGATTACCGGTGTGGCCAGTGGCTTTGAACGACTGGACAACCTCACGGCCGGTTTTCAGAAGTCCGATTTGATCATCCTGGCGGCGCGACCCAGCATGGGCAAGACGGCGCTGGCACTGAACGTTGCTCGCAATGCGGCCATTGACGGCAATCATCCGGTCGGCGTTTTTTCTTTGGAAATGTCCAAAGAACAGCTTTCCATGCGCCTTTTGACGGCGGAAGCACGCATTAACGCCTTTCGGCTGCGCAGCGGGCACACCAGCAAACAGGATTGGATTCGTATTACCGATGCCGCTTCGGTGCTGGATGAAGCGCCCATTTATATTGACGATTCCCCCGGCTTGACGGCCATGGAGATTCGGGCCAAGGCCCGGCGTCTCAAAAAAGAAAAAGACATCCGCTTTATTATTATTGATTATCTGCAGTTGATGAAAGCCCATAATCCCAAGGAACGACGCGATCTGGATATTTCCGAAATGTCCGGTGCGCTGAAATCCCTGGCCAAGGAACTGGATATTCCGGTACTGGTCCTTTCTCAGTTGAACCGGGCGCCCGAGCAGAGTAACGACAAGCGCCCCATGCTTTCCCACCTTCGCGAATCCGGTGCTCTGGAACAGGACGCGGATGTAGTGCTGTTTATTTACCGGGATGAAGTTTACAATCCCAGTGAGGACAATCCCAATAAAGGGGTGGCCGAAATTATTATCGGCAAACAGCGCAACGGCCCGGTGGGAAAGGTCTTTTTACAGTTTGAAAGCGCCTATACCCGTTTTCAGAACTTGGCCTCGGAGTATTATCCGGAAGAGGGGTAACTTGCCGCCAGTTTCCCGTTGCCCATGAAAAACAAGCTGTATGGTCAGACCGGCGGACTTAAGGCCGACCACCTCCGCCGTCTGAATAATCTGTATCGTCGCCGTATTCCGCCCCGGTTTGTCGTTACGCCGGAGGTCTTTCGGGAGTTAAGCGGCCTGACCGCCGATATTCGCCGACAGATCGGCCTGCTGATAGACCGGCAGGGGAAAGTGGCGCACGTCATTGTCGGGGATGACAAAAAGATCGTAATTCCCGTTTTGCGACACTATCGGCGGGCGCCGGACCGCTTGCGGGGATTGAAATGCATCCACACCCATCTGGACGCAACCCCCCTGACCCGCGATGATTTGACCGACCTGGCCCTGCTGCAACTGGATTTTATGGCGGTCATCGGTACATCTGTAACGCCCGCCGGCCAGCGGCTTCACGCCGCCCATATTATGCCCGGCAATACCGCGGACACTCCGTATAAGCTGTTGGAACCATTGCCTTCGACGGGGCTGGACATCGGCTGTCACGATCTGATTCTGGCGATTGAGGAAGAGCTGGCGCGAAGCCGTTCACTGCGGCCGGGCGGCACCAGGCAGGAACGGGCCATTCTGGTCAGTGTGAGCGGCGATGCAAAAGCCCAGGCCCGGGAATCGCTTGCTGAACTGGATGCGCTGGCAGCCTCCAGTAATATTGAGGTGGTGGACACCGTTTTGCAGCAACGAAAAAAAAGAGATCCCCGTTTCCTTATGGGCCGGGGAAAAATCGGCGATCTGGCCATTCTGGCACTTCAGAAAGCGGTTACGCTGCTGATTTTCGACCAGGAGCTCACCCCCGCCCAGGTACGGTCTCTGACGGATCAGGTGGACCTGAAGGTGATTGACCGGACCCAGCTAATCCTCGATATTTTCGCCCAGCGCGCCCGGTCCCGGGAAGGAAAGTTACAGGTGGAACATGCCCAGTTAAAATATCTGCTTCCCCGGCTGGCCACAAAGAACACCGCCTTTTCCCGCCTGACGGGGGGTATCGGCGGACGTGGTCCCGGAGAGACCAAGCTGGAAATTGACCGTCGCCGGGTTCGGGACAGGCTGAATCGCCTGGAACAATCGCTGGCGGCCGTGGCCAAACAGCGCCGGCAGCAAAAATCGCGCCGCGATAAAAAAGGCTTGCCGGTTGTTTCCATAATCGGCTACACCAACGCCGGCAAATCTACGCTGCTGAACACCCTTACCCACAGCGAGGTGGCGGCGGAAAACCGTCTTTTCATGACCCTGGACCCTTCCAGCAGGCGCCTGAAATTTCCCCGCGACCGGGAAGTTATTATTACCGACACCGTCGGTTTTATCCGGGAGTTGCCCCGGGAACTGGTCACCGCTTTTCGGGCCACCCTGGAAGAACTGGAAAGCGCCGATCTTTTTATCCATGTCGTGGATATCAGTTCCCCCCGGTACGAAGAGCATATCGCCGCTGTGGAGCGGATCTTACAGGAACTGGGACTGGACCGGACCCCAAGTGTATACGCCCTGAACAAGCAGGACCGGGTGGCTGTGGCTACAGTCCGAAAAATTGTCCGTACAACGGGGGGTATCGCCGTTTCCGCTACCGACGCTGCTACCCTGGAACCGTTGCTGGCCGCTGTTCAGGGGTCCCTGGGGCGCTGTTTCCCGTCTGGGGAAAATAGCGGTTTTTCTCCGTAAAGCAGGTTTGAAGAACGGTCAGATAACTGTTGACAGCTTCCGCGCCTCCCTGTACAACGGGAACTGCCATGCCTGTTGATCTGCAATATATAAAGCGGGTCGCTGTCGGGGCCGCTTATAAAGGAGCCGAGGCGTTACGACCGTATTTTCGAAGGCCCCTTGATGTTCAGCACAAAGGCCCTTATGATCTGGTAACAGCAGCCGACAGGGCCTCGGAAAAAGCCATTGTCGAGGTTTTGCATTATCGATTTCCGGAACACGAAGTAATGGCGGAGGAAAGCGGCGGCAGTGGAAGTAATGACCGATTCCTGTGGATTGTTGACCCCCTGGACGGCACGACCAATTTTGCCCATGGCCTGGACCGGTTTGCCGTTTCCATCGCTTTTGCCCTGGACGGAGAGATTGCCGTGGGCGTGGTTTTGCGTCCGGAAACCGGCGAGTTGTTTACCGCGGCCGGGGATGACCCCCCGGAGCTAAACGGCCGGCCGATTCGGGTGTCATCCGCTGCGCGTCTGGCGGACAGCCTGCTGGTTACCGGTTTTCCCTATGATTTTCAGGACCACCTGCCAACCCTGATAACCCGGTTTACAAATTGCCTGATCGCCGCCCGCGGCGTTCGCAGGCTGGGCGCAGCGGCGCTGGATCTGTGCGATGTTGCCTGCGGCCGGTTTGACGGCTTCTGGGAAAGTCATCTCAAACCCTGGGACACCGCCGCCGGTCTGTTGATCGCCCGGGCCGCCGGGGCAGTGGTCACGGATTTTTCCGGCGAGCCGTTTGCCCCGGAAAAAAAATCGCTTCTGGCCACAAACGGCTTGATTCATGAAAAACTTCTTGCTATTATAAATAAGAAGGAGTGGAGAAAAAACAATGAATGATGTTTATTCGATAATAGAAAAAACCGACCATCTCGGTTGTCTGGGAAATTTCAATCCGCAGCAGGAGATTTGCCGGAAGCAGTGTGCTTTATCCCTGCGCTGTATTATTGTCTCTCACCAGCAGGCTTTCTGGGAACAGTTTGAAAACTTGGTCGAATTTGAGAGCATGGGCGGCACCGCAGACAGCCACTGACCTCCCGTTTCATTTGGGAAATATTTTTCCCGGATTCAGAAGGCCGGCGGGATCAAAGACCTGCTTAATGGTTTTCATCAGCGCCATTTCCGTGGGGTTTACTTCCGTGGACAAGTAGGCGGATTTGGAGAGACCGATGCCGTGTTCTCCGGAGATGGTTCCCCCCAGGTGGACGGTATAATCAAAAAGCTGCGCCACCGCTTCTTCCGCTTGAGCCAGTTGTTGGCTGTTTGAACGATCCAGCATAATATTGACATGAAGATTGCCGTCTCCGGCGTGCCCGAAAGCGGCCATCATCAAGCCGGTTGCTTGTTTGATCTGTTTAATTTTTTCCACAATATCCGGAATTTTACTGCGGGGCACCACAATATCCTCATTGATTTTATCCGGTCCATAGGCAAACAGCGCCGGAGAAACCGCTTTGCGGGCGCGCCAGAGGGCTTCCGCGGTCTCCCGGTCCGGGGCAATGATAGCGGATACGGCACCGTGTTCGCGACAGACGTTTTCCAGGCGTTTCAAGGCCGCCTGGTTTTCCTCCGGGGTGCCGTCTACCTCCAGAAGCAACATGGCCTCGGCTGTTGCCGGCAGGTCCAGCGGAAAACGGTTTTCTGCGCATTGCAGGGATGCTTGATCCAGAAATTCGATGGCCCGCGGAATGATGCCTTGGCGGATAACTGCCGAGACCGTCTCGGCCGCCGCCCGGACCGTGCCAAACAGGGCCGTCATCGTCCGGACTTCCGCCGGAAGCGGCAAAAGCCGCAGGGTAATACTCGTGATTATGGCCAGGGTGCCTTCGGAGCCGGTTAAGAGCCGGGTCAGATCATAGCCAACCACGCCCTTGGCCGTGCGGACGCCGGTGGTAATCCTTTCCCCGGAGGGCAGTACCGCTTCCAGTCCCAGGACATAGTCCCGCGTAACGCCGTATTTCACCGCCCGGGGACCGCCGGCGCATTCCGCAACATTGCCGCCCAAAGTGGAAAAGTTCGCGCTGGACGGGTCAGGGGGATAAAAAAGCCCTTCGTGGGCCACGGCAGCCTGAAAAGTGGCGGTGATAACGCCCGGTTCCACCCGGGCCGTTAAATTTTCCCGGTCAATTTCCAGAATGCGGTTCAAACGGCTGGTTACCAGAACAACGCCACCATTTATCGCTATCGAGCCGCCGGTCATACCGGAACCCGATCCTCGCGGAACGATGAAAAACCGTTCTTTTTGCGCCAGTTTTACAATGGCCGCTGTTTCTTTTGCACTGGCCGGGAAGACGACCGCGTCGGGCAGGGAACGGTGTGACGAAGCGTCATAGGCGTAACAGATCCGGTCTGCGGTTTCCCGGCTGCAGTGGGGTTTACCCACGATGGCCTGTAACTGTTTAAATACCCGGCCTGATAGCGGCATTATCTAAAACGCGCCCTTTTCAATTTTTTTGGAGAGGTAGTCAATCTCCTGGCGGACGGACTGTTTTGCGCGCATGGCCGATTCCACCGTGTTAATGGAATGGATGACGGTAGCGTGGTAGCGATTATAGCAACGGCCGATGCTTTTCAGGGAATGGTCCGTGAAGCGGCGGGACAAAAATATGCCGACCTGCCGGGGCCAGGTCAGTCGCTGTTTCCGGGAGCGGGATTCGATGTCCTTAACAATGATTCCGTACTCTTTGCAAACCAGTTTTTTTATGGCTGTCAACGAAATTTTCTGGGACTGCTCGGCAATGTTTCTGACAATACTTTCGGCCAGGTTCATATCTACCGGCATTCCCAGCAGAGAGGATTTCATGGCCACGCCGTTCAGACCGCTTTCCAGCTGGCGGACATCCGCAGTGAGGTTGTCGGCCAGATATTCCAATATATCAGAGGGAATGCGATAGCCGTTGATGCGGCATTTTTTGTGCAGAATACGGACCCGCGTTCTGAAGTCCGGCGCTTCCATGGTGGTCACCAGGCCGCTTCCCAACCGGGATTTCAGTTGGGGGTTGAGCTTGGGAATTTCTCCCGGCAAACAACATCCGGTAAAAAGGACTTTTTTCCCCGCATCCAGCATATAATCGACCACCATGGCCATTTCGGTCTGGGTACGTTCTTTGCCGGCCAGGGCGTGAAGATCGTCCAGCAGCAGCATGTCAAAACCGGTGCGGTACTTTTCTTTGAAGCGGCCAATGGATTTGGAGTTAAAGGCATTTACCATTTCGTTGGAAAAGTCTTCCGCCGTGATATAGTATACACGGGCACCTTTATTGTGGGATAACGCGTGATGGCCAAGCGCCTGGGCCAGATGGCTTTTACCCATACCGGACTGGGAACTTAGAAACAGGGAACGGTTGGCAAAGTTTTTTTGGGATCCCATGGATAAAACGGCGGAATAGGCAAAATCATTATTGTTGCCGACCACAAAATTATCGAAGGTATAATCCTGTTTTAAAAAGCGGCCGGTCTGCGGGCGGGCATGCATATCCGGTAAAGACAGTTGGGTCGACGGGGGTGTTTTTTTGTTGGTCTCCGTGTTTTTCGGCCTGGCTCCTGCCGCCTCTTTCTTTCTGTCTGCCGGTTTTATTTCGCGTTTGGAAACTTCCAGGGAAATATCGCAGGGGGAGCCCTTGATTTTGCTGACTTTGGATTGAATGAGCTGGCTATAATATTCCTGGATCCATTTTTTTGAAAAATAATTGGGACAAGTCAATACCAGGCAGTTGTCCTTTACCGTCGCCAGATCCAGCGGTTCGATCCACATCATATAGTTGCTGGCGGGGATCTGTTCTCGCAGATCGGCTTTTACTTTTTCCCAAACGGAATCCATAGACGACATCAAGTGTTTGTTCTACAGAAACACCCCTCCTCGTGGCAAAAAAGCGAAATGTTACGGATTATTACAGTTCTTTAAGCGCGATAATTGTAAGATCACAATTGGGTCGACATTAACCTACATCCCAGAAGGGGTCAAATCGAAATATGGCGAAATGGACTTTTGCAGAACGGTGTTTCGGTCTTGCTGATAACAATTTGTTTTTACAGATTATAATTTTAACGGACCAGTAAAGTCTTAAAACTACGACTTCTTTTTTGGGAAAAATTTGATATGTTTTAAAGACAGTTACCTTTTTGGTCCTTACCGGGCGAGCGCTGCGGTTTTTGTAAAAACGCCACTAAACGCCGATTTTCTCCGTTTTTCAAATTTTTTTAGAAAAAGATGTGGTTTTTCCAAAAAAAATAAAAATATGGTAAAAATATGATTAGGATGATATTTTGTTGTTGACAGTGACGGGGTTGATCAATAGAATGAAAAACTTTTAGGATTATAAGGGTAAGGGCCGTTAACTCAGTCGGTAGAGTATCTGCCTTTTAAGCAGAGAGTCGCTGGTTCGAGCCCAGCACGGCCCACCAGCGACCCATTTGCGTCCCCATCGTCTAGCCCGGTCCAGGACACCGGCCTTTCACGCCGGCGACAGGGGTTCGAATCCCCTTGGGGACGCCAAATAAATACAAGCGGTCAGGGGTATCTCTGACCGCTTTTTTTGTTTTTGTGTACCGTTAATGGGTATTTGGGCCGAAATCACCCCTTTTACCGGATTTTTCAGAATTATCAAGATCAAGATTCAACTTGGGTAAATTCATCAATTGTTTCATATCCCTATCAATGCTCTGGACATACAATTCCGTCGAGCGTTTTTCGGTAAAGTTCCACGCAAAAGGGTTGTGATTGTTTCACGCAGTTCTCAGCGGCCGGCCTTTCTGGAAGCCGGACAGTGTTTGGTACAATCAAGGCATAATATGCACTCCGGGGAACGCGTCTGTTTGTTTTTTTTGTTGATGGCATCCATGGGACATTTGTCGGCGCAAATGCCGCAGTGGTGACAGTCGGCACCGGCTTGCTTTATCCTGAGCCGGGAAAACGTATTGCATATGCCCATAAGCGCGCCAAGTGGGCACAGTATTCGGCAAAAGCCCCGGTTGATGGTAACCACAAGTGCCAGAACGCCGAACAGAACGCTCAGACGCACTACGATCCTTGTTACATCAGGGATGTCTCCTTTTATAATCATCCAGGGAATTGCAGACTGAAGCGTGGCCGGTGGACAAATTTTACAGAAATACAGGGGATGGTCTTTTCCCAGGAAAAAGGGAACAGCAATTACCAGCAGCAGCAGAACTCCATATTTGCATTTCTCCAGGTGCTGAACGGCCTTTAGCTTGGGCGTCGGAAGAAAATACAGCATTTCCTGCAGCAGTCCGAAAGGACAGCACCATCCGCAAAAAAATCTTCCAAGTAACGCTCCGAAAACCATAAGCAAGCCGATGGTCAGAAGAGGGAACAGGTGAAGGGCGCTGAACTGGCCGATGACGCCGATGGGGCAGCCAAATACAGCTAGGGGACAGGAATGGCAGTTTAAAACCGGCAGGCAGATAGACTTCAGTTCAATAAGAAAAGAGGCGTTTAGCAGCAGGGCGGAAAGGATTTGAATTTTTCGTCGGAGATGCATTTTTTGGCAAATGGTGTGGTTATGCACCGCATAACAGACTGGTTAAATTCAACTGGGACAATAGTGCCTGGTTCTCCGGGTTAAATGTTCGCGGTACCAGGGCAAGGATACCAGTCTTCCATCCCGGTATCGCTCAAAACCGCCGATGGTAGTACCGATGGTCAACTCAGGCTCGTTGACCCACTCATAAAAAGGGGTTTCAATCTGATTGTTGGGGGAAAGATCATAAACCGGATGTCGTCGGGCGCAGCCGCCATAAATAATCATAAAGCATCCCACCAACACGATTATCAGATTCAGCAATGACCGTCTGAACTTGCGGGCATTCTTTTTCTGACGGTTTGTTAAAATAACCATGAGAAAATAACCGAAAACAGACAAACCATAAAAATCAGGTTACCGATTATCACAACCGGCAACTGCCACAGGGCTACGGTAAGAAAAGAGCGGAACTGTTCTTTTTGATGCCATTGTTTGTCCGGATAAACCTTGAAAAAATTTTTTTGATTCCCATTGCGAATGTGCAATAGAAAGATCACTGAACTGGCAATAAGAGAAAGACCGGTTGTCGCAAACAATGCATAGGTTGCGAAGCCGGTGCATGCGGAACCCAGATACACGATGAACGCGGCTATCACCAAACAGACGACCATCGGTAATACAAAAGACCCCAAATATATCCGCGTGATGTCCGCAAACGACCATCGAACCGGCTCGGCTAAAGAAGCCGGCGCCTTTTGTGATTGTTTATAGTAAAAAAGACAGATAGTGATAATAATGACAGCCAGAAACACAAAAACAACCTGGCCGATCCACAGGAAAAACATCATTCCCATGCCTGTTATCGCAACCGAGAACATCTCTTGCCGTTTTTCCATTTGCCTGGCCTTTTTTTCATGGACAGCCGCCTCGTCCTCGTTACCGGCGGCGCGTAGGGCTTTGGCCAGTTTCTTGTGTATGGGAGCGATGCCGAACTGCAAGAGCCCCCCGTCTGCAGCCTTTTTTATGGATAAAGCCTTCTTAAATAATTGAATGGCTTGCTCCATATCATTTAGGGCCAGGTATATATCGCCCAGCAAAACCAGGACGCGGGATTTATGGCGGACATACCCAAAATCAGATATGACCGCTTTTTCCTCCTCGATCTTTTGCAGGACCTTTTCGCAAAGACCGATACATGCGTCGAAGCGGCCATTTTTCATAAGGGAGCGGCAAAGAGCTTCCTGAATATCAATCCAGTAATCCGTGTCCCTCAGATTTTCATCCAGCCCGACGGCCCGCATATAACTTTCCCGCGCCTTTTCAGGCTTATTTTGATGCAGATAACATTTTGAAAGATAAAAATGAGCTACACCGAGTTCCGGAACGTTGGCGACGCTTTGTTGGAGTGCTGTCAAAGTATAGGGGGAACTGACCAGCTCCCAGACAAGGAATTGCACGCCTCAGGTGACACAAGCCTGTTTCGATTTTTTGTATGTGGAAAGCGCTTTGTCCGGGAAGCCGGTTTCCCAGTAAAGATTACCAAGAAAGAAATAAACCGGGGCAACGTCCGAGTGTTTTTTAAGATATAAACGATATTCAGCCGCCGCCGGGGTCGTTTGGCCCTGCCGGTGAAGATTTACAGCGTTTTTGAGGATTCCGGAACCCTTCCCGCTGATATTCAGTTCATCCCCATAAGATGAAGAGATACACAGAACCGTCCAGACCAGTAAAAAGACAAACCCTCGCGTTTTGATCGGCAGTATCACATGCAGGCCTGTTCGGTTTTGCGTTTCAGGACCAAAAATACGGTTTCAGATAATCGGCTTTGCTTTTTTTATCATGCTTGGTTTTGTGTCTCTTCTTACCATATATACAAAAGTTGAAGCAACGAATATCCGGGAATATCCGGGAAGCCCCCCAAGCTTGATGGTTTCGTAAAAAGTCGTCACTCCGGGCTTGACCCGGAGTCTATGCATAA
>CAZWCS010000062.1:0-24031 GCA_964632805.1 uncultured Desulfobacterales bacterium
AGTAAGGAGTATACACGATTTATTAACCCGCCGCGTAGCGGCTTCGTTCAACAACCGACAGGGCATGATGCGGGGGATCATGCAGATTCTTTTGACCAACGATGACGGTATCCACGCTGAAGGGATCAAGGCGCTTTATGCGGCCTTGGCCCAGGTGCACACGGTTACCGTGGTGGCCCCCCATGTGGAGCGCAGTGCGGGCAGCCACGCCATCACTCTGCATGATCCCATCCGGGTGGTTTCCCGAAAGACGAACGCGGCCGGGGATGATTTTTTCGCCATCTCCGGTACTTCCGCTGACTGCGTCAAGCTGGGGTATCTGGAACTCGCCCCCCGGCCGGATCTGGTTATCTCCGGCATTAACGCCGGGGTTAATGACGGAGTGAATATTTGTTATTCGGGCACGGTAGCCGCGGCCCTGGAAGCCAGTCTGTACGGGATACCGGCGCTGGCGGTCTCCATGCCTGGTCGGTATCCGGCCCATTACGCTACGGCCGCTGCTTTTGCCTCCTGGCTGACCCAGCGCAGGGGTGAGCTGGGGCTTTCTCCGCGGATTGTCCTGAATGTCAATGTTCCGGATCTGTCGGCAGACGAGATTTCCGGGGTAATGGTCACCCGTCAGGACATGGCCGTCCCCGGCGACTGGGTGGAACAGCGGCGGGATCCCCGGAACGGGATGTACTACTGGTACGGTTACCGTACCCCGGGCATCGCGGAGGGAAGCGGCACGGACCGGGAAGCTCTCAGCCGGAACTGTATTTCCATTACGCCCCTGAAGGCCGAAAGGACCGCCTCCGAGGCGCTGGACAGCCTGCGCGGACAGAAGTTTGACTGGTACGGGAAGGACTGAGACAGGCGGGACCATGAAAAAGATATTTGTTACCGATGTAAGCCCGGGAGACACGGTGGACGCGGTGTTCGCCCTGGCGGCCAGAACCGTCGCCCGCAAAAAAGACGGTGACAGTTTTCTGCGGCTGGTGTTGTCCGACAAAACCGGCAGCCTCAACGCCGTGGTCTGGGATGGCGTAGGCCGGGCTGAAGCTGAAACGGCGACGGCGGCCTTTGTCCGCGTGCTGGGCGATATTTCCGAATATCGCGGCAGCCCCCAATTGATCGTTAAGAAAATTACTGCCTGCGAGGCGGCTGACGTGGATCCTGCCGATTTTTTGCCGGTAACCGGCGGAGACGTTCATTCCATGTTCCGGCGCCTGTTAGGCTTGACCCGGTCGATGTCCTCGGAGCCGCTCAAATCTTTATTGAATCTTTTCTGGAATGATGACCTTTTTGTGGAGCAGATGTTCAAACGGGCACCGGCGGCCAAATTGATGCACCATGCCTACCTGGGTGGTCTGTTGGAACATACCCTGGCGGTGGCCGAAATGGCCGTGCTGGTGGCTGATCGCTATGGTGATGCTCTGGACCGGGATCTGCTGCTGGCCGGGGCGATTCTGCACGACATCGGCAAAACCCGGGAATTTTCTTACGATTACGTCTTTGATTATACGGACGAGGGGCGGCTGCTGAATCATCTGGTGCTGGGGGTGACCATGGTGGAGGAAAAGCTGGCCCTCCTGCCGGATTTTCCGCCGGAGACGGCCCTGTTGCTGAAGCACCTGATTGTCAGCCATCACGGCAGCCGGGAGTTCGGATCACCCGAACCGCCCAAGACGCTGGAGGCGCTGGTGCTGAATCATATCGACGAGATCGACTCCAAGGTTACGGGAATCGGCGCCTTCATGGACAGGCATGAGGCCGGGCAGACCTGGACCGCCTTTCACAAGCCCATGGAGCGGTTTTTTTATATCGGTGACCAAAAACAAGAGGACTGATGTTTATCACCCTGGAAGGGATCGAAGGGGCGGGAAAGACCACCCAGATTCCCCATATTGTTGATTTTTTAACAAACTGCGGCCATGCTTGCCTGCTGACACGGGAGCCCGGCGGTACGCCCCTGGGAAAGCGCATCCGGCAACTGCTGCTGGATCCGGCCAACGGCGATATGGCACCGGAGGCGGAGCTGTTTCTGTATGCCGCGGACCGCGCCCAGCATGTGAGCAAACATATCGCCCCGGCCCTGGAGGCAGGGAAAACCGTTGTCTGCGACCGCTTTTACGATGCCACCGAGGCTTACCAAGGATTTGCCAGAGGCCTGAATATGGACCTGGTCCACACCCTGCGACAGGTAGCCACTTGGGGGCTTATACCGGATATGACCATTTTGTTCGATCTGCCGCCGGAAGTGGGCCTGAAGCGGGCCTGGGCGCGGATCGATCAGAACGGCCGGGGAACGACCGACTGCCGGTTTGAAAACGAAGCCATCGCTTTTCACCGGAAGGTGCGGCAGGGGTACCTGGGAATTGCCCGACGTGAGCCGGAACGATTCGTGATTGTGAATGCCGAGAAATCCGAAGCCGACGTGCGTGGCCAAATCATTGCGGGCCTGGAAAAATGGTTGGCTTGATAACTGATAATTATTAATTGCCAATTGGTAATGGTTAATTGTTCATTTTCGCGCGTCCGTCCTTTCTCCAGTGGCACAAAATCATCTGTCTTTGCTTTTATTTTGGCAGGGAATCGCAAAGCGTGGTATTATAGGCGGTTAGGAAAAAACAGAGGGTGCGTTAGGCAGTTTATTGTTATGGTCGGGTGAAAAAGGAAATCATGGGTCATACCTTACTGGATTATATCGGCAATACCCCGCTGATTGAGATTAAACGGCTCAATCCCAACCCCGCGGTGCGGATTCTGGCCAAGCTGGAGTATATGAATCCCGGCGGGTCGGTCAAGGACCGGACGGCGGCCTATATGATTGCGGACGGGGAGGCCTCCGGGGAACTGACGCCTGAAAAAATCGTTATCGAGGCCACCAGCGGCAATACCGGCATCGGCCTGGCCCTGATCTGCGCCGTGAAAGGGTACCGGCTGCTGCTGGCCATGTCGGAGAACGCCAGCGAGGAGCGCAGAAAAATTCTCCAGGCCCGGGGCGCGGAGATTCTGCTGACCCCTGGTCATCTGGGAACGGACGGGGCCATCGAGGAGGTCTACCGGATGGCGCGGGAGCACCCGGAAAAGTATTTCATGACCGACCAGTTCAACAATGAGGCCAACTGGAAAGCCCATTATTACGGTACGGCCGAGGAAATCTGGGAGCAGACCGGGCAGGCGGTAGATACCGTGGTGGCCACCCTGGGAACCAGCGGCACTGCCATGGGGCTGGCCCGGAGGCTGAAAGAACTGCATCCGGATATCCGTGTGGTGGGCGTGGAGCCCTACCTGGGGCACAAGATCCAGGGGCTGAAGAACATGAAGGAGTCCTACCGGCCCGATATTTTCAAACGGGCTCTTCTGAATGCCAAGCCCAATGTTGAGGATGAAGAGGCTTTTGAAATGGCCCGGCGGCTGGCCAAAGAGGAGGGGCTTTTCGTGGGAATGAGCAGCGGGGCGGCCATGGCCGTGGCCTTCCGGGAAGCAGCCGCCATGACCGGGGGAACCCTGGTGGTCATTTTTCCGGACAGTGGCGAGCGTTACCTGAGCACTCCCCTGTATACGGTGCGCGATACCATCGAACTGCGCCTCTTCAACACCGCTTCCCGGCAAAAGGAGTGCTTCGAACCCCTGCGACCGGGGCGGGTATCTCTTTATTCCTGCGGCCCCACGGTTCACGCCTGTATGGATCTGAGCCTCTGCCGCCGCATGGTGTTTGCCGACCTGCTTTGCCGGTATTTCCAGTACCGGGGACATGATGTCCATCATGTGGTCAATATCACCGATTTTGACGACAAAACCATCGCCGGGGCCGAAGCGGCCGGTCTCAGTCTGGCCGAATTCACCGGCGAGTATATTGCGCGCTTCAAGGCGGACCTGGCCTCCTTGGGGGTGGACCCGGCCGACGATTATCCCCTGACCAGCGCGGAAATCCCGGCCATGGTGGAAATGGCCGAAAAGCTGGTGGAAAAGGGGGCCGCCTATGAAAAGCTGCGTTCCGTCTATTTTGATATTTCCAGTCTTTCGGACTACGGCTCCTTTTCCCACGTGGACGCCGACAATATCCGGCTGGGCGCCACCGTGGACCTGGATGAGTATGAAAAAGACAATCCCCGGGATTTTACCCTGTTGAAACGGGCCCGGCTGCCCGAACTGAAAAAGGGCTTGTATGTCAAGACCCGCTGGGGAAATGTCCGGCCTTCGCTGCACATTCAGTGCGCCGCCATCGCGCGGAAGTATCTCGGGGAGCAGTATGATATTCATACCGGCAGCAGCAATCTGATTTTTCCTCATCATGAAAACGAGATTGCCATTTCCCGGGCGGACACCGGCAAAGCCCCCGCCCGGTACTGGGTGCACTGTGAAAATGTACTGGCCGAAAATGAAGCTGAAAACTGGAAGACTGCCCGCTTGACCCTGGAAGATACGGGAAATATGGGTTTTACCGGACGACAGATTCGATACTGGCTGATTGCCGCGCATTATCGCAAGCCCCTGGCCTTTTCCGACGACAGACTGGAGACGCACCAGAAAGCGCTGGAGCGGCTGGACAACTGTGTGGCTGCCTTGCTGGCCATCTGCAAGCAGAAAACCGCCGGTCCGGCGGAGATGGAAAAGGCCGACGGCAGTGCTTCCGCCCAGGAACTGGATCAGCTTCTGTACGATATCCGGCAGGGGTTTATCGCCGCCATGGATGACGATTTGAATGTTTCCGGAGCCCTGGCCAGCGTTTTTAAAAACGTCAAAACAATTAACGGTTTTTTGAGCCGGGACCGTTTGACCGCCCATGATGCCGGACGGATTCTGGAGGCCTTCAAGCAGATAGACCAGGTATTGCGCATTTTTGATTTTGCGGAAAAAGAAGCCGTTTTTTCCCCGGAGATTAATGACTTGATCGCCAAGCGGGAACAGGCCCGGAAAGAAAGAAACTGGGAAGAAGCCGACCGGCTGCGGGATGAGCTCCGCCAGCTGGGCGTTCCCGTAGTCGATTCGAAAACGTGAGGAGAACCGTTTGGAGGCTGTATATTTTCCATTTGTTTTTTTTGATGTGGCGGCTGCCGCCGACTGGCTGGACTGTTTCTCCCGTCTGGGGATATATTGCCCGGGGGATTTGGATGTCTGCCCGGAGTTGGCGGAGGCGGCGAAGCAGGGGCGCATTAACCTGCATCTGCCCTGTCCGGAAAACAGTAAGGAGCTGGCTGCGATGTGCCGTTCCTATCAGCACTGGCGGCGATCCCAGGCCGGCGGCGTAGACAGCGCCTTTCTCCGGGCGACCGCCGGGACGATTCCTTTTTTTGATGAGACTACCATCTCCTATCTCAAACAGGATATTCATGATGTTGTTGCCGAAAAATCCCGGCAGGAAGTAGATTCCCTTTTAATGGCCCAGTTGTTCCTGCGTTTTACCCGGGAATATGACCGGGAGCAGGCCTTGCTGGCCGAGTCCCTGCGTTCGCTGGAACAGCGGCGTAAGACGATGCTGGCCGGTTTGCGAGCGGACGAAGAGGAAGGATCACCGTTTTCCGCGCAGAAGGGGACGGGCGGCAAAGAAGCTGCTGATCCGGATACCGGTGCTTATCTGACGGCGGAGCGATTGCGGGCCTGGGCGATTCTGGCCGCCCATGGCGGCGGTTCCCCTGATGTTCTGGTGACTGGCAGCCGGGCCGTGTTTGATTACGTGCGGGAGATGGTTCCCGGCGCAGTGACAATCATCGAAGATGCGCCGGGAGCACCTGCCTCCGCTTCATGGCGGGAGAAGCTGCGGGAATTTTTTCAGCAACTGGTCGCCGTGGGGAAAGCCGAGCTTTCTACCGTCCTGTTCCCGGAAGTCGCCCCAGCAGGGGAACCCTTGTTCTGGAACATTGTTTCCGTACCGGACCTGTCCCCGGCTGACTTTATCACCTTTTTTGCGGGAGATGATCACGGGGTGCCGGCGGCCTCAGAAGAAGACCGCAAAGCCGAAGCGGCCACGGTTGTGGTGGGACTGGATCGACGACCAAGAAATTTGGAATAAATGTGTTTAATGGTTGACTTTGGACTCTTACGTGGTATAAAAATTTTTTTTGGTTCAGAAATATTTACTTCGGATGCCGGAAACGGCAGTGGAATGAATAATTTAATAAATAAGGAGGCCATACAATGGGTTGGAAAGTAACAGTTGATGAGAGCAAATGCACTGGTTGCGAAGAGTGTGTCGACAATTGTCCGGTGGAAGTATTCGAGCTTCAGGACGGCAAATCCAAGCCGGTGAATGAAGACGAATGCCTGGGATGCGAAACCTGTGTCGAGGTTTGTGAAGAAGACGCCATTACCGTTGAAGAAATTTAATCGGTTGTAACCTTTTGCTGTTTTTCATTTCCCGGTGTTCGCCTGGAGGCGGAACCGGGAAATTTGTTTCATGTCGACTTTTCATCTACCCTCCCGGCAGGCCGTGTGAGGACCAATGGACCGAAATCACGGTTTTACATATCCGCAGATGGCTTGGGTACGGCAGCGGCTATCCCTCGCTTCCTTACCAGATATTGAATTCGCCGTTGTGAAGGCGCTGACGGCATGTCCGGCCCTGCAGTCCGCGAAAAAAAATGCTACCGTGGCAGTGGCTGTCGGCAGCCGGGGCATTTATGCCCTTGACCGGATTGTCCGGACCTGTGTACGGGTATTAACCGAGAAGGGGTTGCAGCCCTTTCTGGTGCCGGCCATGGGCAGTCACGGAGGCGCCACTCCCGCCGGACAGGCGGCGGTCCTGGCAGCGCTCAATATTACCGAAGAATCCACCGGGGCGATCCTGCGGACAGACATGGCGGTGGACCATCTGGGAGATTTGGCTTGCGGCATGCCGGTCTTTTTTTCCCGCGTCGCCCGTCAGGCCGATTATGTCCTTCCCATCAACCGGATTAAACCCCATACCAAGTTTGCGGGGCCGGTGGAAAGCGGGCTGGTCAAAATGCTGACAGTGGGTTGCGGCAAGGCTGCTGGCGCAGCTGCGATACACCGCTTTGCTCTCCAACACTCTTTTGATGTGATTCCGGAGGCTGCCGAACACATTCTGGGTGCGGTGAATGTTCTCTGCGGCCTGGCCATCCTGGAGGATGGTCGCGGCTGCACCGCCCGCATAGAAGTCGTTGCACCGACGGACATCATGGAGCGGGAACCAATTTTCCTGCAGGAAGCGTATGCGCTTATGGCCGGTATCCCTTTCGATTCTCTTGATGTTCTGGTGGTGGATCAAATCGGAAAAGATATCAGTGGGATCGGGATGGACTCCAATGTCACCGGCCGGCATCGAGACATTACCGGTAATTTTTTCCGAACCCCGCATGTGAAACGCATATTCGTCCGGGACCTGTCTCCGGCGTCCGCCGGTAACGCCAACGGGATCGGTCTGGCCGATTTTACCACTACGCGCCTGGTGCGGGCTATGGACCGGGAAAAGACCTATGCCAACGCCTTGACGGCGATTTCGCCGGAAAAAGCGGCCATTCCTCTTTATTTTGATACCGACCGGGAAGCCATTGCCGCGGCGGTGGAAAGCTGCGGGTATACTTCGGGCGAGACGGTCCGGATGGTACGCATTGTTGATACGGCCCATCTGGAACGGTTGTCGGTGTCCCGGACGCTGGAAAAAGAGGTTGCGGATAATGCCGATTTGACAATGGCGGGAGACTGGGAACCCATGAGGTTTGGTGGGAATGGGAATCTGGCCGACGACGTTGGTGATTGCTAATGGTCAATTGCTAATGGGTAATTGTTAATGATACAGGAAAGGGATGACGGAAAAACAGCGCCGACACTATTACCGGTTTGAAACCCGGGCCGGGGAGTGCCTGCTGGTGTATGTGCGGCAACCCTTTCAGGCCATCCGGCTGTTTCTGCCCGGCGGGGTGTCGGAAACGGCTTTGAGTATTGCGGAATGCCGGGCTGCGGTCGAGGGGCCGGTCGCAACAGTGGCCGGGTTTGTTCAGCGCTATTTCGCCGGAGAAATTTCCGATCCGCCGTCCTGGGATCTTCTGTTAATGGACCAATTGACTGCTAACGAGCAGATGTTGCTTCGGGCAGTGGCCGATATCCCGTACGGTATGACCCGGACTTATGGGGAGGTTGCCACCTCAGCCGGATTTTCGAAAGCGGCCCGGTTTGCCGGCAATACCCTGGCCAAAAATCCCTTTCCGGTGATTATTCCCTGTCACCGGGTGATCCGGGCGGACGGCACCCCGGGTGAATTCGGGGCCGGCACCCGTTTGAAGGCGGCCATGCTGAAACTGGAGGAGAGAATTTTTCCCCTGGGATAAGCATGCATATAGAGCAGGTGGCTATACCATGCGGTACATTGCGGATTTGCATATTCATTCCAAATATTCCCGGGCCACGGCCAAAAATCTGGATCTGGAACACCTGTATATCGCCGCCCAGGTGAAAGGAATTACGGTCCTGGCCACCGGCGATTTCACCCATCCGGCCTGGTTTGCCGAAATCTGCGAGAAACTGGTTCCGGCCGAAGAGGGCCTGTTTGCGCTTGAAGCGGGCCTGGCCGCGGCCTGTGACCGGGAGGTACCGGCGTCCTGTCAGCGAGAGGTACGGTTTATCCTCTGTACGGAAATCAGCAGTATTTATAAGAAGAACGGGGTGACCCGGAAAAATCACAATCTGGTTTTTCTGCCGGACCTGGAGGCGGTGGCCCGGTTCAATACCCGGCTGGAGGCCATCGGCAATATCCATGCGGACGGGCGACCGATCCTGGGGCTGGACGCCCGTAATCTGCTGGAAATTGCACTGGAGGTGTCTTCCGAAGCCTTTTTGATTCCCGCCCATATCTGGACCCCCTGGTTTTCCCTGTTCGGCTCCAAGTCGGGGTTTGACGCCATCAGCGAATGTTTTGAAGATTTGACCCCGCATATTTTTGCCCTGGAAACCGGCCTGTCTTCCGACCCCTTGATGAACTGGCGGGTGTCGGATATCGATGGCCTGACGCTGGTCTCCAATTCCGATGCTCACTCGCCCGCCAATCTGGGCCGGGAGGCCAACCTGTTTTACACGGAGCGGTCCTATGCCGGTCTTAAACAGGCCCTGCGAAGCGGGGACCCCCGAAAGTTTCTGGGCACCTTCGAGTTTTATCCCGAAGAAGGCAAATATCATTATGACGGGCATCGCAACTGCGGCGTCTGCCTGCATCCCCGCCAGTCTCTGGCCTGTGACGGCTTGTGCCCGGTCTGTGGTCAACCGTTGACCCTGGGGGTGCTGCACCGGGTGGAGAAACTGGCCGATCGTGAGCCCGGAGAAAAACCCGAGAAACACCATCCCTATTACAGCCTGGTTCCCCTGGCGGCCATTTTGTCCGAAATTCTCGGGGTGGGGCCGAAGTCCAAGAAGGTAACCGGTGCCTGTCACCGGGTTCTGGAAACCTTTGGCCCGGAGTTCGAGGTGCTCTACACGGCGGAGCCGGCGGCTCTCAAGGAAAAAGGACCGCCCTTGCTGGATACGGCCATAGAGCGGATGCGCAGCGGCGAGATCGAGTTGCAGCCCGGTTTTGACGGGGAATACGGACGGGTGAAAATTTTCAAAGACGGCGAAAAGGAGCAACTGCGGGGCGAACAGACCTTGTTTGCGGTACCGGCGGAGACGCCTCCCGCGGACTCCGGTTCGGCCGCTTCACCTGCCGTGAAAGAGGCGTCAACTGTTTCCGGCCCCCGGCAGATGGACCTTTTTTCTTTGCCGGAAGAAGAGGCCCCCGCCGGAGACGGCGAATCCTCCGGAACTTTTCTCTCCGTATTGAACCCGCAGCAGCGGGCCGCGGTAGATCACGGGCAGGGGCCGCTGATGATTGTAGCCGGACCGGGTTCCGGGAAAACCCGCACCATAACCTGCCGCATGGCCCGGTTGATCAAGGAGGAACGGGTGGAGCCGGCCCGGATCCTGGCCATTACCTTCACCCGGCGGGCTGCCGGCGAGATGCAGGAGCGTCTGGAAGCCATGCTGGGAACGACGGAGTTGTTGCCGCGGGTGTCCACTTTTCATGCCTTTTGCCTGGCGGTCTTAAAAGAGACCGGGCAGCCGGCACCGGTGATTCTGGATGATAATGACCGCCGGCTGGTACTGGCGGACGCCCTGGAACAGATCGAGGCGGCCGGCATTGAAATAACAACGCGCCCCGAAACCGTTCTTCACGCCATTGCCCGGGCCAAGCAGTCGCTGCGGAGTCCGGGCGATGAGCTGGGCGATATCGCCGGGGATATTCCGGTCGAATCACTGGCCGCGGTTTATTCCGCCTATCAGGAGATGCTGGCCTTTGATCAGGCCTGTGATTACGAAGATCTGCTGCTGAAGGTGGTTCGGCTGCTGGAGGAAGACGCAGACCTCGGTGAGCGCTACCGGGAGTGGTTTGCCGCGGTGTTTATCGATGAGTACCAGGACTTGAACTATGCCCAGTATCGTCTGGTGCGGTTGCTGGTGCCGCCGGAAGGAGAGGTTTGCGTCATCGGCGACCCGGACCAGGCCATTTACGGCTTCCGCGGTTCCGACCCGGTGTATTTCAACCGGTTTGTGGAGGATTATCCCACCGCGCAAAAGATCGTGCTGGACACCAATTATCGTTCCACCGCGACCATCCTCGCGGCTTCCTATGATGTGATCTGCCGGCAGGAAAGCGGGCAGGAACGGGTCCGGGCCTATGCCGCGGTTGACGGCGGGACGGCCACATTAACGGTGGCGCAGTTGGCCTCGGAGAAAGCCGAGGCGGTGTTTATCGGCCGCACCATTGAAGAGCTGGTAGGGGGGCTGGGGTTTCATTCGGTGGATTTCGGCCAGGCCGGCTATGAAGCGGCCGGGGCGGCGCTGGCCTTCTCCGATTTTTCCGTGCTGGTTCGCACCAGGGCCCAGTTGCCGGCCCTGACCGAAATGCTGGAAGGCGCCGGAATCCCCTGTCAGGCGGTCAGCAAGGAAAATCTCTGGGCGCGAAACGGGATTGCCGAGCTGCTGGCCTTTCTGCGTCTGTGCGAGGGGAAGGGCAGTCTGGTGGATTTTTCCCGGATTGCCGCCCTTCATCGGGCCCGGGTGAAGGAGACCACTCTGGCCGCCCTGAAACAATGGTGCCGGCAACGGGAGTTGTCTGCTGCCGATATGCTGTCGGCGGTGCAGCGTTTTCCCATCGAGACGGTGGGCAAGAGCGCCCAGCGGGAGCTGGCGGAACTGGCCGGCGAAATTCTGACACTGCAAAAAATGATACAGGAAAAAACCCTGGTGGAAAAAATCCGCTGTATCACCGACACCCGTCCGGAACTGCACGCCCGGATCGAGGGCGATCCCCGGACCGGGGAAGCGTTGGCCCAACTGTTGACCCTGGCCCGGGCCTGCGGTACCGGAACAGGCCGCTTGCTGGAAACCGTGGCCCTGTCCACGGATGCTGAAGCCCTGCTTCCGGAAGCCGACCGGGTTCGGCTGATGACCATGCACGCCGCCAAAGGGCTGGAATTTCCAGTGGTTTTTGTGGCCGGCTGCGAAGACGGTTTGCTGCCCTACGGCGGAGACGCCAGATCGGCAGCGGAAACGGCGGAAGAGCGGCGACTGTTTTACGTGGCCATGACCCGGGCCAGGCAGCGACTGTTTTTAACCTGGGCGGCCCAGCGGCAGATTTACGGCAAGCGGGAGAAACGGGAAATCTCACCGTTTGTGGCCGATATCGAAGCCTCTCTGCTGGAGCGGGTAGCCCCCGCTTCCGGAGGACGCAAAGCCGGCGCCAAGGCGGGGCCGGTACAACTGGATTTGTTCTGAAGAGCAATTAAAACGCGGGAAACGGTTTTTCAGGGGCTTTATGATCATTTCATCAATTCCAACCGGTCATACATCGCCCATGCCGATTTTCCCCGCAAGCTGCTTCTCCGGGAATATAAAACCGCTCTGGCCGCCCGGTCCCTGCGGGAGGCGCAAGCGAAAAACGCGGAATAGGAAGGGCTTTCCGTCCGCCTTTTCCGATTGCGATTTCAGGCAGAATGTGCTTAACTGGCGGCATTTGAAAGGTTTGCGGTGGTGATTCATTTTTTCAAATACCATGCCCTGGGCAATGATTATCTGGTGCTGGACCCGGCCGAAGTGCCGGCGGAAGAATTGACTCCGGACCGGGTTCAGGCCCTGTGCCACCGGCATTACGGTGTCGGTTCCGACGGGATCCTGTGGGGGCCTGGGGAAAGCGCCTCCTGTGATTTCGGGCTGCGGATTTTTAATCCGGACGGCGGGGAAGCGGAAAAAAGCGGCAACGGCCTGCGGATTTTCTCCCGCTATCTGGCGGATCGGGGGCTGGTGGACGACGCGGTGTTCAGTATCGAGACCCTGGGCGGCCGGGTGACCGCGCGGGTGCACGAAACCCGGGAGCTGGTTTCGGTGGACATGGGGCAGGTCCGTTTTACCGCCGTCGATATTCCGGTGCAGGGAGAGCAGGGGGAGGTGCTGCAAAGATCGATGACAGCCGGCGGACGGGAACTGACGTATTGCGCGGCCACCGTGGGCAATCCCCACTGCATTGTTTTGTGCGAGGAAATTTCCGAAGACCTGGCCCGGGAACTGGGGCCGGTCCTGGAAGTGGCTCCCTGTTTTCCCCGGCGGGCCAACGTGCAGTTTTTGAAAGTTGTCGACCGCGCCCATATCGCCCTGGAAATCTGGGAACGGGGCGCCGGTTATACCCTGGCCTGCGGCAGTGCCGCCAGCGCGGGGGCGGCGACCGTCCGCCGGCTGGATTTGTGCGATCCCCAGATCCGGGTTCATATGCCCGGCGGCCATCTGGATATCACGGTGGCCCCGGATTATACGGTTTCTCTCACCGGTCCGGTAACCCGGGTGGCGGAAGGAACGGTTTTCCCGGAGTTGTTTGCGGGGGTGGGACCATAACAGAAACGGGGTATTGATGGGCAAGACGATTGCGGAAAAAATTTTTGATGCACATATTGTGAATAATCCTTTCGGGGATATTCATGTCATTCGCCTGGACCGGGTTTTCTGCCATGAAATCACCACCCCGGTGGCCATCTGCGATCTGATGGAACGGGGCAAAGACCGGGTCTTTGATCCGGAAAAAATCAAGGCGGTAATCGATCATGTCACTCCGGCCAAGGACTCCAAGACCGCCGAGCAGGGAAAACTCTTGCGGGATTGGGCCCGGCGCCACGGCATCACCGATTTTTTTGATATCGGCCGCAACGGGGTGTGCCATGCCATTTTTCCCGAAAAGGGCTTTGTCCGACCGGGGCAGACCATTATCATGGGCGACTCTCACACCTGTACCCACGGTGCTTTCGGGGCCTTTGCCGCCGGTGTCGGCACCACCGACCTGGAAGTGGGCCTTTTGAAAGGGGTGTGTGCGTTCAGTTATCCCCGGACCATCAAGATTGTCTATAAAGGGGCCTTGCCGGCCGGCGTTTTTGCCAAGGACGTGATTCTGGCTACCGTGGCCGAACTGGGAGTGAACGGCGCCACCAACCGGGTTATCGAGTTTACCGGCGAAGCCGTAGCGGCCATGAGCATGGACGCCCGCATGACCCTGTGCAACATGGCCATTGAGGCCGGGGCCACCTGCGGCCTGTGCGAACCGGACAGGACCACCGTAGATTATCTGTGGCCGTTTATAAAAGAGGATTATGCCTCCAAAGAAGCGGCCCTGGCCGCATTTGAACAGTTTGTTTCAGACGCGGACGCCGAATATGACCGGGTGCTGGAAATCGACATCAGCGGTCTGACGCCCCGCGTCACCTATGGCTACAAACCCGACTGCGTCAAGCCGGTCAGCGAGATGGGCGATGTGCGGGTGGACCAGGTATATATCGGCTCCTGCACCAACGGTCGCCTGGAGGATCTGCGGGAAGCCGCCCGGATTCTAAAGGGGAAAAAGATCAGCGATTCGATTCGCGGTATTGTTTCTCCGGCTACCCCGGATATCTATCAGGCGGCCCTGGACGAGGGGCTTATTACAACCTTCTTGAAGGCCGGGTTCTGTGTTACCAACCCCACCTGCGGCGCCTGTCTGGGCATGAGCAACGGCGTTCTGGCGGAAGGGGAGGTCTGTCTTTCCACCACCAACCGGAATTTCGCCGGCCGTATGGGCAAAGGCGGCATGGTGCATCTGGCCAGCCCGGCCACGGCCGCGGCCACGGCCCTGAAAGGCTGTATCAGCAACCCCGAACCGTAAAACAAAGGATGCCGTTATGAAAACATTCGGTGGCAGGGCGCTTTTTTTGAACCGCTCCGATATCAATACCGACGAGATTATTCCGGCCCGGTATCTGACCGAAATTTCCAAACAGGCTCTGGCGCCCCATCTTCTGGAAGATCTGTCGCTGGAAGATTTCGATCCGGCTGCTGACATCAAAGACAAGGGCGTAATCATCACCCGGGCCAATTTCGGCTGCGGCTCTTCCCGGGAACATGCGGCCTGGGCGCTGGAGGTCAATCATATCCATGTGGTTATCGCGGAAAGTTTTTCCCGGATTTTTCGCCAGAACATGTATAACTGCGGCTTGCTGGCCCTGGAATTACCGGCTGACACGATTGACCGCCTCTTTTCCGATTTTTCCAGCCGGGAGACGAATGTGGCTGTTGACCTGGAAAAAGCGGCGCTGATTGTTACGGCAGGCGGTGATACAGAAGCCATTTCCTTTTCCCTGGCCGGTTTTGACCAGGCCCTGATCGAAGCCGGCGGCTGGGTGGAATACGCCGACGAGCGGTATTAGCGGGCCTCGGCAGTCGGGCGAGATACGCAAAACATAGCGTGGTGCTTGTTTGTTATCCCGGCACCGATCCGGGACCCGCTCCTCCGTCGTCCCGGACTTGATCCGGGACCCGGAGTAAAAATGGCTGCAAGCGAGCGGTAGACATCTTTTTTTGACAAACTGGAACAATTTTCTTGAAACAGTACGGCCGGAATGGTAAATATTGACATTTTTATGGTGGGTGTAGCTCAGTTGGTAGAGCATCAGGTTGTGGCCCTGAGGGTCGTGGGTTCAAGTCCCATCACTCACCCCATAATCAAATTTTCCCATTACCTGTTTCCGGGTAATGGGTTTTTCATGCGCGCCCGTAGCTCAGCTGGATAGAGCGCCGGACTTCGAATCCGTAGGCCGGGGGTTCGAATCCCTCCGGGCGCGCCAATTCTTTTTCCCCAAAGGTTCCAAAATCGTCCGCAAAAACAATTTTTTGCAAAAATCATTATGAGAGCCATATTGGCATCGGGGCAATTTACGCCTTTTTCTTTTTCTGGTAGAGGTTTTTCAAAATCCGGGAAAGATCAATCAGCGGAAATACGATTTTTTTGTACTCCGGATTATTGATCTGCGCAAACAGCATACCCCTTGTACCGTAAAAGGCGATTTTTAACAACTCCACCATAAAATCAGGGGGGATATCAATGGTGTCGTCGGTGCGGGAGGGGAAACTGTTTGTAAAATCGGGGCATTTGAAAATATGTTCGGTTTCTATCGCCAACAATTTGATTTTGTTGGTGTCTGGGGCGGTTTTCGAATAGGTCATACGGATCTTAAAATGGATATTTTCCTGCTCCGGATCCAGATTCAGCCCCACACTGTGTTGTAATTCGCCGTTTTTTACATCTTCCGGCGTCAAACCGTAATTTTCATAATTGTGTTCAAAAAATTCCATAAGCTGGACATTATCCAGTTTAAACCGGATATCGGCTTTTTTGCGGGGCGATGTTGTCATGATATCCTTAATTCAATCGGCAGGTTTGACTGGTGGAATAGGTTGAATTTTTCCGGAAAGACGTATATTCCGGCGTTTTTTTGTATTGAAGCTCGTTTTCCTGGGGGTTGATGGTGTAGGTCACCATGGTATAAATATTTTTCACCTTTTGCTGTTCCAGGTCTCTCTGTTTTTCGTAGTCGACAATATCCAAACGGACACCGACCGCATCTGCGATTTCGACCATTTTCAGAATGGAAATATTGGGGGTTTTGTTAAACATCTGGGAAACGGAAGATTTGGAGCGGTCCAGTTTCCTGGCCAATTGGGAGCGGGTAATGCTTTTGTCCGCCATGTGTGAAAGGATCAGATGGTAGAATTTATCAATGAGCAGCCAGGCCTTCTGTCTGGTGGTCAAGGGTGCGGCAAAAAAGCTTTCAATTTCTTTGTAGGAATCGCTGGAAGGCATTTTCATATTTCTCCTTTTTCTGGGCAATATCCCGGTAGACCCGGTCATCCAAGGAACCGCTTTTTTTGGTTTTGTAATCGAAAAAAATATAATTATTTCCGCCCTTTTGGAAAAAAAAGAAGCGATGCAGTCTGGGCTTTATTTCTCCGTAATTGTATCCCCTGAGATTGTATCGGATGTGGGGGTGCTTATAATTTTTAATGGTTGCCATATTGGTAATTAATGACTTTATGTGGTCGCGCAGATCTTCCGGAAGCTGACCGAAGGCGCTCATTACCGGCGATCGCTGATTTTCTGTAACATAATACACATCAAAATATATCGGTTCTATTGCCGGGGGAAGCGGCAGTTTTTTAAATTCAATCCGGTTCATATAAAAGTTAAGGTATAATTGAACTGCATGCAAGAACTTTTTTCATCTTTTTTGCAATTCTGTTCATTCTGATTTTTCCCGCAGGGAGAAAGAAGCGATGCGGTGAACGGCTTCAGAAAATGTTTGTCTTTCATCCTTCTGTCGTTCACCTGTCTGTTACCTGGAAAAGACCGGGTCAGCCGTTGGTTATACCCAGTTGCCGGCGGGCTTTAATGACGTAATCGGCGCCTGAATAAACGGTAAGAACCAGAGCGATCCAGAACACCCACATTCCCACCTGGTGCAGATTGATTCCGAAATAGGTATAATGCAGCAGAAGCGGTATGATGGCTGCAATTTGAAAACCCGTTTTCCACTTTCCCCAAACAGAAGCCGAGATATCCCGCCCTTTTTCCACCAGGATGTTTCGGAGGCCGGTAATGCCCAGTTCCCGCCCCAGGATCAGACAGACGGCCCAGCCGGGGAGCAGGCCTTTGGCGGTGAGCATAACAAAGACGGCGGTCATGAGAAATTTGTCCGCCAGCGGATCCATGGCTTTGCCGAAATCGGATACCTGGCCGTATTTGCGGGCGAAAAAGCCGTCAAAATAGTCGGTGATGGCCGCAATGGTAAAAACCACGGCGGCCAGAAACGACAGCAGCGGATGCAACGGAAAAATAAGCAGAACCACAATGATCGGGCTGGAGGCCATTCGCACCAGCGTCAAGGCGTTGGGGTTGCGTAGCGCCTTTTTCAATTGAGGGATATCCAAAGCAGGCTCCCGGTTATTGTTTGGTCTTTTCCCAGTCTGCCAGAAAAGCGTCGATCCCTTTATCCGTTAAGGGATGGCTGGCCAGTTTGTCCAGTACCTTGAAAGGGATGGTGGCGATATCCGCACCGATCAGCGCGGATTCCAGAACATGCAGAGGATTACGAACGCTGGCCACGATAACCTCGGTCTCAAAGCCGTAATTGTTGTAAATATCCACAATCTGTTCCACCAGCTCCATCCCGTCGGCGGAGAGATCGTCCAGACGGCCGACAAAGGGGCTGACAAAACTGGCTCCGGCCTTGGCCGCCATCAGGGCCTGTAACGGGGAAAAAACCAGCGTGACGTTGGTTCTGATATGCTCATTGCACAGAATCCGGACGGCCTTCAAGCCCTCCACCGTCATGGGGATTTTGATAACCACATTTTTATGAATTTTGGCCAGCTCCCGGGCCTCTTTGACCATTCCTTCAGCCTCCAGGCTGATGACTTCGGCGCTGACAGGACCGTCTACAACTTGACAGATATCCTTGATAATGGTTTCAAAATTACCGTTTTCTTTGGCGATCAGTGACGGATTGGTGGTAACCCCGTCGGCCATACCCATCTTTACGGCTTCTTTAATTTCTTCCAGATTGGCGGTATCAATAAAAAATTTCATATAAACCTCCCGGCCTGCTGGTTATGTATCATTATTTTTTGCAAAAAATTTGTCTTTGCATTCTTCCGAACAGAAATAAATGTCCCGGCCTTTGTGTTTCATGTGTATGGCCTGTTGCCGGGGAATATACACTTGGCAGCAGGGGTCCTGCACCATGATGTCATCAATCCGTTCTGCGGCATTCATATTGTCTACGGCTTTTTCCACGGAATGTTTGAGGTTGAGCCACAGTTTTCGCCCTTTGTAAATCAGAAAGACCAGCCCGATAAGGAGCAGTAAGCGTATCATCGGCACACCAGAACCTTTTTTTCCGGCACTTCGGCCGTCGACAGGGCGTCGGATAATTGCCGCACGGTTTTTTTGAATACCGGATGCATAATATCGGGGTCTATATCACAAAACGGCCGTAAAACAAACTGTCTTTTGTGCATGCGGGGGTGGGGGATTTCCAAGGTATTTGAATTGATAATGATATTTTCATAAAAAAGAATATCCAGATCCAGTATTCGCGGGCCGAAACGGATTGCGGGTGTGGTGCGGCCGGCCCGGATCTCGATGATTTTGAGCTGCCGCAAAAGATCGGAGGGGGACAGAACGGTTTGTATTTTGATCACGGCATTGACAAACCACTGCTGGTTTTCATAGTTGACCGGTTCGGTAAAAAAAAGACGGGATTGCGCCAGCATTTCCACTCCTTTCACAGCGGCCAGGGCTGAGATGCCGGTGCGGCAATTATCCGCCCGTTGCCCCAGATTGGAACCGATGGCAATATAGGCGGTGCAGGGAGGCGGGGGCGACTCGGCGGGACAAACAGTCCTCTGCTTCGGGGTGGTATCCATATGAACCGATTATTCTCCCTTTTTATCTGCCGGCGGACATGTCAGGCGGACGATTTCAGAGCGGTCACCGGTGTTGCCGGACCGGCTGTAACCGACTACATAATAACCGGCGGTATGGCCAGGCACGGCCGCTTCCCGATAGCGGCCGATCAGCGTCCCGTCCGGACGCCTGTTCATTTTCTGTATCGGGATGCGGCCGGTGCAATGAAACCGGCGGGGGCAGTCCGGACAGTATTCGGCGGAAGACTCCCAGCGGGAGCGAAAAATTCGAAATTCTGCCAATCCGCTTTTGATGGCGGTTTCCCCTTGCGGCACGGTCCAGAAAAGAAGGATGTGGTTTTTCTCAAGCCTGCCCTGCAAATTGGAAACCGCCGCCGGTGACGACACTGAGGGGGGCTGGGGCAGGTCTTTTTTGCCGCAGGCACAAAAGCAGAGTGCGACCGACAGAATCAGACCGGTCGGCAGAAACCCCGCAGGGACAACTTCAGCAGGAGAAGGAAGAAGTTTCATCCGAAATGTTTCTTTCCGCGGCTTCGAGGGCCTCCAAAACCCGTTGGGAAGCAGTACCGCCGGCGGTCTGACGGCGGTCAATCATGGTTTGCAGGCGCAGCACATCAAAAATATCGGCGGCAAAGCAGTCGGAATACGATTGCAGTTCCGCCAGGGGCAGTTCATGGAGTTCTTTGCCCTGCTTCAGGGCAGCGGCCACCACCTTGCCGGCACAATGATGCGCATCGCGGAACGGCATTCCTTTCTCCACCAGATAATCCGCCATGTCCGTAGCGTTCAAAAAACCGTACCGGGCAGCGTTGCGCATGGTTTCGGCGTTTACCGTGAGGTTGCCGAGCATGTCCGGGACGATGGCCAGACAGGTTCGCAGTGTATCGGCGGCGTCGAAGAGCGGTTCTTTGTCTTCCTGCATATCCCGGTTGTAACACAGCGGCAAACCTTTCATGGTCGTCAGCAGCGCCATCAGGTCCCCGTATACCCGCCCGGTCTTTCCGCGTATGATTTCAGGTACATCCGGATTTTTTTTCTGGGGCATGATGCTGCTGCCGGTGGCAAAGGTATCCGCAAGTTCGATGAACTGAAATTCCGCCGAAGACCAGAGAACCAGCTCTTCGCTCAGACGGGAGAAATGCATCATACAGATGCTGGCGGCGGACAGAAATTCCAGCAGAAAGTCCCTGTCGGACACCGCGTCCATACTGTTGGCCGTTATCTGTTCAAACCCCAGCAGCTCGGCCGTATATTCCCGGTCCAGGGGGTAGGTGGTGCCGGCCAGGGCCGCGCTGCCCAGCGGCATGACATTGGTTTCCCGCAGACTGTTCCGGAAGCGGCGGGTATCCCGGGAAAACATTTCGTAATAGGCCAGAAGATGATGGGCCAGCAGTACCGGCTGGGCCCGTTGCAGATGGGTGTAACCCGGAAGAATGACGTCGAGATGGGTCCGGGCCAGTGCCAACAGTTGCCGGCGTAACCGGAGCAGGCCGTCAATAATGGCCCCGGTTTCCTCCCGGAGGTAAATACGGGTGGCCAGGGCCACTTGATCGTTGCGACTGCGCCCGGTGTGCAGCCGCCGCGCTGCGTCCCCGATTTTTTCAGACAGGGCGCTTTCGATATTCATATGGATGTCTTCCAGCTCTGTAAAAAAAGGAAAACTGCCGGCTTCGATCTCCGCTTCGATCTCCCGCAGTCCTTGGACAATGGCGCTCTCATCTTTCGGGGAGATGATTTTCTGCCGGGCCAGCATGCGGCAGTGCGCTATGCTGCCGGCGATATCGGCCCGGTACAGGCGCCGGTCAAAACGGACGGAAGCGGTAAAGGCTTCCACCTTCTCATCGGTTTTGCCGGAAAATCGGCCGCCCCATGGTTTTTCCGTCATGGCATTTCTCTTTTTACAAGTTGGTTCATGCGCAGTCGTAAGGCGTTCAAGCGGATAAAGCCTTCGGCGTCTTTCTGGCTGTAGACTTTGTCGTCTTCAAAAGTGGCCAGATCTTCCCGGTAAAGCGAGTGGTCCGAACGGCGACCCAGTATCCGGCAGTTGCCTTTGTAAAGTTCCAGTCGGACTTCTCCGGAAACGTTCAGCTGACTCTGGTCTATCATTTTCTGCAGCACCTTCATTTCCGGGGAAAACCAGAATCCGTAATAAACGGCTTCGGCATATTTCGGAATCAGGCTGTCCCGCAGATGCATGACTTCCCGGTCCATGGTGATCGACTCCATGGCCATATGCGCCGCCCGCAGAATTGTTCCCCCCGGGGTTTCATAAACACCGCGGGATTTCATACCCACGAAACGGTTTTCCACGATATCCGCCCGCCCGATCCCGTGTTTGCCGCCCAGCCGGTTTAATTCCGACAGCAGAGCCGCCGGGGACAGGGCCTGATCGTTGATTTTGACCGGGTCGCCCCGATCAAAGGTCAGGGTAATTTCTTCCGGTTGATCCGGTGCCTGTTGCGGGGAAACGGAGAGGACGAACATATCCTCCGGCGGCTGTGTCCAAGGATCCTCCAGAACGCCGCCTTCAAAACTGATGTGGAGCAGGTTGCGGTCGGTACTGTAAGGTTTGGCGCGGGTGGTGGGTACTTCGATGCCGTGTTCGCGCGCGAACGCCATGAGAGCGGTCCGGGAACCCAGTTCCCACTCCCGCCAGGGCGCGATGATTTTGATGTCCGGTTGCAGGGCGTAATAGGAAAGTTCGAAACGGACCTGGTCGTTGCCCTTGCCGGTGGCCCCGTGGCTGACGGCATCCGCCCCTTCCCGAGCCGCGATCTCGATCTGGCGTTTGGCAATCAGCGGGCGGGCCAGGCTGGTACCCAGCAGATACTGGCCCTCGTATATGGCGTTGGCGCGAAAGGCCGGAAAAACATATTCGCTGACAAATTCTTCCCGGAGATCGTCAATATAAATCGCGCTGGCACCTGTCTTTTGGGCTTTTTCCTCGATATCATCCAGTTCTTCATTCTGGCCGATATCGGCGGAAAACGCGATTACCTCGCAGTGGTAAGTTTCTTTCAGCCATTTGAGGATGACCGATGTATCCAGTCCACCGGAATAGGCCAGAACCACTTTTTTTATGTCGGACAAGGCAATACCCCCTCTTATTATAATTAGAAATGAAGCGTTGCAAATCTCGGATTGTTTACGCCAGCAGTGTTTTTAAAATCGCTTTATGCATGTGCATTTTGTTTTCCGCCTGGTCCCAGACAATGGAACGGTCCCCTTCCAGAATCTCAGCAGTGATCTCTTCGTCCCGGTGGGCCGGCAGACAATGCATGATTTGTACATCCGGGGCGGCCTGATCCACCAGCCGCCGGTTGACCTGAAAGGCCTCAAAATCCCGGCGGCGGGCCGACTGCTCTTTTTCCTGACCCATGCTGGTCCAGACGTCGGTATAAATGATATTGGCGCCGGTGACCGCTTCCACCGGATCGGCGGTCAGCAATATATTTCCCGCCGCTTCGTCGCATGCACGCTGAAAAATTTCCGGATTGGGCAGGTACCCTTCGGGACAGGCCAGATGGAGATTAAACCCCAGAATGGCGGCGGCATTCAGCCAGGAGTGGGCCACATTGTTGCCGTCTCCGATCCAGGCCAGGGTCAGCCCCTCCAGTCCGCCCTGACACTCGATAATGGTCAGCAGATCGCTCAATATCTGGCAGGGATGGTAACAGTCACTGAGAGCATTAATCACCGGAATCGTGGCACAGGCGGCGTATTCTTCGATAATTTCCTGGGAAAAGGTCCGGATGACTAAACCCTCGATGTAGCGGGAAAGCACCCGGGCGGTGTCACTGACCGGTTCGGCCCGGGCGATCTGCATATCCCGGGAACTCATATAAATGACGCTGCCGCCCAGTTTGTACATAGCCGCTTCAAAAGAAACGCGGGTCCGGGTGGACTGTTTATCAAACAACAGGCCCATCACTTTGCCGGCCAGAATGGCGTCAAAAATACCGGTCTTTTCTCTTTTTTTCAAATCTGCGGCCAGCTCGAACAGCAGAAAAAAATCCTCCGGTTCCAGATCCCTGAGGGTTCGAATATCTTTTTTCACAACAACTCCTGTTTTTTATTGGTCCAGTCCGGCCAGAATATCATCCAGGCAGGCCACCAGTTCGTCAATGGCCTCGGTGGTGATAATCAGCGGAGGGGCAAAACGCAGCACATTTTCCTGAATGCAGTTGATCAGGAATCCCCGCTCTCTGCAACTGTCCACCACCGGTACTCCGGGGCGAACCAGTTCCATACCCAGCAGCAGGCCCCGGCCCCGCACCTCCCGCACTACAGAATGGCGCTCACAGAGTGCGGCCAATTGCTGCTGAAAGTATTGGCCTGCCTGGTGACAGCGGGCGAGAAAATCCGGCTGGTCAATCTGTTGCAATACTTCCAGGGCAGCGGCGCAGATCAGGGGGGTGCCGCCGAAAGTGCTGGCATGGGCCCCCGGCCCGAAAGCGACGGCGACCTTTTCCGTCGCCAGCATGGCCCCGATGGGCAGTCCGTTTCCCAGTGCTTTGGCCAGGGTCATGATGTCCGGGGTAAGGCCGAAGTGCTCGTGGGCGAAAAGCTTTCCGGTTCGGCCCATACCCGTCTGGATTTCATCCAGGATCAACAGCGTACCGGTTTCGTCACACAGCTTGCGTACCGCCGGCAGGTATTCCGGGACGGGGCAGATCACGCCGCCTTCGCCCTGGATCGGTTCCACCAGAACGGCGCAGGTGTCGGCGGAAATTTCGCGGCGCAGGGCTTCGATATCATTGAAAGGGACAAACGAAAAACCGGGCAGAAGCGGATCAAATCCTTTCCGGATTTTCTCCTGCCCCGTGGCGGACAGCGTCCCCATGGTGCGGCCGTGAAACGACTGTTCCATGGCGATGATGGTCGAACGGTTTTCTCCGCGCTGGCTGAAATACTTCCGCGCCAGCTTGATGGCGGCTTCATTGGCCTCGGCCCCGCTGTTGCAGAAGAACACCCGGTCGGCAAAACTTTTTTCCACCAGCCGGGCGGCCAGTTCCGTCTGCGGTATGGTATAATAGAGGTTGGAAACGTGCACCAGTCTGGCGGCCTGTTCGGATAAGACCCGAGCCACGTCGGGCTGGGCATGCCCCAAGTTGCAGACGGCAATGCCGGCCAGAAAATCGGTGTAGGCTTTGCCCGCCGTGTCCCAGAGGGTGCAGCCTTCTCCCCGCTCGATAACGATGGGGGTGCGTTGATAGGTTTCGGTAATCACATTGTCCGCCTGGTTTTTGATATCGTGGTTCATTGGGTTACTTCCGTGCCGATG
>CAZWCS010000063.1:0-23759 GCA_964632805.1 uncultured Desulfobacterales bacterium
ATGGGACTATCATGAAATTTTGGAGCCGGGGGTACTGCTTCATGTGGCCGAATCCGGGGATGAAGTGTATACCATCCGGGTCGGGGGCGTTCGCCTGATGTCCGTTTCCTTTATCCGGGAAATGTGCGATGTGGCGGATCAATACTGTGACGGCTATGTCCGGTTCACCACCCGGAACAACATCGAGTTCATGGTGGACAGCAAAGACAAGATGGAAGCTTTGAAAAAAGACCTGGAAAGCAGGAAGTTCAACGGCGGCAGCTATAAGTTCCCCATCGGCGGGACCGGTGCCGGCGTGACCAACATTATTCATACCCAGGGCTGGATTCACTGCCATACCCCGGCCACCGATGCTTCCGGGCCGGTTAAAGCGACCATGGACGCGCTCTTCGAGTATTTTCAGGGCATGACCCTGCCGGCTCAGGTGCGGGTTTCCCTGGCCTGTTGCCTGAATATGTGCGGGGCCGTGCATTGCTCGGATATCGCCATCCTGGGGTATCATCGCAAGCCGCCCATGGTAGAGCACGAATATATGGACAAGATGTGCGAGATCCCGCTGGCAGTGGCCGCCTGTCCGACCGCAGCCGTTAAACCCAAAAAAGTCGAATTGGAAAACGGCACCGAGGTCAAGAGTGTGGAAGTAAACAATGACCGCTGTATGTACTGCGGTAATTGTTACACCATGTGCCCCTCCATGCCCCTGGCGGACACACAAGGCGATGGGATTGTTCTCATGGTGGGTGGAAAGGTTTCCAACCGTATCAGCGCGCCCAAGTTTTCCAAGGTGGCGGTGGCCTATCTGCCGAACACCACGCCGCGTTGGCCGGAAACAACAGAGACCATCAAAAGAATTATCGAGACGTATGCCAAACACGCCCATAAGTATGAACGTCTTGGAGAATGGGCGGAGCGGATCGGATGGGAAAAGTTCTTTGAGGTATGTGATCTGGAATTCAGCCATCACCTGATTGATGATTTCCGGGACCCGGCCTACTACACCTGGCGTCAAACTACCCAGTTCAAGTTTACGAAACATATCAAGTAAAACCTGGACTGACGACTACTAACCGATTCCGGGCGTGCCGCGGATAAATGCGCCGGCACGCCCGGGATTTCAAAAGAAGGAGTTTGCAATGGACCAGGAAGAAGCCAATAAGCTCATTACCGAAGAGTTAACCAAAAAGCAGAAAACCAAATCCAAATTTTATTTTAACGATCTCCAGAAAATTCTGGGTCTGAAGCCCCGGGAAGCCAAAAAGCTGATCAGTAAAATGATCGAAGAAGGTGTGCTGGAATACTGGTCAAGCGGCAGCACCACCATGTACGGCTTGAAAGGAACCGGCAAACAGGCGGCTGCGGAACACGAAGATTAATTCTCCGGATATCGGGTTTGCTTTCGTGACTGGAAAATTCCCATGCACGAAGAGATCACCTGTCCCCGGCTGATTATTTCAGCCCTGCGGGGCGGCGCGGGTAAGAGTACGGTTGCTATCGGTATAACCGCGGCATCACGGAATCTGGGGAAAAACACCGCATCTTTTAAAAAAGGACCCGATTATATCGACGCCGGCTGGCTATCTCTGGCAGCCGGCACTCCCTGTCACAATCTCGACACCTTTTTCATGTCTCCGGCCACAGTGCTGGCCTCTTTTTCTACTCATGCCCGGACTGCAGACCTGGCCGTTATCGAAGGCAACCGCGGGCTCTATGACGGCATCGATATTGACGGGGCGACCAGCACCGCTGAAATCGCCAAGCTGCTGGGCGCGCCGGTTATTCTCTGCCTGGACTGTACCAAAACTACCCGCACCAGTGCCGCGGTCGTGTCCGGTTGTATCGCTTTTGATCCCGATGTCACCATTGGCGGCGTTGTTTTAAACCGGGTCGCCGGACAGCGGCATGAAAGCATTCTGCGGCGGTCCATCGAACATTACTGTCAAATTCCAGTGATCGGCGCTATCCCCAAATTGACGGCTGAAGATTTTCCGGAACGGCACATGGGTCTGGTACCGACTGCGGAGCATGCCTGGGCCCGGGAGGCCGTAGCTTCCGCCGCCGCGCTGGCCGCCGCGCACATTGATTTGGCGGACATACAGCATATCGCGGAAGCCGCGCCCCGGGTTTGTCTTCCTTCTCCGGACAAACAGTCGATACCCTTGGATGATGGCCCCGGCGAACCGCCCCTTATTGCCGTGATCAGGGACGCCGCCTTTCAGTTTTATTATGAGGAAAATCTGGAGGCGCTGGTCACTGCGGGAGCGAAAATTCAGTTTGTCAGCCCCTTGACGGACGCAAAACTGCCCCCGGAAACTGACGCGTTGTATATCGGCGGCGGTTTTCCGGAAACCCACGCGGCGGAACTGGCGGCCAACGAAAGTTTCCGGCGGCAGTTGGCGGAGCTGGTGGAAGCCGGGCTGCCCGTTTATGCCGAGTGCGGCGGCCTGATTTACCTGGGGGAAGAACTGGTGGTCGATCATGCCCACTATCCCATGTGCCGGATTTTCCCCGCCCGGTTTGGTATTTCCCCCCGGCCGGTGGGACATGGTTATACCATCTCCCGGGTGGACCGGGAAAACCCCTATTTTGCTGTGGGGACCGAATTAAAGGGACATGAATTTCGTTATTCCCGGGTGCTTGCCTGGGAGGGGAAAGATCAGGACCTGGTGTTTTCTACGGAGCGGGGCAAGGGATTTGTCCGTCAGCGGGACGGACTCTGTTACAGGAATGTGCTGGCCGGGTATACCCATATTCATGCCCTGGGAACGCCGGTCTGGGCGGAAGCCCTGGTGCGCAGGGCCCGCATTTTTCAGGCGCAAAAAAAAGCAGGATAACCCTTGCGGGCTATCCTGCGCAAAGATGGCTGGTTTTTTTCGGGAAGCGCTGAAAACGCTTAATCGCGCGGTTCCCGGGGATGGCAATCGTTACAGGATACCGGAGCCGGACCTTTTCTCGGATCTCCGGCTTTTTCCTGGTTGTCTTCTTCGTGGCATCCCTGGCAGTTTTCATGAATGGCACCGTAGTGGTATTTCAGCTCTTCTTTTTCCCGCTCTTCCCGGGACAGGTCCCGCAGTTTGCCCCTGTCGGCCCGGCCTTTCTGGTGGCATGCCAGGCAAGACTGAACCGCATCGCCTTTTTTCAACTCCAGCGGCTGTCCTTTGTCGTCATGGTGACACTCCCCGCAGCCGATCCCGTAGTCATCTACATGCTTTTTATGGGTAAAGCTCACAATGCCTTTGGTGTGGCGGTCATATGCCTGCTTATTTTCCATTTTGATGACATCTTCGAACTCCGTGCCGGCGATGGCAATACCCACGATCAGCAGCAGTACAATCCCACCGGCAACAACCACAGCTTGCATTCCTTTTTTCATAATCGGTTATGCCTCCCTTCTCTGAAATTTCCGTTTATCACGTTATTTGTTATACGCATGTTTCTTTGCTACCACATTAAGGTACAAGTATACTTCCGCCTGCCAGGGATTGTCAATCAGAAAAAACGATTTTTCTGCTAAGATGTTCCGGGTTCTTCGGCCGGTTTTTCTTCCTGATCTTCCGCAGTCAGGGGTTTTCGCCCGAAAATTTTTGCCCCCCAGATGCTTAACTCGTAGAGGATCATCAGCGGAATGGACAGCATGACCTGGGTAACCACGTCCGGTGGTGTCAGCATGGCCGAGCCGGCAAAGAAGATCAGAACGGCGTATTTCCGGTTTTTCTTCAAAAATTCGGTGGAAACCAGTCCAAAGCGGGCGAAACAGGTGATAATCAACGGCAGTTCAAACGCCAGGCCAAAGGCCAGGAGCAGTTTGGCGGAAAAGCTCAGATACTCCCGCATGGAAGGGTAGGCCCGGATGGTCTCCGAGGAAAAACTCAGGAAAAACTGAAAGCCGTAAGGAAAGACCAGGAAGTAGCCGAAGAGGGCCCCGGCGGAGAAGAAAACCAGAGAAATCAGAACCACCGGCAGAATAATGGTACGCTCTTTTTTGTACAGCCCGGGGGCCACGAACATCCAGAACTGGTAAAAAATCACCGGCAGCGCCAGAATAATTCCCGCCAGCAGGGATACTTTTAAGTAGGTAAAAAAAGCCTCCGGCAGCCCGGTGAAAATCATGGTGTTCTCACTGCCTTTCATGGCCGTCATCAAAGGCCGGGTCAAGATATGGAATATCCGCTCTTTAAAAGCATAGGCCACCCCGAAACCGGCGGCAATGGCGATGGCACACCGAATCAGACGCTGACGAAGTTCTTCCAGGTGACTCATCAGCGTGTCGCCGTTATCCGCCTCAGTCATGGTCTGTCTCCTGTCCGTTCCGGGGATCGGCCGGGTTTTTTTTTATGTCGTTCTCCTTTTCCGGCGGCAAGTTGTCTTCGTCCGCAGCGGAGGCGGTGGTCTCAACGGTGGGAAGGGACATTTTTTTTTCGTCCGGAGCGGTGTTATCCCAGGCAGCACCTTTGAGGTCATCCATGGTGTTTTTCACCACCTCGATGTCTTCATCAAGATTGACCGCGCTGCGGAGTTCATTGGTCGCCCGTTTGAATTCTCCCATGGCCTTTCCCAGAGAACGGGCCAGTTCGGGGAGTTTCTTGGGGCCGATAACGATCAGGGCCACCGCCAGGATGACCAGCAATTCCGGCATGCCAATGCCAAACATAAGGTGCTCTCTCTGTTTATAAGGTGCTCTTTCTTATATCGCCTGGAAATGCCCGCTTTTGCCGCCGCTTTTTTCGATCAGTTGAATATCGGCGATAACCATGGTTTTGTCGCAGGATTTGCACATATCATATATTGTCAGGGCCGCCACGGAAACCGCCGTCAGGGCTTCCATTTCCACGCCTGTCCGCCCCCGGCAGTTGACTGCGGCCCGGATATCGATGACAGCGCTTTCGCGGCGGACAGAAAAGTCCACAGCCACGTGCGTGATATTCAGGGGATGGCACATGGGAATCATCGCGGCCGTATTTTTGGCGGCCATAACCCCGGCGATACGGGCGGTTTCAAAGACATTCCCCTTTTTGAGTGCGCCCTGATCGATTTTTTTCAGTGTTTCCGGATGCAGGCGAATGGTTCCCCGGGCGACCGCCCGCCGGTCGGTTGCCGCCTTGTCGGAGACATCCACCATCCGGGTGCGGCCGTTCTCGTCGATATGGGTAAAATCAGGCATTGCCGGCTCCGTCCGGTTCGGCGAAGTGCTCCACTTTATGGGCCACCCGGGTCTTGATTTCATCCAGCAGGTCGGAAAGGACGGTCAGCACGGTTTCTCGTACATCACCGGCCACGACCAGGACCATAATCGTTTCTCCCACCGCCAGCGGTCTGTTTTCCGCAATATCCACCAGGATATCAACAATCCCCGGGGTTTGCTTGTAATGTTCCACGGCGGTTTGCAAGCGTTTATGATCCACTGATACGGTCAGGCCGTCAACGATTTTCCGCCCGTCTCCGGAAGTCCGGCGGACCACCCCGACATGGGACAGAATCATTCCGGCCCGGTCAAAATCCGGGTGGGCGCGGATTTTTTCAAGATAGTCGTCCAGTTTCATGAGGGCGCCCCCTTGCGGCGGTCGTTTTCGGCTGTTGTCAACAGGTTCCGGGCGGTTTCCAAGTCCCGGAAGGTATTGATGTTAAAAAAGGAAATCAGGTCCGGATCCTGCTGTCGCAATATTTCTTCCGGAACGGTTTTGACCCGTAAGGCATCATAAATATTCCGGATGGAGAACATTTTCCGCTGCAGACAGTTTTCCGCGGTTTTCAGACAATGTTTGGAATAGACCGCGCAAAGCGGTTCCATGCCGTTGCTGGTAGCCGGCACCACAATGTCTGCGGCATCGTCTATATTTTTCAGAACTGCCTTTATCACGGAAGGCTTTAAAAACGGCGTGTCGCAGGCGCAGACAAAAACCTGCGCGGCCTGTGTAAACAGCAACCCGGCATGAAGACCGGTCAGGGAGCTTCGGTGATGAAAGACATCAGTGGTTATTTTAACATTCCAGGCCAGATAATCAAGCGGCTTGTTGGCAACAATGGTGATTTCGGAAAACAATTGTCGCAAAGCGCCGTGGACACGATCCAGCAAAGGCCGGCCGTCAATCTGTAAAAAGGCTTTGTTTTTCCCGTTCAGTCGTTTGTTTTCTCCGCCGGCCAGGATGACGGCGGCAACCGCATGGTTCATGGTATTTTGTGTCCTTTCATCGCGGAAGGTATTTTTCCCCCAAAGGGATCTCTTCTGGGTAGTAACGAAAAAACCGGGGCCGGTCAACCCTTTCTCCGGCAATCGGTGGAAAATTCATGTAACCGCGCAAACGGATAAAAGCGTTGGCAGAACGGGTAAAGAACGGTATAGTAGGGCTCGAAAGCATCACATGTACAGCAAGGATGATAGCGTCGTAAAAAGTCGTCACTCCGGGCCTGACCCGGAGTCTATGCATAATTAAGTAATTGAAAAAACTGGATACCGGATCAAGTCCGGGATGACAAAAAAGCTGTTTTACGACTTTTTACGAGAGCATCAAGGATGATACCGTTTGCAAAGCAAAAAATGACGACCTATAAAGAAAAACGGGAACGGACTCGCTCCCGGTGTTGTTCCTGCTGCGGCCGTTCGGATATTTTCTGCTGGCCATGCCGTTCTTGCGGGTTTTCCATCTGCCAGAACTGCATGTATGAAAATGCCTGGGGACTGTCCTGTAACGGGATCACCTGGACCTGCCCGGATTGTCAGCAGCAGAACGGGCTGGGAAATCAGTGACCGCCGTGTTCCCGGGAAAATAAAAAGCGGCGGAGATAGCGGGAAATACCGGGTATATGAAAAATGTTCTGCAAAAACGGGAAAGACGGGCGGCATGGATAAAAAGAAACGATTGATAACGTTGATCCGGGAGCGCGCCTACAAACAGACGGAGCAACCGGAGATTACCCTGACTTCCGGGAAAAAAAGCCGTTTTTATTTCAATCTGAAAAAAGTGACCTGTTTTTCCGAAGGCCAGTATTTGACCGGCGAGTTGATTTATGAGCGCATCCGCGAGTTGGGGCTCCAGCCGGAGGGTATCGGGGGGTTGACCATGGGCGCCGACCCCCTGTCATATGCCGCGGCCTATACGTTTCACCGGCATGGCCAGGCAGTGGAATCGTTTTCCATTCGCAAAGAACCGAAAGCACATGGTGCCGGTCTGCAGATTGAAGGCAGTGTAAAGGAAGGTGATCGGGTGATTATTACGGAGGACGTGGTCACCACCGGCGGTTCCACGGTTAAAGCCCTGAACATCGCCCGGGCACACGGTTTATTCGTTCTCTGCGTAATTCCCCTGCTGGATCGCTGTGAAGAAAACGGTCGGCAGAATATTGAAGCGCAGGGTGTCTCCGTTTCTCCCATACTTACCATTGAGGATTTTCTGTAGATAGAAATCGGTTAGATAGAAAACAGTTCGGCTTTCAGCACCCGGCGGGTGTCGGTGGTAATTTTCGCGGTTTCGGCCGGTCGATATCCCACCAGCCAGATGATGGACGCCCCGGAAACAAGGACCGGACAGATTTTGCGGCGGAACGGCGGAATCTTGTTGTTGATGAAAAAATCCTTGATTTTCTGGGTGCCGGACAGACCCAGGGGCGAAAAGCGGTCTCCGGGAAGCACGTTGCGGATGACCAGCGGGGGGGTCAGTTTCTCCAGGTCAAAAAAGGCCACGGTAATTTTTTGTCTTTTGATATCAGGAAGTTCTTCTTTTTTCAGCAAAGAAAAATCGATTCGGCTGTGGACTTCCTCAAGCACCACGGAAGCATTCCGGAACCCCTCCTGAAAGACGGTATGGAAAAATTTTCCCTGGTTTTCCGTGGGGTCTGGTCCGGTACCTGATCGGAAAAAGTGCAGCACTTCGTCTTGCCGTCGCACCTGTAAGGGGCCGGGAAGATCCAGATGAAAAGGGCTGTTTTTTTCCAGGCAGAGGCATATGGCCTCCACATGTTCAAACGCGATTTTCCGCAGATTCCGGTTGATTTTTTCCACGGCTTTTCGAAACAGGCGCCGCTGGACGGCCCGGGGCTGTCGGTGTAGAAACGAGGCGGAAAGGGTGACTTTTCCCGGCGCTTCTTTCAGGCAGGCCTGTTCGAAAAGGGCTTGAAGGCGTTCTTGCTGCCAGGCTTCCTCGTCCCGGAAAATCCGGGCGGTTCGGTTCAGGTTTTCCAGGATTCCGGGATTATACTCCTGTTTCAGGTGGGGCAACAGCTGGTGGCGGACGCGGTTGCGCAGAAAACGGAGGTCGGTATTGGTCTGATCCTCGACAAAGGACAGGTTTCGGGACGCGGCAAAGTCCAGAATATCCGCCCGGGACAGTTCAATCAGCGGGCGCACAATTTTTTCCCGGATTGGGGGGATGCCGGCCAGCCCGGCCGGACCGCTGCCGCGCAGAAGATTCATCAGGACCAGTTCGGCATTGTCTCCGGCATGATGGCCGGTGGCGATTTTATCGTATCCTTGTCGGCCGGCGATGGCCTGCAGACAGTTGTATCGTATCTGCCGGGCCGCCTCCTCCAGGCAAAGCCCCCGGCCTGCGGCAAAACCGGCTGCATCTACCCGCTTGGTATAACAGGCAATCCGCCATTCTGCGGCCAGGGCAACTACAAAATCGGCCTCGTCGTCCGCATCCTTTCCACGCAGGCCGTGGTTGACGTGGGCCACGCCCAGGCGCCGGATTCCGAGTTGTCCGGTAAGTTCGTGTAAGGCCGCCAGCAGCGTTACCGAATCTACCCCTCCGGAGACACCGACCAGGACGGATTCGTCCGGCGAAACCATTCGCCAGACGTTGACGGTTTTGACTATCGTTTGCAGAAAATTTGCCGCGTCTGTCCCTGATCTGGTTTTCTGGTTTGTCATAAAAAAAGCGTTACATGATATGAAATAATTTTCAAATCAAAAATCTTCTCTTGAAGCGTCCGGTGCAGTTGGTCTATAATTGCCGAACCTGGTTGTGCTAGGCGGGGAGTTAGCGGTGCCCTTTACCTGAAATCCGCTTTATGCAGGGCTGAATGATCCCTGAAGGCTTACATGTCAGGCGTTGTCCATTCTGGCCGGCCGCTGTGCAACTGACGGTCGGGAACCTCGTCAGGTCCGGAAGGAAGCAGCGATAACCGTCGCGGTCAGTGTCACGGATCGATCCCGGTCATGTTATGGGCAGAGGCTGTGGCATATGTCGACAGGGATTGCACAACCAGGCTTTTTTTTATTTCTTATTCTTGATGCCCTCCTAAAGTCGTCACTCCGGGCCTGCTCCGGCCTCTATTCCGAATTAAGTAATTGAAAAAAATGAATACCGGATCAGCCCGGAGTGACTGGAAAGCTGTTTTTCGGCTTTTTACGAGGACATCATTCTTGACAGAATCATATTCGTTCTTATTTTCCATAGTAACCAATGAAGCAAAATGCACAGTATTTTTGTAATTGATTTAATTTGTTATTTATTTCTTATAGTTAAGAGAAAATGCGGGGATCGAAAAAAGTGAGGATATTGGTTTGAGCAAACAGAAAAAAGAAAAACAAACAAATATACCCATAAACGAAGATTCTGCCGAACGTTCCGAGACGGGTCTGGCGGAATCGGAAGCAGAGACCGAATCTTCCGGAAAAGACGCGCCGGTTAATGATAACTCTTCGGAATTAAAAGATATTATACGGATACTGGAAGAAGATAAAGGGCGTTTGGAAGAAGAGAAGGAGCGGTTAAATGATCGCTACCTGCGAACATCCGCAGAGTTTGATAACTATAAGAAACGACTGGATCGGCAGTGGGAAGAATTCAAGCGATATGCCCATGAGTCCCTGGTGAAAGAACTCTTACCGGTGGTTGACAATCTGGAAAGAGCCCTGGCGGCCGCCTGCGGTGAGAATGACCAACAGACGGAGGGACTCCTGCAGGGAGTGGAGATGACCCTGCAGGAAATTTTGAAGATTTTTGAGCGCTTTCATGTTGTGCCGATTCAGGCCTTGGGCGAACCGTTTGATCCCAACTTTCATCAGGCAGTGGCCAGGCAGGAAACGGAGGAAGTTGAAGAAAACAGGGTGCTGGAAGAATATCAGAAAGGGTATATGATTCACGACCGCCTGCTGCGCCCGTCTATGGTCGTTGTGGCGACCCGGAAAACGGCGGATGCCGAAAAAAAAAACGAATGAAAACCATTTTATTTTAGATAGTAAGGAGGAGAACCAATGGGTAAAACAATCGGAATAGACTTGGGAACGACGAATTCATGTGTAGCCGTGATGGAAGGGAAAAACGCCCATGTCATCAACAATCCCGAAGGCGGGCGGACGACTCCGTCAATTGTGGCGGTGAACGATGCCGGTGAACGTCTGGTGGGCCAGGTGGCCAAACGGCAGGCCATTACCAATCCGGAGCACACCATTTTCGGGGTCAAGCGGCTGATCGGGCGCAAATTTGATTCTTCGGAAGTCCAGAATGATATAAAAATACTCCCCTATAAAATTGACAAGGCCTCCAACGGAGATGTGCGGGTGACCATGCGGGACAAACAGCACAGTCCGGCGGAAATATCGTCTTTTATTCTGGCTGACATTAAGAATACGGCGGAGGAATACCTGGGGGAGAAAGTTACCAAGGCGGTAATTACCGTTCCGGCCTATTTTAACGACAGTCAGCGGCAGGCCACCAAGGACGCCGGAAGAATTGCCGGCCTGGAAGTGGAGCGGATTATTAACGAGCCCACCGCCGCCTCCCTGGCCTATGGGCTGGACAAAAAAAACGATGAAGTGATTGCCGTATTTGATCTCGGCGGCGGCACCTTTGATATTTCCGTACTGGAACTGGGCGATGGCGTTTTTGAGGTCAAATCGACCCACGGCGATACCCATCTGGGAGGCGAGGATTTTGATCTGCGCGTAGTGGATTACCTGGCCAATGAGTTTAAGAAAGACCAGGGAATCGACCTTCGGGAGGACAAGATGGCTTTGCAGCGGCTGAAGGAAGCGGCGGAAAAAGCCAAAATGGAACTGTCTTCCGCTACCCAGACAGACGTCAATCTGCCTTTTATCACTGCCGATTCCAGCGGCCCCAAACATTTGAATATTAAACTGACCCGGGCCAAGCTGGAGGAACTGGTTTCCGATCTTCTGGACAAGCTGGACGGCCCCTGTCAGCAGGCGCTTCAGGATTCCGGATATGCCAAAGACAAAATCAACGAGATTATTCTCGTTGGCGGTATGACCCGTATGCCGGCGGTACAGGATCGGGTCAGGAAGATTTTCGGCAAAGATCCCAACAAGGGGGTCAATCCGGACGAGGTCGTGGCCATGGGTGCGGCCATTCAGGCCGGTGTATTGGAAGGGGATGTCAATGATGTGCTGCTGCTGGATGTGACCCCGCTTTCTCTGGGGATCGAGACCCTGGGCGGAGTTATGACCAAGCTTATCGAAAAGAATACCACCATTCCGACCAAAAAGAGCCAGATTTTTTCCACTGCGGCGGACAACCAGCCGGCGGTATCCATTCATGTGCTCCAGGGGGAGCGGGAGATGGCCCAGGATAACAAAACGCTGGGACGGTTTGAATTGGCGGACATTCCCCCGGCTCCGCGGGGGGTGCCGCAGATCGAGGTGACCTTTGATATCGATGCCAACGGCATCGTTCATGTTTCGGCCAAAGATCTGGGCACCGGCAAGGAGCAGTCGATTAAGATTACCGCTTCCAGCGGACTTTCCCAGGAGGAGATCGACAAGCTGGTAAAAGAAGCCGAGGCCCACGCCGAAGAGGACAAAAAGAAGAAGGAACTGGTGGAAGCGCAGAACACGGCGGATTCCATGATTTATCAGACGGAAAAATCCCTGCGGGAAATCGGGGAAGACAAGCTGGATGCGGCCACCAAAGCCGATATCGAAAACAAGGTCGAAGAGTTGAAAAAGGTCAAAGATACCGACGATACGGCCACCATCAAGCAGAAAACGGAGGAACTGGCCCAGGCGTCGCACAAACTGGCCGAAACCATGTACCAGCAGGCTTCTCAGGAAGGGGCCCAGCAAGCGTCAGGGGCCGGTGATGCCGGCGGGCAGCAGCAGGCCGGCGGCGGCGGATCTGAAGATGACGATGTTATTGATGCCGATTACGAGGAAGCCGACAAGTAAACAATTGCTTTACAATCAGGCGGACAGTGCAAAAGGTGCCGGGGAAAACCCCGGCACCTTTTTTTGCGGGACGGATCGGATTTTCCGGGTTACCGTCCTCTGAATTCCGGGTCCCGTTTTTCCAGAAAAGCCCCGAACCCTTCGATAACATCTTCGGTTTTCATACACACTTCCAGAGCATAGGATTCATAATCCAGGGCCTGGGGAAGGTCCCACTGGTAGAAATTCTGCAACCCCCGTTTGGCCAGCGCCATGGGAATGGGGGCATTTCCGGCCATGCGCCGGGCCAATTCCGTGGTGACGGTTTCCAGCTCTTCAGGAGGGACAACCTTGTTGACCAGGCCGATGGACAGCGCTTCGGCAGCGTCAATGACTTCAGCGGAAAAGATCAGTTCCGCGGCTTTGGCGTACCCCACCAGCCGCGGCAGAAAATAGATGCCGCCCCAGTCGGGGTGGACCCCCCGCCGGGTGAACACCTGCCCGAACCGGGCCTTTTCGCTGGCAACGCGGATATCGCAGGCCAGGGCCAGATTGCAGCCGCCGCCCGCCGCTACGCCGTTGACCGCAGCGATTACCGGTTTTTCCATATTGTTGATAGTCAAAACCGCTTCACACATGGCGTGGCGACGGCTGGAGACCGTCGGGGTCAGCGCTTTGGTTTCGCCCGAGGCAAATTCCCCGACATCACCGCCGGTGCAGAAGGCTTTGCCGGCGCCGGTAATCACCAGTACGCGGACCTCTTCATCCGCCGCTGCCCGCTGGAGTCCTTCCAGAACCTCCTGGCGCATGAATCCCCCAAAGGCATTATATCGTTCGGGGCGGTTCAAGGTCAGCCAGGCCACGTTGTCCACTACGCCGTACAGGATATGTTCGTAGGTTTTGGCGGTATCATTCATAATTTTATCCTTTGCAATTGATCTCTGACCGCGATTGTTTCCGTCATGATTTTCTGCAGTATTTCCCGCACAGGGGCGATTTCCCGTATCAGGGAGGCGGCCTGCCCGCAGGGCATGACAGCGGTCTCCCGGTCCCCCCCGGACTGTACGTAAACCGCATCGCCGGCTTTTTCCATGGCCTGGTCCGCAGCCGTATCCGTCATGCCCGAGACCTCCATGGTGACGCGGTTTTTCAGCACCCGGATGGGCATGGCGCCTTTGCCCAGAAGCAGAGTGGCCTCACCGTCGGCTTGCTGAATGGCTTCCTTAAAAAAGTCCGGAACCGGGCATTCCGTGGAGCCGACCAGGCGGGTGCCGATTTCAACCCCCGCTGCGCCAAGGGCCAGGGCCGCCAGCAGGCCCCGGCCATCGGCGACGCCTCCGGCGGCGATCACCGGTATGGTAAGTATATCCGTCAGACGCGGGATCAGGCAGAAAGTGGTATTGTTCCCCCGGCCCACATGGCCGCCGGCTTCATAGCCCATAGCCACCACGGCATCGACACCGGCCGCCTCGGCTTTGACGGCCATTTTTTCGTTGGAGACTTTATGGATCACGGTTACGCCCGCTTCTTTGAGACGCGGCAGAAATTTGGCGGGGTTTCCGGCCGAGGTATAGATAACGGCAACCCCCTTTTCCAGGGCGATATCCATGGCTTCTTCGGCGTTGGGACGGTAGATGGGGATGTTCACGGCCAGGGGGCGTTCGGTCCGGGTGGCGGCCGTATCCAGCTCCCGGCGCAACTGCTCGGCGGACAGACCCGAGCCGGCGATAACGCCCAATCCGCCGCTGTTGGATACTTCCGCCGCCATGGCACCCAGGGTGATGAGCCGCATCGGGCCCAGAATGAGGGGATGCGCAATCCCCAGCAAGGTTGTCAGCCGTTCGGTTGGCGCGGCCGGCGCAGTGGTTTCAGCGTTCATGAATGTTTCTCCTGTTGTTCGAGGTCTGTCTGCAAATTGTTTTTGGTTGTACCAGCGTCTGGCCGGGGAAGCAAACCGAAATCGAGGGTATCCCCGAGAAATTTCGGTTTACGTTTCTTCCGGCTTCATGGCGTTGACGATGGACCGGGCTTTCTGGGCCAGCAGCTGCCATTCGATGTTGACCCGGGATAAAAATCCCTCCCAGGCGGGGAGATCAATGGGGTCCTTGTCACTTGCGACAGAGAAATTTTTTCGGGCTTGGTGATACAGTTCCGCGACCTGCCTGGCACAGGATTCCCGGGAAAATCGAGCGGCGGTGGCCAGAGCCTGCCGGGCGCAGTTTTCCCGGAAGTCAGCGGAAGAGATCATTTCCCGGGCGGCCCGGGAAAATTGCGGCGCAGGCGTGTTTCCCGAAAGCAGCCGTCCGTTGTCTCTTTCCATTACCACTTCCCGGGCACCGGAGGCGTCCAGGGCAATGACCGGCAGCCCCGCGGCCATGGCTTCCATCAGAACCATTCCCTGGGTTTCGGAAAAAGAGCTGAAAACAAAGGTGTCCATGGCGTGATAGGCATCCCGGAGGGCCGGCCCGGATTGTTTGCCCGCAAAAATGACTTTTTCCGGCACTTTTTGCGATTGAAACATTTTTTTCATGGTTTTGGTGCTGGGGCCTTCACCCACCACCAGAAAATGGGCGGCTTCATCACGCGCCAGGCAGTCCGCCATGGCCCGGGCCAGATAATCCAGGTTTTTTTCCGGTGCCAGGCGGCCCACATGCCCGAAGACAAAGGCGGTCTCCGGCAGGCCGAATTGTTTTCGAAAGCCCGGACCGTCTCCCTGGCGGAAAAAGTCCAGGTCCACGCCGGTGGGAATGGCTTCCACCGGTCGTTTTACGCCCCGGCTGACAATCAGATCGGCCACACTCTGACTGGGCGCGATAATTCGGTCGCACATATTGGCGTATTTGGTGGACAACTGGATGACAAACCGTTTCATCAGATCAGAGTCAAAGGGAACATAATGGGTATACTGTTCATACAGGGTGTGGTGGGTAAAGACCAGCGGCAGCTGATAGGTGGCCGCGGTTCGCAGGGCGGAGTCGCCCAGCAGAAAGGGATGATGGCTGTGGATAATATCCGGCTGAAAATGTTCAATTTTTTCATCCAGAACAAACGGTACCGGCAACCGGACGGAAAAATCACTGCCATTGAAATTCTGGATGGCCGGCAGGCGGACTTCACGGATTTCATCGGTTTGTTGCCGATTTTCGGCGGCATATTCCGGCGCGATGACCAGCACCTGATGCCCCTGTTGCTGGAGATCCCGGGCCAGAATGGAAACGGAATGGGCCACCCCGCCGACATGCGGCAGGTAAGTGTTGGTAAACATACATATGCGCATAATCTACTCCGGTTGCAGGATTATCGGTTGATTCAGGCCGGGCAGGGATTGCGTCCGAAAACCCGGAACACGGGCTTCCAGGCGGTATTCGGGGAAAGTGAGGGGTTTGGCGGTTGCCCCGGCAAGAGTCAGTTCCACCCCCCGGCTATTCACCGCCAGGTACACCGTTACCGGGCCGAAAGGGGTAAGACCGGGACCGAAAGAGAGCTTCCGGCCGGTTTGCAGCCATTCCGGGAAAATACCGGAGCCCACCACCAGGGTGTGGCCCTCTTCCCGGAGAAACAGATTCCGGATCATCATTACCCATTCCGCGGCCGCCCAGCCATGCTGACCGTCTCCCATGCAGCCGCCGCCGGTGATGGGATGAATGGCTTCCGGCCACTGGCCGGTGGAAGAGGCCAGGGCGGCAACGGTTCGGATGAGCTCCTGATACCGGCTGTCCCCGTAGCGGAGGAGGGTTTGCGCGATGGCCAGGGTCAGGTAGGCGTTGATCCCGGAATGGATCATATCCTGGAAAAATCCGCCCTGCTGGAAGCAGTTTTCCATCAGGAACCGGGCCGTGTTGATAATGGAGGGGGTTTTCGGCGGATAAAGGGACAAGGGGTAGTCGGCCACCAGGGAACCGATCGCACCCGGGTCCAGGCGGCGGTAGGGCGAGGCGGGCAGGCAGCCTTTTTTGCGTTGTTCGGGAATCTGGGCCAGACTTTTTTCCAGGTCTGCCTGAAAGTCGGCGGCCTGGCGGGAGAATGTTTCCGCCGCTGCAATCTCTCCGAAGCCTTTCATGATACGGGCCGCCGCCTGCATTCCGGCAATGGCCCAGAAGTTGTCCCAGTAATAATAGTCGTTGGGCCCCAGATGCTCGGCGCTGAAGCCCGCCGGCAGCAAACCGTTGTGCGGCTGCCCCCGGGCATTGGTGAGGCGCTTGCGGTCAATCCAGCGGGCGGCTTTTTTAACAACGGTTTTCCAGCTTTTGTCCAGCTCCCGGCCGGTCAGGGCCTGAAAGCGATCCACAATCCACAGAACCTGCCCGTTGGAATCCCATTCTCCCTCCTGGGATTGAAAGTAGCCGGAAGCTTTCTGCCCGGCGGGAAAGGTTTCCAGCAGTCGGGCGCACTTTTTTTCACAACCGGTCACCAGCAACGCATGCAGCATGAGGGCGGCGTCCCGGTACCAGAAACGTTTGTAGGTAAAGGGGCCCGGGACAATGGTTTTCGCCGACAGCAAAAGCAGCGTTCGAAGGGCGGCATCATAGAGAAACTGCATTTTTTCATCCGGTATCTGGAGCCCGGCCGTACCGTCCATGGCCCCCTTCCAGGCGATCGCGGCCGGTGGATAAGAATCGCCGGCGCTTGCTTCCGCCGGACAATCCGGCGGATTGTCCGGGTTTGTCAGCGGAATTTGCAGCCGGATTTTTTGCGGCCGGTCGTTGTGATCGACAGGAAAGACGGCCGCCGCCGTGGCCATGCCCACTTTGCATTGGACGCCGGGTGTTTTTTGATCTGTTTTCTCTCCGGACTGTAACTTGTGCAGCACATCCCCTTCGGCGTATTCGGAAAGCAATATCTCCCGGGCCTGTGGCTGAAAGCGGATTTCGTTCTCTCCGTTGATCCGGAGCCCCCGGTTTCCCTGCAGGCGGACGATTTTTTCAACAAACTGGATTCCTTCGGGATTGTAGGGGCGCACGGCGACCACCGCCAGGTCGCCGCTACTGGCTGTGGTTTCACACGCGATACGGACAAAGGACCGGCGGTTTTCGCGTTCCAGGGTCACCTGGGTGGTGATGGTTCCGATGGAGGTGCTGGTCGTGGTGTCAATCCGGAGGTTGGGGGTAAGGTGCAGTTTCTGTTCGGTCTGACGGCTGCGGGAAGGTGCCAGAAGGTCCCCTTCGGAGGATACCAGCCAGAAATCAAGGGACCAGCCGTCGTAAAAAGGGGTGACCAACCCCCGGGGGTCCACCAGGGGGTAGTCATCGCTGTCCGGGATGCCTGCCGCCGTCCAGTTGCGATGGGTAAGATTGATATGGCTGATGGAAAAGGCCCGGGGGATGAAGGAGGGATCCCGGGGGTTGAATTGTTTTTCTACCCAGTAAGGCCAGATCCAGTCCAGATTCTGCTGAATGGCCTTGGCATTGACCAGGCCCCGGGCGTGGAAGACGATGCCCGCCCGCAGCAGTTCAATGGGTTCCTGAATTTCCGAGGGTTGGGCAAATTGTCGCAGGCGGGCCAGCAGTCCCAGGGGGTCGATAAATCCATGGGCCCTGGCGGCCCTCCGGATGATCAGTTTCCAGGGGATCCAGTGGGTCAGCATGGTTTTCAGCGAGTTCTCCTTGTGGTGTTTTTTGGGTTGTCTGTTTTATGGACCCGGGCGTCAGGATGATTTTCCCGAGGCGGATATGTTCCGATATTTTTTCCAGGATACGGTGGCGGCCTGATAAATCAACCAGGCAGCGACAATAATGATCGCCAGAATCAGAAAATTTTTCCGGGCGGCGGCCGCCCCGCCCAGAATGATAAACGGTGCTCCCAGCAGCGCGTTCACCGGCCAGCCGGCAAGAAGAAAAACGGGAAAGCGGACGCCGGACAGGGCCAGCAGGTAATTTTTGGCGGTGTAGGGCAGCCCCGGAATGGCCATAAACAGGATACTGAAGCGGATATGCCGGTGCGGAGGGACCGCCGGAATGTCAATATTCCGTTTTCCGGCCATTTTTTCCAGCCAGGGGCGAATATAGGAATGGGCCAGGCCAAAGGCCGCCAGCATATGAAGCAGCATCCCGGCCAGCATGAACCCCATTCCGTAAACCGGTCCGAATCGGATGCCCAGCAGCACCAGGAAAATACTGATCGGCGCGCCCACTACGGGCAGGATCAGAAATGACAGCAAAAGCAGGCCGGGATGGGTTTTTTCGTTAATCAGCTCGGTAAGAAAACGGCCGGCGTCATGGGTATTATACAAATAGACCCCGCCGCCGAGACAGAGGCATATCAGCAGGATAACGAGAAGCAACCGGATATTTCGGGGGAAAGTCATCGAAGAAAATACGCCTTTTCGGTGTGGGTAACAAAGGATTGGGGAATAAAATGAGTCAGATCGGGATTGAGCAGTATCCCGGCGGCCATATAACCGGTAATTTCGGGCAGCCCCAGACGGGAGAACGCCTCTCCCAGAAGAAATCCGGCGACAATAATGATCCCGACAATCAATATGGGCTGCATGCAATACTCCCTTTCTGCGGAAAACGGCAATGGCAAGGTCGTCAGCAAGGGAACGATTGATACAATTTATTGCCGCTGCCGTCGCTTGGGATTGGAACGGCTCATCTGGCCGGCGGTTTGGCGCTGCGGTCACCCAGGGGGCTGTTACATCGGGGGCAGACCCCGGCATGCCGGCTGACCTGCCCCTGCCATCCGCATTCCGGGCAACGCGTTTGTTGAATATGTGCATTTTCCCGGCGGGGCGAAAATATTTTTTTGAGAACAGGGATCGCTGCCATAAGGCCGACAAGAAGGCCGGCCCCGAGCAGTATATCCCGGATGGTGAAACTGCCCCAGACGATGGTCGTCAGATCCATGGCGATCCGCCTTTCCCGCAGAAGAGCGCAAGCGGTAAATCTGTGTAGCAACGAAATAACATATGTTTTTATTTTAGCAGTCCATTACTGGTCTGTCAATAATCCGTAATAATCGGACCGCGTCGTGCCCTTGACGAAAAGGGGGCAATCCGGTAGGGTAAAAAAAATGACAGGTTGTTTTAAACCATAAGAGGGGAACATGCCGCAAATCGGAATGGCCGGGGTAGCCGTGATGCTGTTGCCGGTTCCGGCGGTCGTAAAAGCAGCGATCGAACTGGGATATGAGGCGGTGGAAGTGTCCGGGGAGTTTCCCCAGTGTATCTGTGACAATATTACTTCCCGGCAGCGCCGGCAGGTCAGGGAGATGGTGGAAGCGGCCGGCATTCGTTTGTCGGTCCACGCTCCTTTCAACAGCCTGAATATCGCCGCCCTGAATCCGGGTATCCGGGCGGAGTCTCTGCGGCAGACACTGGTTGCCATCGATATGTGCGCGGATATGGGGGGGCAGCTGATAACCGTTCACAACGGCAGCTATGTCGTTTCGCAGAATTTCCGAAAAAAGGTGCCCCAGGTGTCCCGGCTCCAGTGGGATTATAATCGGGATGCCCTGTGCCGGGCAGCCGAGCATGCCCGCCAACGGGGCGTTTTTTTATGCCTGGAAAACATCAGATTTGAGGCCGATGCCATTGATCGTTCCGTGGACGAGCTTCTTGCTGTCCGGGAGACGGTGGACTCACCGGCCCTGTGGTTTTGCCTGGATATCGGCCATGCCCGGCTGAACAATGAGTTGGAGGAGGCCATTTCCCGGCTGGGGCCGTATGCCAAGCAGATCCATTTTACCGATAATTTCGGCCAGAGTGACGATCATTTGATTATCGGGGAGGGCAATTTTGATTATTCTCCCCATCTGGACTTTTTCCGCGGTTTTGACGGTATTCTGTTGCTGGAAGTAATACAGCTCGGGACCGATACCGGGCCGGCCAAAAAGAGCCTGGAGCGGGTGCGGCAACTGCTGTGGGGAGACCGGCAGGAAACTTTTCTTTGAAGGGGGACCGTGCCGCAAGTCCGAAAAGGGGGGGGTATTAGCGGGTCAACTCCTTTTCGATGATGTCCATCAATTGCGGGAGATCGCGTTTCAAGTATTGCTCGGAACCCAGTTTTTCGATGATTAACCGCCCGATGCGGAGGCGTTCCATGAGGGCCTGCAGCCGCTCCAGCCGCACGGTGTCCGTCTCCTGCATAAAAGCAGCAATCAGGCGGTCTTCAAGGTTTTCGGCTTTTTCCGGAAATTCCATAAAGGGCGGCATGCCATTTCATTTTTTCCCCGTTATCTCTGCAACTGATTGTATTCCAGCCGGCCGGCCGGATCAATGCTTTTCAAAAATCGGATAGTCCCCCTGCCTTTTTCGTTACCCCATTATTTTACCAACGGTAACCGATGCCGCCCGGTAAACCTGCTCGGGGCCCGTGTTTTGGGCTGTTGCCGGCATTCGGGAAAAAAGATCAGCGAAGGCCGGGTCTTTATATAATATATTGAAATTACTTTATTTTAATTTTTAATGGACAAATCTCTCCATTTGATATTATAATAAAAAAATAAAGATATGATGTATCATTCCGGAGCTTACCGGAGAACACAATTTTAAAACCTGGGTAGAACCTATCCAGGAGATACATGGGAGGAGGTTATGCAACGATCTCTTTTCACTTGGTCAATCTGTTTTGTGCTGGCGATCTGCCTGATGCCGGCAGCGGGTTTCTGTGAGGACACCAATATTACGATTCAACACAGCGTGGATGGGGTCGCCGATGAAGTCAACCAGATCAAGGACTTTGATTTTGAACTTCAGCAGCGGGAACGGGACCGCATGAAGCAATGGAACATTGAAGATTCCAACGAGGCGGTTGCGGTGGGGAATGTTTATTACGAAAAGGACGAACTTGAGGACGCGATTGCCTTTTACCGGATCGCCATTAAAATAGACCCGGCCAATACCGTGGCGCATGAAAAATATATTGCCGCCCGCCAGAAAGAACAGAGCAAAGTCAGTTCCCGCTATCACCGGGCCATGGAATATTACCGCAAAGGGATGAAGGATAAAGCCATTGATGAGCTGATTGCCGAGCTCAGAGAAAATCCGGACAACGAGAAAGCCCGGATCAAACTCCATGAAATCGAAAGTGAATGATGGCATAAAAATTAAGGAGGCAGGATATGTTGCGACAGGTTTATGGGAAAAGTGCTTTTCTGGTATTTCTGGCCGTTCTGTTGGGGATGCTGATCGGATGCCGGGCAACTACCCGTGATTATTCCCCGGACGAAGTCATTCACTATGATGAAGGATATGATTTTTCCGATAAAAACGCCATTGTTGAATATCTGGTAAGTTCCCTGGTTAACAGGTCCCCCCTGGCGGCTCGACAGGACCGGCCGGTACTTATTGTTTACGGTGTGGCCAATCGCACTTCCGAACACATTGAAACCAGCGGTATCACCGATGATATTCGCCAGGAGATTCTTCAGTCCGGCAAGGCCCGGTTTGTCAACAAGGTCCAGCGGGATAATATCGCCAAAGAGACCGAATATCAGTACGGCGGCAGTGTTTCCGCAGAGTCCCGGCTTCGGCGGGCCCGGCAGGTGGGCGCGGAATACATGATCACCGGAACCCTGCGCTCCATTAAGAAGAAACAGTCCAAACAGGTACGGCTGAAAAAGAAAACCCTGCAATACTACAGCCTGACCATGGAACTTACAGACCTGGAAACCGGCCTGATTGAGTGGACGGACAGCGCGGAAATCGTCCGGGAATCCGCAAAACCGTTTATCGGCTGGTAACGAAGCCGGCTGCAATGGCGTCCGCCTTTGAAATGAAAAGATTTTCCGGGCCAACCGGGACGTATGGGATCCCTGCCCGCCGGGCCTGCCTTCTGTGTCTGATGGCGGGCCTCATCCTGTCCGGCTGTGTCCCCGGCAGCCTGAACCGTGCCCGGTCCGCTTTTTACAGCGGAGATGTCAGCCAAGCCTCGCAGGCCCTGGCCGAGCCGGAAAAAATCAATAACCGGAACCGGCTCCTTTATTATATGGAAAAAGGGGCCATTCTGCATTACAGCGGGGATTACCAGGGAAGTTCCGAAGTCCTGCGCAACGCCGCCGCATTGATCCGGGAGCAGGATATTATCAGGGCCGGTCAGCAAACGGTCTCGCTGGTAACCTCCGACTGGATGACGGACTACAAGGGAGAATATGCGGAACGGCTTCTGGTGCATACCTTTCAGATGATGAATTACCTCCTCCTCGGCCGGCCTGAAAGTGGGCTGGTAGAGGCCAAACAGGCCCTGGAAGTCTATGACGCCTGGCCGGAGGCCTGCAACGGCGATTATTTCACCCGGGCGTTAATCGCCCACTGTTTTGAGGTCCTTGGTGAAATTAACGGGGCCTATATTGAGTACAAAAAACTGGCCGAATTGATGGACAACCCCGGGCCGGTGGCCCGCAAGCTCTGCAACCTGGGATCCCGGCTGGGCTTTTACGATGAAGTGGAACATTTCCGGCAGTTTCTGCCGGAACCGGTCCCCCGGGCAAAGCAACCACCGGCCGGGGAAACTTTAATTTTTCTCAGCCGGGGGCGGGCTCCTGTCAAAGTTCCGGAAAATATTGTGGTGCCGCCATCCATCCGGTTTTCTTTTGTAATCTATGAAGATAGAAGCGGCGGTTTCCCCGGGCCGGATATCCGTTCCCTGGACGGTTTCCGGGGAAAGGAGCAGGTGACTACCGATGTCGCCTCGATTTTAAAGGCGTCCCTGGACCAGCGGCTGGTCCAGATTATTGCCAAGGAAACCGTCCGGGTGGCCTCCAAGGAAGTTATCGCAAACAATATCAGCGATTCCAACGTGGAATTGCTGGTTCGCCTCTTCTCTTTTCTTACGGAAGTTCCCGACACCCGGTGCTGGGAAACCCTTCCCGCCTACCTGACCCTGATCCGCGTGCCGCGGTGGCCGGGAGATGATACCCGTCCTTTTTATCTGGAAGAAGGGGGCGACGCGACAACCTCTTCGGCGACTGCGGCTTCACCGGACAGCCGTTCCTATTATCATTACCAGTCCATCAGGTATTAAGGCCGCCCCTTTTCACCCCGGCCGCCAGCAGCCCGGTCCCTTCCCTACTTGCCTGAACCATCCGGCCCCGGATACACAAAATGCCGCATCCCCTCCCGCAGCGCCAAGGCCCCGTGCAGGTAAAGCCCGCCCAGCCACCAGGGCACCCCGAAAATCTCCGGCTGCCGGTAGTGCACCAGGTCCAGCCGGGTCATCACGCCTTCGGCGAACATGCCGCCGATCCCCAGCAAAACCGCCAGCACCAGCAGAAATGTCCGGTCATAGGAAAACCCCAGGCGGATCGCAAAACTTCCGTAAAAAATCAGCGCCAGCAGTCCCGGCTCGTGATTGCCGAACCCGCTCAGCAGATACACCATCATGAAAAACAGCAGGGTTTCCGCAAACGCCGCCCCTTCATTATGCGCGGTGCTTGTTTCGCAGGAAATTTTCCCTTCCAGAATATTTGCCAAAAACCAGTACAGGGCCGCCATCCCCATGAATACCGCAAAAAATCCCGGAAACACCCACAGGGGCTGGCCGAAAACAACCGGCTGGGGATAACGCAACGTTCCGGTAAAGACATGGTTGGCGTCACAGACCGTGGCCACCGCCGCCCCGGCCACCGCCGCTTTGATGAATCCGCTGAAATGTTTCGTAGTTGCCATTTTGGGGTTCCTTTATTTTACCTGCCCGCCAAAATTTTTTTCATTTTTTTTGTCAAC
>CAZWCS010000064.1:0-23473 GCA_964632805.1 uncultured Desulfobacterales bacterium
GTGGGGGTAATATGTTCGATTTCAAAGGAGGATTTCGTCTCCTTGGTATAAAGGTAGCCCAGCGCCCGTTTCAAAACCGAAGCCGGATAGCCCGCCACCACTTGCCGGCAGCGTTTGGGCAAATCGGCCCTTTCGAAATCGCGAAGCGTGTCGGTGCGTCGAACCACCGGGCAGAAGCGGTTATCGCCCGGCAGGTTGTCGTTGAGCCGTTGCCGCCGAACCTTTCGGACCGGGCGGATTGTGTAGTATTCATCCGGATCGAGCAGATCGACGTAGTTCCCCCGCTTCAGATCATCAAGCGGAAGCGTTTTACCGGTCAGGAATTCGTACAGGAACCACAGTCGCCTGGCATACTTGCCGGTTGGTTTGGACCGAACATGTGTCAAGAGGTCTTCCGCCGCAATTTTCTGAAACAAGATGCGGAGAATTGCAAGGTTCGTCCCGTCATACTTGAGCGCAAATTCGAGATGGTCGCCAGGTGTGTCCCCCGGCCAGTACTTGGGTGGATATACCTCCTCCACGATGCCTCCGCTTGAGTCGATCCGGTGGATGCCGCTGGCAGTCACCAGGGACTTGTGCCAGTTCGGAATGACATCGAGGTCGTACCGTTCGACAAGCGCCGCATACCCTGCGGATCGGTATATCGATTGATCCGGTTCGTTGCCGATCATGGCTTTCTCCAGAAAAACAATTGCCATACAAGAATTATAGTTATATTTTAGTATAAGTCAAAAAAAATAATTACCTTTTGGCAACCATACGCTCCTGTCTCACCAAGAAAAACAGGTACGCTTCTGGAAATACGGTTATATTTTAACCGATAGCGAAATTTTTCGTTACACTATACGCATAACCGGCTTAGAGGCGTTCTACTGCCCATGGTGGTGATGGTGAGAATGACCATGCCCATGGTTGCGGGCATAGGCTTTGGCTTCTTCCGGGGACATCTCCACGAATTCTCCCTGGCCCTTTGGGACGGGGAAGGCGTCCCGGGGGGCCAGTTCCAGTTTGCGGACGTCCGGCAGGTCGGCGGCAGCCTGTATGCGCTTGTGAAGAATGTCCGCGAAGGCTTCGTCAAACCCCAGATGAGGGCCGTAGACCAGCTTCAGGCCGGGATATTTTTCAGCTTCGGCCTGCATCATTTCCGGGATGTCCAGCCGGATATGCAGGCCCATGTTCAGAAAATAGGGGATCACCACCACTTCGGTGGCGCCCCGGGCCGCACATTCCGCCAGCGTTTCCGGGAAATGCGGGCCCAGCCGGGACATGTGGCAGGTGACCACCATCTCCAGATCATACTTTTCCCGCAGCAGCCGGGCCGCTTTTTTCATATCATCACCGGCGCCGGGAACCCGGCTGCCGTGCCCCAGTAAGATAATGGCTTTCATTTGTTTACCTCTATCATTAAAAGTTCAGGTTCATACCGGCCAGAAACCGGAACCCGTCATCCGGATAGCCGTAATGAATATCATAATCTTTATCCAAAAGATTGTAAAAATTAACGAACAGCTCCGGCTCCAGGGACTTTACCCGGACCGGCTGGAGAACCTTAAGGTCCACCGTTGCATAGCCGGCCACTTCCGTATCTTTGTTGTTTTCAATATCCGAATAGTAGCGGCTGGACGCCCGAATAATTGTTTCCACCCGTGTTTTAAAGGGCGCATTGTATTTTAACGACAATTTGCCTTTGTGTGGAGGACAGTAGCTGAGCTCTCTGTCGTTCGCGTGGTTTTCGGTCTCCTGCCGAATATAGTTAAAATCAATGGAAAATTGTTGGCTGCAATTGCACTTGCAGGAAACCTCGACGCCCTTCTTAGTGCCTTTGCTGATATTGATCGGCCGATTGATTAAATCAATGCCCCTTTCATAAACGATCAGGTCGCGGGTCTCGGTTTGAAACAAAGAGGCTTGGACAACCAGGTCTTGCGTATATTTATATTCTCCGCCAAGGTCCCAGGAGACCACCTTCTCCTCGGTCAAATCGGGGTTTCCCTGGGCCTGGTCGATAGAGCCGTGGCTGGGCTGATACAACTGGCCGAAAGAGGGAATATTTTCCGCATACCCGGCATTGGCCTTGATAATCAGGGCGTCGGTTATGCCATAGCTGGCGCCAAGGTTCCCGGCCGGGGAATCTCCGAAATCCGAGGTGTGGTCCCCACGCAGACCGATACTGAATGCCAGTTGGCCCAAAGTCCGGTCATATTGCGCATGCAGCGAGCTTTTGTCCCGCCTGTGCTTGCCCGTGCCGACAATATTGCCGGTGCCGGTATGGTCGACGCTGTCCTGCTCAAATTTTCCGCCCAAACGAAAGGCCCAGAGGCCGACCGCTTCCGCCCAGGTATGCTCGCCGCTGACGCCCGTTTTATAAACCTCCAGCATGGACTTGTCGCCACTCTGAGAATGGTCTTCCAGGTCTTTAAAGTCGCCGTAGGCTTTTAGTGAAAACTCTCCGGTCGGTCCGGTATAGCCCTTGACGCTGACGTCAAGAGAGCCTTTATCGTAAGACTGGTCGGCGTCCGGCGTCAAATTATAGAGCGGCCCGGGGCAGCCGTGTTTGGCGTAATAATACCGGCCGCCGATTTTATAATGAATGTTGCCGCTGTCTTTTGTGTCCCAGTTGAGGCTGAAAAAAACGCTGTCCTTGTCGCTGTTGTCCCGCTTGCCGTCGGAATGACCGCCCCCGGCGCTGACCATGGTGCCGCCATTCTCATGGGGGAACGTGCCGGAACAGCTCACATCCACGGTGCCAAAGGACCCGGCGCTGGTTTTGAGCCGGCCCTTGGGCCTTGCCTCGGCGGTGGCGCTTGCCGACATATTGTCCGCATCTTTGGTGATGATGGACACTGCCCCGGCGGTGCTGCCGGGCCCCAGCCAGACCGGCACCGGTGGTTTAAAAACCGTAATTTTTTGAATTGTATCGATGGGGATCGTTTCCAGATCGACCCCGCCGTACTGACCGGCGTTGACCGGCCGGCCGTCAACCAGCACCAGCACGCTGCCGGAGCCGCCGCTGCCGCGAATGGAAATGCGCGTGCCTAGGCCGCTGCTGCGTTGATTTACATCCACGCCGGGCATGGCCCCCAGAGTTTCGGCCACGCTTAAAAAATTCCGTTTCGCTATCTCATCTGCCCCGATCTGCACCACGTTCTGGGGATGATTTTTAATATACTCTTCCAGTTTTTCGGCAGTCACCACAATCTCGTCCAAGGTATGGACAGTGCCGGCATCACCGGTGTGGGCGGAGCTGCCATGCCCGCCATGAGATGTTGCCGTAGTGTGGGAATGGCCGTGGGGGTCGTCGCCGTGCTGGGCCAGGCCAGCCGTCGGCCAGAGGACCGCAAGCAGAATGGAAGTAAGCAGGCCTGGCAGATGATCAGTCAAAATTTTTCGTCGCATCATGATCATATATTTTTTTCTCTATTTCTTAAGCGCACTATTCGAAGACCGCGCTTGTTTTCAGGCGATTATCTGAAAAAGCCCAAGTACCCATCTGGACCCCATGCTCCTGGGGTTGTGCCGCAACCAAAAAACAAAAACCACGTCATTGCGAGCGACCGCAGGGAGCGCGGCAATCTCCCCCGTCACGTCTCATTACCCCCGCCCGCCGCCGAATTGCCTGGGATTGCCGCGTCGCTGACGCTCCGCGCAATGACAGGAGGCGATTACGACACTGCCCTCCTGAGTAGAAACGAGAAGCAACGCTGCAGTTGGGCTTTTTACGAAGCCATTATTCGCCTTCAGGAACATACACCATGGTTCCATCCTCCAGCCGGTAGGCAATGCCCAGACGTTCGCCTTTGCCGGAAGCCTTGGTTTTTGAGACCTTCATGGCATTGATTTTTTTTCCTTTTTTGGTAATGATTTCCAGTTCGCCGGACTTGTGCTGTTTCATGATGGTCATTTCGGAATTCTGATCAAACAGATCCTGGAGATGATAGGCGGAAAACAGGGTCAGCAGCAGGCCCACGATGAACACCAGGCCGAGGTCAAACAGGTTGGCCACCCCGGTCATGGGGTCGTCATCCCGGAAGGCCTGATCGCCGAAACCGCGTCCGGCTCGTCTGATCCGCCTTTTTTGAAAATATCGCATGCTTTTTCCCCTATCTGTCCGCCATCAGTATTTCTGTGGCCAGTTCCATGTTTTTGATGTCTTCTTCGACCCAGCGCCGGCGGACGGTATACAGGAAAAAGGCGGTGGTACCGATGGCCAGACCGGTGACGGTGGTGGTAAAAGCGATCACCAGGTCGGTGGAAAGCTGGGTCATATCCCCCTGGCCCAGGGCGGCCAGGCCGGTGCCCATGGGAATCAGGGTGCCGATCAAACCCAGCGAGGGCGCCGCCCGCACCAGAATCCGCAGCCGGTCCATGGACTTCCATATGGTCAGGGTAGTATCCTGGAGCAGGTTTTCGATGGCCAGTTCGTTTTTTCCCGAACGCTGCAGTATCCCCTGGAGGGTTTTGATGTAGCGATTGACCCGGTGGGAGAGGTTCTTTTCGCCGGTACCGGTTCTGAGAATCTCTGGAAGCTGTTGCGGCGGACAGCGTTTCAAGCGGACCCGTTCCAGCCATTCGGCAAAGAACGATCCGGCATAGATAATGATCAGAAAGGTCAATACCACCAGCAGAAACAGAACCGGATACAGCAGCGACGAGGAAATCAGATAAATAAACGCTTTTAACAGGGCACCGATGTCCATCAGGAGGGCCTCCTTATTGTTTTTAATTTCAGCGCAAATCCCCCGGCAAACGCGGCCAGGGAAAGGATGGAAAAAAGTGTCAGATGCGAAACCGGCTGAGAATGGGCCTGGCCTTGATACATGGCCAGGCGGTAAATTTTATCCATGTCTGAAAACCGGGGCATAACCGTCACCGACAGCAGAAAATAGACGGCGATCAGTATCATGGCCCCGCCCAGAAAGGACTCGGGGCGAACGGGCCGCTGTTTTTGATAGAGAGCGATGACAAGCATGGTCCCCAGGTTGATTAGCATGAAGGTCAGATACAGCAGGGTCACCACCCGCGCCGGATTTTCCGGAAAACAGGTAATTAAAAAGCCGGCGGAAAAAACAATCACGGTAATACAGACCGGACACGGTACGGCCAGAATTAACCAGCCCTTGCTTTTATGATGCATGCCTTCGCCCTGTTTGAGCAGGGTCACACCCCAGGTCAGCAGCAACCCGGCCAGGATCAGGTGGATCAGCATGCCGGAGCGGATAAAGGACTGGATGGCCGCAAGATGGCGCATCAGGTCGATTTTTTCCAGAAACAGGCTGGTCCCGGCAAAAACCAGCAGATAGCCCGCGGCAAACAGCAGCAGCGCCGTTGCCTGCTGCCAACGACGGTCCAGCCGGGACAGAAAATAATAGATGCCCACGGCGGTTTTGGCGGCGAAAATACCGATGCCCAGCAGGATACCCAGTATCAAACTCTGATAAACCATTTTGTGTCCCGTTTTATTTTCTTTTTTTTCTCAATCCCAGCAGAAACAATCCGATCAACAGCAAAACAAAGGCCGAAGCCGCCCACTGCATACCCGACGTACTCAGGTCGCTGGTTTCATCCCGGGCGTCGACATCCTTCATTTCATAACCTTCCACGGTTTCAGTGTCCTGCCGGTCTTCCGCGGCGGCCTGCTTTGCGGCCGGCTTGGCTTCCGCCTGGGGCTGTTCCCGTCTGGCCGCCGTTAGACTTTCTTGGCGTTTTTTCAGCAGGTTTTCCCGTTCGGTCACCTGTTCTTCCAGGGATTGCTCCGCGGCTTTTTCCACCGCCAGCTGGAACTGCTCCACGATTTCCGGCGATAAAATGCCCGGCAGAGAGATGATATTGATCACCATCTGGTTGAGCAGGGGATTGTTGCAGGTATGATGACAGCAGGTAACACCCTTTTCTACCACGTTCAGGGCGTATTCCGCGGCCAGCTTTTGGGTGACCGGCTCCGGCGCCTGCCAGTAGTCTTTGCGCACTGCCTCCAGCATCCGGGCCGTAAGCGATTGATAGGCCCAGGGGTTTTCCTTGTTGAAAAACGTCTTCAGGTCCATACCGTATTTGTCTTCCACATAAACTTCGTAGACCTGCTGCCACTTGGTATCATCCACGGCGTCTTTCACCGTTACCTGCCAGCCCCAGAGGTTTTCCGCAAAATCGGCCATCTGTCGCGCTCCGGCATAATTGTCCTTTTTCATCCCCTCGATCCACTGGGGATTTAAATAACGGGTGCGCAGCTCGCGGCCGATGGTCTTGGCCACGTCCTCCACCATCACCTCGTCCTTTCTTCGATGCATGGTAACCATGGTGTCCGGAGCCTGGCCGGTGAGGTTTTTCACCGCCAGGGACATGCCACCCAGATACATGAAAAAATCATCCGTATCGATGATGCCGACCACGTTGGTGGACCGGGAATGTACCGCGATGTCTACATCCCGGAGGTTTTCGGTGAAGGCTTTTTTCACGGGAACCGCCCATTGACCCTGGCCCACGGCAAACTGCACCCGGTTCATGTAAACATCGCTGACGGCGGTGTCTTCCTCCCACAGGCTGGACGCCCCCGTCATTTCCGACACGCCATTGCCGTATGAGCCGGTTTCTTCGGTAAAGATCCGGAAGCGGGACTGCCTTTCGGCTTCTTCTTTACGCATACCGGAGGCGGTTAAGGCCTGTTTGATGCGGGCGGTGTTTTTTGCCAGAAAGTTTTCAATGTCGGTCTGCACCATGGCTTTCTGCACCGCCTGGTCCAGATAGACCAGCTTGTTGGGGAACATGTCCCGGTAAAGGCCGGAAGGGTTGATCAGCACATCGATGCGGGGACGTCCCAGTTCTTTGCCCGGGATCACCCGGCAGCCGGTAACCCGTTCGGTGGCGTCCCAGACCGGCTCCACTCCCATCAGAGATAAAATGGTGCTTTCGTTGACCCCCTCGTTGCGGATAGTTTCCGTGGCCCAGAGTACGACGCCCACTTTGTCCGGGTATTTGCCTTCCTTTTCCAGTTTGTTTTCGATCATCTGGCGGGCCGCCTGCTTGCCCACCTCCCAGGCCGCTTGGGACGGCACCCTGGCCGGGGAAAATCCGTAAAAATTCCGGCCGGTGGGGATGGCCGCCAGATTCCGCAAGGGATCATTGCCTTCGCCCGGCGGGATATAACACCCGTTCAGACCGCGGATCAGATTGTCCATCTCCCGCGCCGGAGAGGTAGCCAGGTCCTGACGCACCTTTTTTATATCGGCCTCCGGGTTCTGCTTCATGATCAGACCCAGCGTAGAATCAGTGGCGTCCGCATCATACGGTTTGCCGTAGGTGTGCAATCCATAGGGCAGGGAGTTGTTGTCGATTTCATGCAGATAAAGATGGATTTCCTCCATGGCCTCATCATCTAACTCGGTGATGGACAGATCGGCGGCAATGCCGGTTTCTTCTATGATTTGCTGCATCTGCTTCCGATATTCGGGCGCGGTCTCACTGTCGTTGGCCGCCGCGTATTCATATTTGTGAAACAGGTCGTGCAGTTGGTTGTATTCGCTGTACAGGTCCGCCTCTTTCATGGGCGGGGTAAGATGGTCGAGAATCACGCCCCGGCCCCGGCGCTTGGCTTCGATTCCTTCCCCCACGTCGTCTACGATATAGGGATACAGATTGGGAATATCGCCGGTCATGATTTCCGGCGGATCGGACGGTTCCAATCCGGCCTGTTTGCCGGGCAGCCATTCATAGGTGGCGTGGGTGCCCAGGTGAATCATGACGTCGGCCTGAAATTTCTCCGACAGCCAGAGATAGGCCGCAATGTACTGATGGTGGGGATAAAGGGTGGTGTCGTGATACAGTTTCATGGGGTCATCGGCCCATCCCCGGGCGGGCTCCGGCAGCAGCACCACGTTATCCAGCTTGACCATGGGAAACACCAGCCGGCCGTCTTTGGTCATGATGGCACACTCTTCGGGTTTGCCCCACTGTTCCAGGACCGGTTTTTTAAAATTTTCGGGCAGTTTTTCAAACCACTGTTTGTATTCGTCCAGCGATACCTGTTCGGCGTCTCCGGCGGCGATCATGGCCTTCAGTTCCCCCGGCGCCCAGGACCCGATATTGCGGCCGAACGTCAGGATCATTTCTTTCAGTTTTTTTTCGGTGAGCTTATCGGACTGTTCGATGGCGTATCCCTCCTGCTTCATCCGCGCCAGGATCGTTTGCAGGCTGCGAAAAACATTCAGGTAGGCGGCCGCCACATTGTGCTTTCCCTGGCTGTGATTGTAATAGATAATGGCTACCTTTTTGTCCGCATTGGGTTTGCGCTGCAGGGCGGCCCATTTTTTCAGGCGCGGGATCAGCCAGTCCACGCACTCCGGGGCCAGTTCGTAGACATACAGTTTCCGACCGTTTTCATACAGCTCATGCTTACCCATGAGTACCGAGGGCTCGATGGTGCCGGATATCTCGGGCGTGGCTACGGCCCAGACGGTTTCCAGGGGCGCCAGTCCCACTTCGTTTTCGCGCCACTGCTCGATGGTTTCCGCATAGGGGCGGATAACGTCAAACACCGGCCCTTTAAATTCAGCCAGAGCCCGGTGAACCTTCTCGTTGATGCAGGAAACAAATTTCAGGGTAAAGGCCAGCAGCATATCCACCTGAGCGGGCTCTCCTTTGGGTTTTAAAAACTGCGGCAGCACGATCTGTACCGGTCCGAAACAGGCCATCACGTTGAATCCCTCTTTTTCCAGCCGGCGAATCAGTTTTTCGACCGCTTCCACCTGGCCTTCTTTAAGGGTATTGGCGTAACAGGAGATGCCCACCCAGGGATTGTCCGGGGAGGTGTCTGGGGGAAAGCCTTTTCTTTGGGCATACCAATTTTTATAAGCAACCACGTCTTCAAATTTTTTCGGGGCGTCGGGGTGGTAGATGCAGGCTTCGGGGAACTTCTCCACCGGGGCGAAGGTCACCGACGAATCGATATGGCGGTTTACGGCAAGCCGTATCATGCCGATTATATTGGGTACTGTCATGTTGTGGTAATAATCCATAATGGTGCTGTCAAACCGATACCCCCTATCGCCCAGGTCTTCCGGGTCGCCGGCCGCGTTCATGGCATAAACTGTCCGGCCTGCCATCAGGTTTTCCTCGATCATATAATCGGCCAGTTGGGGCATCATGACATTGACGAACACCACGGACGAATCGGCAATGAATTTTCCGGCCGCCGGATCAGCAGTCAGGTCTTCATAAGTGAAAAACCGGGTGGTGATGGTATCGGGCAGCGCCAGTTTTTTTATCGCCTGGTGGACCTGATAGCTGTTGCTGTCCAGCTCCAGAATACTGATGTTTTCCGCCTGCGCCCGGGCGGCCAAAAAAATAAAAAAAACGCAGACAACCAAGCCCCCTGTCCGTTTATAAAAACTCTTTTTTTTACTCATGATGGACATCTCCTTCCCCATTTTGCAGCTCAATGCCGGCGATCAGGGCGCCAAAGGCCCTGTCCAGAACCACCGGTAACGTTTTGTTCCGGGGAAGTCTGGCCAGTGGCACTTGGCGCCGGCCGGACAGTTTCGCGGCCGTCAGGCAGCACAGGTCGTCCCAGAAATTCAGTTCACGGATCAGCCTCTTGTGATATTCATCGCTAAGGGCCAGAGCGGACGCAAGAAACGCGGCGTATTCGGCCTGTTGCAACACAATGGCCAGTTTGTTCGTCAGTTCTTTTTTGTTCATGGCGGACGGATACGACGCAACGATCTGTGCCAGGCGCAGGTGCCGGTCCGCCAAGCGCTGAAACAGATCCCGGTCTGCTTTCAGGCCGTTCTGCCTGGCAACCGCCTCGGTCACTCCGGCATGGACGGCCCTGGCAATCAATTCCCCGATCTTGGTATGGCCGCCGCCATATGGAATCTTCAAGCCTTCTCCCTGGATCACCATGACATTGTCGGTCCCCGTACCGGTGGCCTTGTATTCAAGGGGAAGATAAGTGCTGCGAATGTCCATGTCCAGCAGGGCGGCGGACTTGGCTTCGGTGGCGGTAATAATGGCCCGGGCCATGGCGCCGGCAGATAAGCGATGGTTGGTTAATATAATAATATTGATGGTGCCGTGGGAATAATAGGCCCCGGTGTCCCGGGACATCCGCATGGCGTTGCCTTTGACCCCGGCCGTCACCAAAGCGACCACCTTCACGTTCTTCCAGTTCTCTTCCCGGACGGCCAGATTATCCATATTCGCCCCGGTCATCAGGCCGGTGAACCGGTCTTCGGCGATCCCCAGGTTTTTGCAAATCGCCGTCCGGGCCGGTTCCACGCCATAGGCCATGTGCCCCAGGCTGGCATGCATGGGCACATAGGTGTTACCCACGGCGGAAATGCCGGACAATAACCCCTCGAAGGTGGAGATCACCTCCAGAGGGTTATTGAAGGTAATCACCACAGATTTATATTCGGCATCCGCAACCCGGTGCCGGACGATCTGCGCCTGCCGGACATAATCAAGGTCCAGTTGGAGCGGCTTTTTGTCCAGCACCGCGTCCGGCAGTACCGCTGTCTCCGGATCGGCAAAGGTTTCCAGGTATAGCGTCGCCGCCAGCCACTGCACAAAATCACCCACCCGGGTGGACACCTGGCAGGTCAGTTCGCAGGGGAACATGGTGATAACGCCGTTTTTGACGGCCTCCACCGTGTTCCACCCTTTCCGGGCCAAGAGCGCCCGGATCGCTTCCGCGTTCTGGTTGCAACCGTAAATAAACTGCGGGTTAAAGATCTGCCACTCTTTCAGGCCGACCGGTACGGCAAAGCCGGTTTGGCCCCACTCCGGCACAATGCCGCCGGCGGCCACAATCATTTCATTCTGAAAAGAGTCGTCTCCAGGACATGAAAGCATCCCCTCTCCGGCCATCACCCGGACCACCCGTTTGCGCTTTTGTTGGGGAACGGCTTCCAGCCTGGCTTTGACCTTGGCCAGTTTGTCCCGGTTTTTCCGGATAACAGCCGCAGCCCGGTCTTCGCAGGCAAACACCCGGCCCAGCATTTCCATCTGGGAGAAGGCGTCTTCCATCTTTTCGACTTTCATGACCATCACCGGGCAGGGGGCGTCCGCAAAGTGATGAATGACTGCTTGATGGGAAGGCGCGGCGATTATCAGGTCCGGCCGGCAGGCGGCAATGGCATCGATATCCGGGGAGAAGCAGCCGCCGATATTTTTTTTTCGCAGAACGGGATTCAGATGAAAATCCTGCCGGGTGAGTCCCGTGAGGGTTTTTTCCTGTCCTATCTCCAGAAGCATTTCGGTGATATAGGGAAGAAGGGAAACGACCCGGCGGGGTTTTTCCGCAAATTGCAGCCGGTTTCCAGCCGTATCGGTTACTTCCTGGGGAAAGTTGGCACCCCCGACGCCCGGCGGCAGAAGCAGCACCAGAACGGCCAATAACAATATGTTTTTCCCAATAAACCGGCGTTCCATCATGGCCATTTCCTTTTTTTTCAAAAAAAATCCCCGGACCGCTCTTGCGTCGATCCGGGGATGTCCCGTTTTTATCCGGCAGGATCTTTACGCCTTACTCCGTCCCAGAGTTTTGGGCGCATCGTTTCGGCAGGTCTTCTGACTCCCGGATCGTCCTACTGACTGCACCTTCCCATTTCCCTGTCATGAAACAGTGGCTTTTTGCAGTGTTTGTTCCCGGTCACAGCGGCGGGCCCGTGCCGGTTTTGAACCGGCTTCCCTCTTCGGCTCCTGTGAGCACCGAACGATTTTTTTGCGTTCTGGTTATACTGTCGGCTTTCCTTTTCTTTATTTTGCGACGGGTCTATCTCCATAAAAAAACCCGGACCGGTAATATAACCGATCCGGGTATCCCTTTTTTTACCTCAAGATCTTGCAGCCGTTCTTTTTTCCTCGGTAGAACAAGCTGATTGTTTCAGGCAGGTTTTCTGACTTTCGGATCATCCTACTTGCCGCGCCTTCCCATCTCACTTCAGTGAAACAGTGGCCTTGCTGCGGCGTTTGTCCCCGATTACAGCGGCGGGCCCGCCTCCGAATTGCACGGAGTTCCCTGTTCGTCTCGCAAATGAGCACCTGAACAAAAATAGATTATTAATCGCTTTCCCGGCGGTGTCAAGGGAAAAATGGAAGGCGGTATTTTTCGTCATTTGTCATGAGCTCTTGACAGTCTCCTTTTTTTGGAGTCAAGATCGGCCTGCTTTTTTATCCGTCAGTTCGCCGGTGGTCTGCCGGAAAAACATCCAGGGGCTGCCACTCTGAAAAAACCACCGGGTATGTTATTGCCGGTTAAAAGGAAATTCTCGCTGCACTCTGGATGGTAATCAAGGCTCCCAGCAGGGCGATGACCAGGGAACTGACCACGGGCAAGAAACGTGCAACGGCCGAGGCCCGGGGTGAGCCATCGAACACGCGTCCCCCCTTCACAAAGAGCAAGCCCACAACGGTCAAAACCCCGGCCAGTCCCAGGCTGAAAGCAAGGACCAGGGCCAGCCCCAGGACGGTTCGATGCTGGGAAACGGCCGCCAAAAGAAGAATCAAGGCGGCGGGGCAGGGCAAAAGCCCCCCTGATATCCCAAGGGCAAACAGGGATTTCCAGGTCACGGGCGTGCCGTCCGCGCCCGGAGGCAGATGGCTATGGTCGTGGTAGTGATGCCCGTGCTCGTGATGAGGATGATTGTGATCGTGGTTATGGTCGTGAATATGCTGCTGCCTGTGATCATGATGATGGTGATGATGGCCGCGGGATGGAATACCCCGCCAGATTGCCCAGCGCCGGAGCAGCATATGCACCCCGATGGCCAGAACCAGAAAACCTGAAATCGCTCCGAGCCAGGGGTACAGGTGGTCAGCCACGATATAATGGGAGGCGAACAAGGTCACCAGCCCCAGGGTAAAGACACCCAGGGTATGGGTGGCCGTAACGGTCAGCCCCAGGTAAAGCGCATGGCGGCCACTTGCACGGGCACCCACCAGGTACGCCCCGACAATTGCCTTGCCATGGCCCGGGGTAAAGGCATGGGCCGCACCCCAGCCCGTTGCTCCAATAAACAGCGACAGGATAAGGGGCAGACTCAGATTTTTCTGCTGGAGCATAAGGGTCAGGTTTTCGTCGTTGGGCATGGAGACGGCCCGGACCATGGGCTCGCTCCCGCCGAAAAGAAGCTGGTTGAGGAAAAGAAATCCGGCAAGGGTAAAATACCCTCCTGCGGCTTTGCGCAGGGTTTTCTGCCAGGTCTTGTCGGCTGGCGGTACCCAGACTGCGATCAGAGTCATGGTGATCAAGCCGGTCAAACCCACCCCTGGAATGAATTGGATCGCCGCAGCGGCCGCCGCCATGTCGATACCACTCCGAGACCCGAGAACCAGGCCCATGAACACAGCGGCCACTGCCACCACCGGAACTGTGATCCGGTGTGCGAAAAGGATCAATAGGCCGAGAGCCGTCAGGGCGGCCAGGTTGAGAAGATGAAACGCCGTCCCCAGGATGGGGGCACCCGCACCGATAAAGATTCCGGCCACAAGGCAAAGGGGGAACAGCACCATGGTCCCAAGCCCCGCCTTCCTGCCACACTGGCTTGCAAGATAGGCCAGGGCAACCATGGGAAGGCAATGCTCGGCTGACGAAAGGGGGTGAAGCATTCCGGCATAGAAATCACCCACATCCGGGTTCACAAGATGGGCAAAGGCCGGTGACGGCAACAGGAATATGGTGATAATACTGAGTGGTAAGCAGCTTGTCCGTTTGTGTGTTCTCAAAACATTTTCACCCCTGTGTTCGGATGTGCGCCGATCCCTTCAGACGCCAAGTGAGTGTGCCCCAAACGCATGATTTTCCTGTAAACCTGTTTGCGCCCTTTTTTCGGTGGAACTTACCTTGTCAGCACCATAAAGTCTGCCATTTTAAGGGGAAAACAGCAAGGTAAAGGCCCCCCGAATTTGCCGAATTTGTCCCGAATTGTTTTGCACCGGGTTTGTTTTGATTTTTATATACGGCTGTTGTATAATTGGCTCAACCACCCAATCAATGGGTCAATTGAATTTGTTTTCAAAGGACAACCATGAATACTCGTATACAGTCTTTAAAGGCGGTGGTTCAAAACGCTGCGCCGGGCATTTGCCCGGAACGGGCGCTGTTGTGGACGGATTATTTCAAAAACCGGGCAAACCGGAAAAAACCGATGGCGCGCCGGATCGCCGAAGCAACCCGGCATGTGCTGGTGAAAAAAAGCATTTTTATTTATCCGGACGAACTGATTGTGGGAAATTACACGTCAAAGCGGGTAGGTGGCATCATATACCCGGAGCTTGCCGGCCTTGGTGCGCTGCTTGAGATTTTCAAGTTTCACAAGCGGGAGGTGAACCCGCTGGAGACGTCGCGGGCAGATCGCTGGGGACTGGCCGCCACGGTTCCTTTCTGGTTCACGCGGAATATTCCCTGGCAGGCGTTTCAATCCCCTTTAAAAAAACTGATGTTTGCCTTTCGGCAGCTCACCGCCCGTGAATATCAGGTCTACGAAGCCGGCGGCATTGCCCACCTTTCACCGGACTATGAAACATTGCTCCGCATCGGCACAAACGGATTGATGGAAAAAATCGACGACCTGATGGGAGCGGCTGACAACCCTGCGGCACGCAGCTTTTATGAGGCGGCGCGCATATCCGCAAAAGCGCTGGTCGATTTCGGGGAACGGTATGCCATACTGGCGCAGACAATGGCGGAAATCGAGGACAATCCGGAACGAAGAGATGAGCTTTTGAAAATATCGGATATATGCAGACAGGTGCCGCAGAACGGGGCCGGGACCTTTCATGAGGCGGTTCAATCCATGCTGCTGGCTCATATCGCGCTGTTCCAGGAAAGCATGGGCGAGACAATCTGCCCGGGACGGCTCGACCAGATCCTGTTTCCCTATTATCAGAAAGACATGAGAGAAGGCCGCATCACCCGCGATCATGCCAGGGAAATCCTGGCCGCCTTCTGCATTAAACTGTGCGAAACCGTGCCCGTGTTTCCGGATATTTTAACAAAGACCCTGGGCGGCCTGCCGAGCTACCAGGTGGTCACCGTGGGCGGGGTGGATGAAAACGGCAATGACTCCACAAACGCGCTTTCTTATATTCTGCTTGAGATCATGGATGAACTGCGCATGCGGCAGCCCAACTTTCACGTCCGCATTCATGACAATACGCCAAAGGACTTTTATGACGCGGTGATCCGCATCAATACGGGCGATGGCAGCGCGCCCGCCATGTACAATGATACCATTATCATTGAGACCATGGTGAAAGCCGGCTATTTACTTGCCGACGCCCGCAACTATGTGGCCATCGGGTGTGTTGAGCCCACGGCCCAGGGAAAAACCCTCGGTTCCACTGATGCGGCGATTATCAACATGCCTCTGGCCCTTGAACTGGCCCTGAATGAAGGCCGGCGTTTCGGATGGCTGTATCGTAGCGGCGCAAAAACACCGCCCGTGGTCGATATGACATCCATGGACGAGGTGACGGCTGCTTATCAGCATCAGCTCCGGCACCAGCTGGGCAAGCTCATGGCCGACCTTCAGGCGGTTGAGAAGGCCCATGCCCGCTTTCACCCTATCCCCATGACCAGCATGCTGATTAACGGCTGTCTGGAAAACGGCGTATGCGCCACCCGGGGCGGTGCCGCCTATAACTTTTCGGGCATCCAGGGCGTGGGCATTTCCACGGTGGGGGATTCCCTTTATGCCATTGCCCGGGCCGTTTTCCAAGAAAAAAGAATGAGCTTGGACGATCTTGTGAAGACGCTGAAGAAAAATTTTGACGACGAAAAGCGGCATGTATATCTTCGCCGCCTTGATAAATTCGGCAACAATCATGCTGAAGCGGATCATTGGACCCGCTTTGTGGCCGACGATTATGCCCGGGCTGTAGCCGAGATGGGCGTAAACACGCGCGGCGGAAAATACAACGCGGGCCTTTACTCCAACACTACCCATGTTCATTTCGGGAGCGTGGTGGGCGCCCTGCCCAACGGCCGCCGGCGCGGCCAGCCCTTTGCGTCGGGCATCGCCCCTGAAAACGGGATGGATAAGAAAGGACCCACCGCTCTTGTCAATTCCATGAACCGGCTCGATTTCACGCGGTTTGCCAACGGGATCAATTTCAACATCAAGTTTGACGCATCCACCTTCAGGGATGAAGCGGGGCGGAATGCTTTGGGCAGCATTTTTCAGGTGTATTTCAACCGCGGCGGCATGCAGGCCCAGGTCAATATGCTGAACCCGGAAATGCTGCAGGCGGCCCGGGACAACCCGGACCTGTATCCGAACCTGCTGGTCCGGATTTCCGGATATTCGGCCTATTTCAACGATCTTTCGCCGCGGATGAAGGACGAAATCATCAGTCGAAGTTTTATTTCGGCCCATGGGGAGAAGGCAGAACAATGAGGGCAACATTATCCGACATACCCTTGATCATCGACCGCAGGCGACTGCATGAAGAAATCGTCACCTTGGTTCAGGACCGTATTCTGACCGGCGAGCTGCCGCCCGGTGCAAAGCTGCCCGCGGAAAGAAACCTGGCCCAGATGACCGGTGTGAACCGGGGGACTGTGCGGGAGGCCCTCAGGAAATTGGAAGCCTTGGAACTTGTGGAAATCCGGCACGGGGACGGCGTTTATATAAAAGACTTTCTGGAAAGCGGCAACCTGGAATTGATCAGGCCGCTGCTTTACCTTCGGAGCATTCCGGGGGTGGATGTGGTGGACAACATTCTTGAAATCAGACGGCTGATGGTCCCGGAAATGGCCGCCGGCGCCGCCAGCAAAAGAACGGATGCCCACCTTGCGGACCTGAAAGCGGTGATCAACACCCCGTCGCTTTCCATGAAGGACAGGGACATCCGGCTGCATCACATTGTTGCCCGGGCAAGCCACAACCTTCTGTATGTCATCACCCTGAATTTTTTTTACCGCCTGGCCGGAGAAGTGATCAACAGTTATTTCGACAATCCTGAGACCACTGAAAAAACAGAGCAGTTTCATAAGAATATTTTCCACGCCATTAAGGCCAGGCAGCCCGCCAAGGCCAGAAAAATCATGTCAGGCATCCTTGCGTATGCAGAAGAAAAAATCCGGGAGGCGCTTTCCGGCGTTGGACAGTGAACATTCGGGGGAGATTCTTACTGAATTGATGGACAAACGGATGAAATGTAAGATTTTTGTTGTTTTGATGGTTTTCCTGCTTTTTTCTCCATATCCTTGAAACGACCCGACGAACTCGCCCAAACTCGCCCGTCAATATACTGCGCCCGGAAAATCATTGACGCACAAGGCTGACCTTGGTATAGATAACAGCTATAAAAGCAAGTTCGTAATGCGCCAGGAAAAACTCGGTATTTCTACAGGGTGAAAGTCTCTCTCGGGCAAAGCTCAGTCGGCCACCTGTACCGGGTGTTGCGTCATTGGGGAGGACAGACACATCGTCGAACGATCCACGCGAAGCCTACACAGGGAATCCCATGGGACGTAAGGGAGTTTGCGCTTCCCTGAAGCAATTCAGCCCCGTTACTGCATGAGCAGACGGTGGCGATGTTAAGAAACCGGCAGCCAATACAAAAGGAACCAACCTGTCCTTCCGGGTTGATTGAAAACAGAAAAACGATATTCGGATTTCAGTTGAGGATTTGAGAGGGGCTATGCCGCAGGAATTAAAAGAGGGTACCGCCTATATGTTAGCAGGCTTTGGGGCGGCTATGGTGGCACATTTCTCTGCCCAGGTGGTTGCGAGTAGAACTCTGGGCCCTGAACTTTACGGACTTTATGGTTTGGTAATTTATACCGCGGCTTTGATTTCCGGTTTTTTCGATCCGGGCCTATCGGTGGCAATGGCTACTCTTACGGCAGAAAAGAGTGCTGAAGCAGATGCGAAAGGAATTACCTCCGTTGTCAAAGGTGGGATAAATATTGAACTTGCACTCACTTTCCTGTTTGCAATAATCTGCCTGATCTTCAATAGGTTAATTGCAGATATGTTTTTCTCCGGAATTCGTTATTTAGTATTCTTTTTGGCCATTATTCTTATCATACAGGGCTTTTGTGGCATGTTCTTAGGCGCGATCATCGGGCTGCGTGAACTGCGATTTGTCGCTTTTGTTCGCTTTTTTCAGCAAGTTAGTCTGCTCCTGCTCATAATTATCTTAATAAAAGGGTTATCATTGAGTTTAGGCTCTACTCTGTCAGTTCATACCTTGTCCATGTCACTCGCACTTTGCTTAATCATTGTCTTTATGAAAAAGTGCCTAAGAAATAATGAAATAAATGATAACTCTATAAAAGCAAGAGGATACAGATATGACGAGTGGAAATTAAATATAGAAGCAATCCTGAAAGTTGCTACACCCGTATCTTTTGCTGCCATCGCGTCTTCATGGCTTCAGTCTTCCGGTCCGGCAATAATGAATTATCTTTCCGGCAATAATCCAGGGGAGAAGCTGGGTTTTTTCATCATTCTCCTTACGCTTGGCAAGACTGCTGATACCATAATTACAACTGTAAGCCGGTCTATATTTCCCTACCTTGTGCACTGGAATGTTGGTGGAGATCACCTGAAGATAAGAAAATATGTTAATGTGATGACGGTTTTTGTTTTAGCGGGCTATTTGCTATTGACCATAGGATCATTTGTTGCAGGAAGAAACGTAATATGTTATGTGTTCGGAACAAATTACCAGAATGCTTCAAAATACCTGCCCGTGGCGTTGCTGGTATTCTGTGCGATTTCACTTCGCAATATCTACAAGATATCACTTTACTCGCTGAAAAAACCTGGTCTATTTCTTATCGTAAATTTAGTCGGTGTCTCTGTTCTTTTCGTGGTGCTGATTGCAGGTGAATGTTTTCTGCATCTAAAGGATTACATATACTTGATACTCTTGGCGATGGGGCTGGCCAATATTACGGTTACACTGGGATCTTTGTTTTTATTCAAAACGGAACTGAAAGCGTATTCCGAATTTGATTTCATTGGTTCATAAAGTTGACCTGGGATCGAACCTGGTTGTTCAAGCAAAAAAGCAAAATATGTAAGCAAAATGTGTAAAGGATAGGCAAAAGTGATAAGCAAAAAAAAGGAGTTACTGGTAGAATGCAGGAATATTTTTTCAGATGAGACAGATTATTACAAACGAAATTGGCATGACTATTACCCTTGCCTTATTACGCTTGTCCCGGAAAAGTCCCATTTATTGGACATCGGGTGTGGAAGAGGAGGCTTATCAGAATACTTGAGAGATCAAAAAGATTGTAAAGTAGTGGGTCTTGAAATATCGAGTGACGCTGTAAGAATTTGTAATGAGAAGGGTATTGATGCGATTGAAAGTGATATAGAGGTTAATGAAGTCTCCGGGAAATATGACGTTATTTTATTAGCAGCAGTGCTGGAGCATCTTTTGGACCCTGTGCATGCACTGACAAAATTGAGAAAAAATTTGAAAGATGATGGTTCGCTTATCATAGGTGTTCCAAATTTTTCCCATTTTACCGCAAGAATCAGATATCTGCTCGGAAAAAATGTTAAACGATATGGCGATGACCAAACAGACATGAGGTTAGGTATACAACCATATGGGCATATACAGTTTTTTAACAAAAAAGTTCTCGAACATTTATTGGAAAAATGTGGGTATAGACCTGTAGAGTGGAGTTATCACAGGCCACAAAAATATGTATTAAATTGGGAAAAGTGTTTCATAAAGCTTGTGATTCCATTCCTTTTGAATAGATTATACCAGCTGGATCGGAATCTGTTTTCAGTATTCATTTCGGTCAAAGCAAGGAAGGAACCTTTGGGGTCAAACCTTGATTTGTGATTTTTATTGACTTCCCGCGAACAGATTTGTTATCCATCTTACTATGGCACGTCAATGGAGAATAGAATACCCGAACGCACTATACCATGTGATGTCACGAGGTAATGGCGGCCAAGATATTTTTTTTTCTGAATATGACCGCCGTCTTTTTTTGGCGCTTCTGGAAGAGATGTATGTGCGATTCAATATAGAAATCCATGCCTACGTTTTAATGGGCAACCATTACCATGCGCTGTTTAAAACCATTGATGCAAATTTATCCAAGGCGATGCAGTGGTTCGGAACCACCTATACGCGAAAGTTCAATATTATCAACCGCACAGGAGGACATATTTTTCAAGGGCGTTTTAAAAGTATCTTGGTCCAAAATGATGCCTACTTGTTACGATTGTCTTGCTATATACATCGCAATCCCTTGAGGGCAGGTTTCGTTAAAAGGCTGGCCGACTATAGATGGAGCAGTTATCCATATTACGCATATAAAAAGACACCTCCGGACTGGTTGACGACCAAGACAATTTTAGGCCAGCTGTCCGGGGCGGATAAACACAAAGCATACAGGGATATGACGCAGCACTATTCAAATGAAGAAAAAAGCCCTTGGGAAGATGTAAAGCACGGCTTACTATACGGCAGCCAAACTTTTGTTGCTGAAATCAAGGAGCGCTTTCGGAATGATCACAAAAACGTGGAGCTTCCTCAGCACAACAGCATGTTCCGGGAGTGTGATCCGGAGGTTTTATTGAAAACAGCTTCGGCCCTGTTGACGTTTGATCTTGCTTCTGCTCGCAATACCAGAAGGATCAGTCCATTAGAGAAAGATCACCGTGATTTGCTGGTGTATTTGCTGTGGCAGGAAGGCCGACTGTCAAACCGTGAAATCGGGGACTGCTTTGGCTTAACCTATTCGGCGGTCAGCCGGCGCGTGAAGATTGTTGCTGACAAACTGGCGGTCGACGGCGACTTGAAGCAAAAATACGAAACCTTAAAATCACAAATCAAGGTTTGACCCCTTTTGGTCTTGATTTATTGTTCCCGCTTGATGTAGATTATCAATAAATAATTATCACAAATGAGGAGACGGGAATGAAAAAAGGACTTTTATACTCGATTATACTGGCCACACTGGCGCTGCTGGCAATCGGGTGCGGCTACAACACCATCCAGCAGAATGAAGAAGCGGTCAGAAAAGCCTGGGGGGATGTTGAGTCCAACCTTCAGCGCCGGGCCGACCTGATCCCCAATCTGGTAGAAGTTGTTAAAGGGTATGCTTCCCACGAAAAAGAAACCCTGCAAGCGGTGATTGAAGCCCGGGCCAAGGCTACCTCCGTCAACCTGTCGGCCAACGACTTGGGCAGTGCCGCGGCCATGCAGCAGATGGCGGACGCCCAGGGCGCCCTGTCTTCGGCCCTGTCCCGGTTAATGGTGGTAGTGGAGCGCTATCCGGACCTGAAAGCCAACACCAATTTTATGGATCTGCAAAATCAGCTGGAGGGGACGGAAAACCGGATCAACGTGGCCCGGCAGCGTTACAATGCCGCCGTGGAGAAGTTTAATTACTCCATCCGCAAATTTCCCAACAGCCTCACCAACAGTCTGATACTGCACCTTGAACGCAAAGAGTACTTCAAGGCTGAAGCCGGTGCTGCCGCGGCCCCCAAGGTTGAATTTTAATGGTCATGTTCAAAAACAATACCATGGAAATAAAACCCGGTCTCTCGACCTGCGTGAGGGCGTTTACCGTTATTATGACGGCCTTTTTTCTTTTCGGCACTGAACTTTGTGCGGCTCTTGAGGTCCCCCGGTTGTCCGGCCGTGTCAACGATTACGCCGACATGCTGTCTCCGTATACCGAACAGCATCTGGACAGTGTGCTGCGCCAGCTTGAACAGACCGATTCCACCCAGATCGTGGTGCTGACCGTTGCCTCCCTGGACGGCGATGTTCTGGAAGATTTTTCCATCCGGGTGGCGGAACAATGGGGCATCGGTCATGAGGGCAAAGACAATGGCGCTGTTTTGCTGATTGCCAAAAAAGAGCGCAAAATGCGAATCGAGGTGGGTTACGGACTGGAAGGCAGCCTGACCGATTTGATTTGCGGCCGGATTATCCGCAATATTATCGCCCCGGAATTTAAGGCCGGAAATTTTGACCAGGGCGTGACCGCCGGCATTCAGGCCATGATTGCCGCCGCCAAGGGAGAATTTGTCGCAGATAAACACCCTTCCCCCAAAACTCGCCAACGATTACCGAATGCAGGCGGCCTGATTGTTTTTCTGGTCTTTATTAATATGCTGGGACGGCTGCATCGCTCCATGGGCGTGCTGGCCGGCGGAATATTTTTGCCGATTGCCGCCTGGATGATTTTCGCCCCGGGTCTGTTCTGGCTGCTGGCCCTTATTCCTCTGGGAGGACTGGCCGGACTGGTCTTAAGTGTTTTTGGCGGCCCCTTGTCTTTCAGTGCGATGCATACCGGCGGATATGGCCGTCGGGGCGGTTTCTACGGCGGCGGCTTTGGCGGGGGGGGATTCGGTGGGGGGGGTGGATTTTCCGGTTTTGGCGGCGGATTTGGTGGGGGCGGCGCCTCGGGCGGCTGGTAAGCAGAAAACGAAAATACAGCAAACAGGCAAGATATGAAAGACTTGACCAAGAAATTTCTGTCAGCAACGGACAGGGAAAAAATTATCGCAGCCGTCAAAAACGCGGAGAAAAAAACCGCCGGAGAAATTGTGCCACTGATTGTTCCCGCCAGCTATCACTATCCCATGGCCGGTGTCTTTGGCGGCGCCGCCCTGGGGCTGCCGCTGGCCCTGCTGGCTACCTATTTGACCGGTGCCTGGCTGTGGATCGGCACCCAGAACCTCTGGCTGTTTCTGGCCTTTTTCGGTCTTTTTTTTATTGTCTTGCAGCAGATTACCAAACGCACCGCCTGGTTGAAACGGCTGTTTGTTGCTGAACGGGAAATGCTGGAAGAAGTTGAAGAAGCAACGCTTATCAATTTTTATAAGCACGACTTAAATCATACCCGGGATGCGACCGGTATACTGCTGTATATTTCCGTGTTTGAAAAAAAGGTCTGTATTCTGGCCGACCGCGGCATTAACGAAAAGGTGCCGCCGGGGCAGTGGGATGAGATGGTCAAAAAAGTTGTTGCCGGAATAAAGGCGAATCAGCAGGCCGACGCCATCTGCGAAGCTGTTGGGGAGATCGGACAATTACTGTCGACCCATTTTCCGGTCAAAACAGATGATGCCGATGAATTGAAAAACCTGATTGTCGACGAATAATTCTGCTTATCCAGCACACGCCGAACTTTGGCCGCGAGTGCAGCCCCGGAAATCCCTTCCGGATAGAATTAACAGCCGCGGATCTGTATCATACGGTTTGCCATAGTTGTGCAGACGATCCGGCAGAGAGTTGTTGTCGATCTTTTCATGCAGATAAAGATGAATTCCCCCCTTGCCCTCCTCGCCGGTTCGGTGTCGGACAAGTCGGCGCGGCAAGACCTCTCTCTTTGGCCGATTGCTAAGTCTGCTTCAAATATTCGGGCGCGATTTCACTCCCGTTGGCCGCAGTATATGCATACTTGTGAAACATTGCGCGCAGCCTGGTTGAACGAAGCCGCTTCGCGGCGGATAAATAGTGTATACTCTAATCGTGC
>CAZWCS010000065.1:0-23414 GCA_964632805.1 uncultured Desulfobacterales bacterium
AGACCACGTCGTTGAATTCTCCCAGGCTGCCGTCTTCATTGACCCGGTACTTGGGCACGATAAACAGAGATATCCCCTTGGTTCCGGCGGGAGCGCCTTCGATCCGGGCCAGAACCGGATGGATGATGTTTTCCGTCAGGTCATGTTCGGCCGAAGAGATGAAAATTTTATTGCCGGAAATGGAGTAGGTGCCGTCGGCATTCTTTTTGGCGGTGGTGGTCAGGGCCCCGACATCGGAACCGGCTTCGGGCTCGGTCAGCAGCATGGTGCCGCCCCATTTGCCGGTATACATATTTTTCACAAAGGTTTTCTTCTGTTCTTCCGTACCCAGGGTTTCAATCATTTTGGCCGCGCCGTGGGCCAGACCCGGAAACATCAGAAAAGCCATGTTGGCCCCGCAGAAATATTCGGAGCAGGCAATATTCAGCAGGCTTGGCATACCCTGACCGCCGTATTCCGGATCTTCGGACGGGGCGATCCATTCGCCTTCCCGGTAGAGTTCAAAGGCCCGGCGAAAGGATTCCGGGATGGTTATCTGACCGTTTTCAAATTTACAGCCGATTTTGTCGGCATCTTCGTTGGTGGGCAGAATTTCCTTGATGGCCAGATTGCGGGCCTCGGAAATGACCAGATCAATGGTTTTTTTGTTGAAATCCGCAAACCTGTCATATTGTGACAGTTCTTCCGCGTTGAACATTTCGTGCAGGACAAAGTCGATATCTCTGCGATTGCTGAGCGTTCCCTGTGCCATAAGTCTTTCTCCTCGTTAGGGGTTAATCTGCAACCATTATGAATGAATGCTCATTCATTTTAGGCCGGGTGTGTTTTTCTGTCAAGTCTTATCCGTAAACTTTTTATAATTTTTTCGCGTTTTTTCAGTATATTCAATCTATAGCCGGCCTCTGGAGCAGTTGCAGCCAGAAAATTTTGGATTTTTATCCATGCATGGGGTAGACTCGGCGGATATCGGTGCGCTCAATGGGGAAACGGTATGAATAACAAGCAGAAACTGGAACCGGACGTTTTTATTGCGGCGCTGAAAAAGCTGCGCCGGAGCAGCCGGGCCCCGGTAGTCACGCTCATTGCCAACCGGGGCGGCGCGCCTTTTGAAATTCTGGTTACCACGGTGCTGTCCCTGCGGACCAAGGACGCGGTGACCGCGACAGCCGCCCGGAAACTGCTGGCCAGAGCTGCTACCCCGAAAAAGATGCGGGCCCTGTCGGAAAAACAGATTGCCCGGTTGATTTACCCGGTGGGTTTTTATCCCACCAAGGCCCGGCAGCTGCGGCAGTTGAGCAAAATTTTGCTCGACGATTATGACGGACAGGTGCCGGACAATCTGGAAGCGCTTTTGGCGCTGCCGGGGGTGGGGCGGAAAACCGCCAATCTGGTTCTGATCGAAGCCTTTGATCAGGATACCATCTGTGTGGATACCCATGTTCACCGCATCAGTAACCGCACCGGGATGGTGGCCACCACCACCGCTGAAGAGACCGAAGCGGCCCTGAAAAAAAAACTTCCCCGGCGGCATTGGAAAAAGTACAATGAATTGCTGGTGGCCTTCGGGCAGACCCTTTGCGGGCCGGTCTCGCCGTTTTGCAGTCAATGTCCGCTGCGGGATCGATGCCCGCAGAAGGGGGTAACGCGATCACGATAGGCACGGAAGTGGTATCACAGAAGCCGATATCCTATCCAACTGAAACAGGCCGGAGGAAGATGGTATGGAACTGCAAGAAGCGTTTTATCAGCGGATCAGTGTGCGGAAATTTACATCCGAACCGGTTTCCAAAGAAATTCTGGAAAAAGTGTTGCGTCTGGCCGGCCGGGCACCGTCAGGAATGAATACCCAGCCCTGGGCGTTTTTTGTGGTGGCCGGAAAGCCGCTGGATCGATTGAAAGCGGATATGATAGATCACTTGCGGTCCGGCACGCCTCCGGCCCCGGAAGTAATGATTCCGGGCTGGCCCTCCGACAGTGTGTTCCGAAAGCGTCAGGTGACCCTGGGAAAGCAATTGTTTTCTCTAATGGAAATTCCCCGGGATGATCCCGCCGCGCGAATGGCCTGGATGGAACGGGGCTTCCGGTATTTTGACGCGCCGGCGGTGATTTTTCTGTGCTACGATAATTGCTTTGCCGACCCCGGTCCGTTGATGGATATCGGGGCGGTGATGCAGTCCCTTTGCCTGGCGGCGGTGGAGTATGGCCTGGGGACCTGTATTGGCGCCCAGGGGGTTCAGTATCCGCAACTGGTTCGGGAATATGCGCAGGTACCGGAAACGAAAAAGGTCGCTATTGCCGTTGCCGTTGGTTATCCCGATCCGGATTTTCCCGCCAATCGCGTTAAAAGTGAGCGGGCGCCGGTGGAGGAGATTACCACCTGGGTGGGATGGGGATCGTAATGTCCGGTAATGATAGGGCATCTTTAAAAAAAAGCGGTTGTGACGAGCTGACGGTTTTTCAATTGAAGAAGCTGTCAGCCTGTGCGGGATTGCAGCACGGGTTTTGCAGCCGGCAGGGCGGACACAGCCTGGCGCCTTTTGCTTCTCTGAATGTGGGTGCTTCCGGGGGGGACGATCCATTGGCGGTAAAAAACAACCGTGAAAAAACTGCGGCCTGGTTCGGGGGAAAACCCCTGGTGTTTGTGAAGCAGGTCCATCAAACCGGAGTGGTGGTATTGAAAAAAGGGGATGCTCTGCCGGAGGCGAAGGGAGAAGGAAAACCGACCGGTGATGCCCTGGTGACGGACCGCACGGATATTTTGCTGGGTATTAAACTGGCGGACTGCCAGGCGGTTCTGCTGTATGATCCGGTACAACGGGTGGCCGCCGATATTCATTCCGGCTGGCGGGGGAGTGCGGCCAATATCATCGGAGAGACCGTGCGGGTAATGGAGGAAACGTTTCAGGTTGATCCGGCAGGGGTGTTTGCCGGTATCAGTCCCTCCCTGGGACCCTGCTGCGCGGAATTTGTCAATTACCGGCAGGAGCTTCCCCGGTCTTTCTGGCTGTACAAGGATGACCAAGACCACTTTGATTTCTGGGAGATCAGCCGGCAGCAGTTGATCGGTGCCGGCATTCCGCCGGCCAACATCGAAACGGCCGGACTGTGCACCCGGTGTCATCCGGAACTTTTTTATTCCTACCGCCGGGACGGCCGCACCGGAAGGTTCGCGGCGGTTATCGGATTAAAAGAGTAGTTTTATTTGAGACTGTATACATTGCCAGCCGGTCTGGTTCAGGAGGGCTTTACCAGGTGATTCAGGGGACCGCTGCCGTGTCCAATGGCCGGAGCGCTGCGGATGGCTTCGGTGATGTATTTTTTGGCGCCGGCGGCGGCGGTGAAAAAATCTTTCCCTAGGGCGAGATTGGCCGCCAGGGCCGAGGAAAAGGTGCAGCCGGTACCGTGGGTGCGAGTAGTGGCAATTTTGGGGGCGGATAAATCCCGCCCGGTACTGCCGTCCCAGGCCAGGTCCAGAGCAATGTCTCCGGGCAGGTGTCCGCCTTTGATGACCGTCTTTTTCGCTCCCAGCGCGCACAGGCGAACGGCTGCCTGCTGCATGTCATCCCGGTTGTTGATAGTGATTCCCGACAGCAACTGGGCTTCGTGACGATTGGGCGTGACCACCTCCGCCAGCGGGAAGAGATGGGTGACCAGAGACTGGCGGGCGTCCGGTTGCAGCAGGGTATAACCGCTTTTGGATATCATGACCGGGTCCAGGACAATGGGGGGACGGGCCACCTCGGACAGCGCCCGGGCAATGGTCTCGATCAGTTCGGCACTGGAGACCATGCCGATTTTGATTATATCCACCGCGGTGTCTTCAAAGATTCTCACGATTTGTCCGTACACCACAGAAGCCTTGATTTCCTGAATATCATAAACTTTTTGGGTATTCTGAACGGTGACGGCGGTGATGGCGCTCATACCGAAAAGGCCGTGAGCCTGAAAGGTTTTCAGGTCCGCCTGGATACCGGCGCCGCCGGAAGAATCCGAGCCGGCAATGGTCAGGGCAATACGCATAAACTGTCTCCTTTCGCAAACAACGATTTCCGGATGCAGTGAACGTTTACTCTATTATAGTCCGCTGCAATTTTCCAGCGATAATCCGGGATGCGTTTCCGAAAAGGAAGTGAATCGACGTTTCCCGTCGGTTATGAAAAATCCGGAAAGAAAATTTTTTTGCTATTGACGAGATGAAAGAAGTGATTATCTTTTTTTTAAAAGACGGAAAGAAGTAAGGTTTGCAGGAAAAAATATTTTGAATATATAGAAAAGGTAAGGAGGGAAAAAGATGAATACCTTAATGCCAGCATTGCCAAGAAACGATTTTTTAACTCCCTTCAAAAGCCGGGAGGCGGACTTTTTTTCGCGTTTTTTTGACGATTTCCATATGCCCGGACTCTGGGAGAATGAAGAAAAATGGATACCCGCTATTGATGTTTCGGAAACGGAAAAGGAGTACTTTGTCAAGGCAGAACTGCCGGGTCTGAAAAAGGAGGATATCGACCTTACTATGTCCGACGGGGTTTTAACCATTACGGGTGAAAAGAAGAAGGAAACCAGAGAAGAGAAAAAGGAAAACTACCATTTTACAGAAATGCGTTATGGTTCCTTCAGTCGCAGCTTCCGGCTGCCCGATGATGTCGCCGTGGACAAAGCGGATGCCGGCTATAAGGATGGCGTTTTGACGGTAACGGTTCCCAAGGCCGGGGAAAGGAACTCCAAAAAAGTTAAAGTCCATTAACTTCATACAGAACACGGAAAAAAGGCAGGAGCGCAAGCTCCTGCCTTTTTTTTACCCCAAAGCGAGCGTTTCTGTTTTTTATATATTGAGAGGTTTGTCCGGTCCCTCTTCTTCGGCAAAGAGGGTTGTCCCGCCTGCCTGGTCAGTGGTAGGATATACAAACCAGTGAAAACGGTCATTGAAGGAGGAAATTCATGGCACATCAGCCCTTTACTGAAAGCGATATTCGTCGGTTAAAAAATCATGGGCTCACCGCTGAGATCGTGAAAGGCCAGTTGTCCCGATTCGTCAGCGGTGTTCGTCAGCCCCGACTGCTGGCGCCGTGCAGGGTGGATAAGGGTATCGCTGTTTTATCTTCAAAGGAAAGAACCCGTTTGGCCGATTTTTTTCAGCAGGCGGTGGACAAGGGGCGCCTCACCAAATTTATTCCCGCTTCGGGTGCGGCCACCCGTATGTTTCAATTTTTGTTGTTTTATCTGCACAGCAGGGAGCCGCTGGATCGGGAAGCCCTTGCCGCGCAGGAAGAGAAAGGCGGGAAAGAGGCCGGACAAATGTTGCGCTTTCTGGATCACCTCAAGGCGTTTCCGTTTTATGAGAATCTTGCCCGCGTCCTGGAGAAGGCAAATCTGCATTGCGAAACCCTGCTGGAGCGGGGCGAGATCCGTCCGGTTCTTGATTATCTGCTTACGAACAGGGGATTGGGTTATGCCGCTCTACCCAAGGGACTCATTCCTTTTCATTGCTACTCGGACCCGGCGGCCGCAGAATCTCTTTCCCGGACCAGCCTGGAAGAACATCTGGCCGAAGCGGGGGAATGCTTCCGGGACCGGAACGGAGAATGCCGGCTGCACTTCACGGTTTCTGCGGAACATCATACCGCCGTGCGAGAACATCTGGAACAAGCCTGCGCGCGTTCTCAAGTGCCGGAAAGAACGACCCGGTTTGTGATTTCGTTTTCCGAACAGAAACCATTCACCGATACCATTGCCGTGGATGAGGCCAACCGGCCCTTCCGGGATGAAAACGGCCAGCTGGTTTTCCGGCCCGGCGGCCATGGGGCGTTGCTGGAGAATCTCAATGATCTGGACGGCGACATTGTTTTTATTAAAAATGTTGATAATATCGCCAAAAGATCCCTGCGTTTGGCGACCATGGCGGAGATTCAGGCCCTGGGCGGATTGCTGGTGGAATTGCAGAATACGATTTATGCTTATTTGCAAGGATTGTCTGCCGGCACCATCGAGGATGTGCAGATGCGGGAAGCGCTGGATTTTGTCGCCGGCCGGCTCAACCGCTCTGTTCCGGAAGAGATTGCCGGCGGCAGCAAAGAGGTGAAGCGGAATTTCCTGTTTTCCACCCTGAATCGTCCGCTGCGGGTATGCGGTGTGGTAAAGCACGCTGGAGAGCCCGGCGGCGGTCCGTTTTATGTGCAGGATCCCGATGGGGGCACCTCGGTGCAGATTATTGAGGCCGCCCAGGTGGATAGGAACGACCCGGAACAGAAGCGGATCTGGGCGTCTTCGACCCATTTTAATCCCGTAATTATCGCCTGCGGAGTCAAGGATTTTCAGGGCAGAAGGTTTTTTCTCCCGGATTTCGCGGATCCGGAAGCGGGGATTATTACGGAAAAATCCCGGAACGGGCGTCCTCTGAAAGCTCTGGAACATCCCGGTCTCTGGAACGGGGGCATGGCCTTCTGGAATACCGTTTTTGTGGAACTGTCTCCTTTTACTTTTAATCCGGTAAAGACGGTGCTGGATCTTTTACGGGCAGGGCATCAGCCGGAAGAATAAACAGCGAGACGAGGCCATCGAAAGAAGATGCCGCCGTCTATTTTCCGGCCAGGTCTTCTTCCCGTTCTTTTTCCAGATCGCCGTTAACGGACAGGCCGGATTCGTTCACAAGGTTGAACCAGGCGGGGTAATACTTTTTCCATTCGGACAGCATTAACTCCAGGGGGAAGTCGGCAAAAGCGCCATAGTTATGGATATATTCCATGTGGCGTTGCCCGTGCTGGTCATAGGGGTGGAAGAGCGCATCCGACCGGCCGTCAAAATCCAGGGGATGGATGGCAAATTTTTTGCACAGGCTCAGATTAAAGGCCGGGGTGGCTTTGATCCACCGATCATGTAAATAAAGTTCCGCGTAACCGTGGAAGACGAACAGGTCCGTCCCCATCATTTGCCGTAATCGTCTGGTGGCCAGATGATTTTTAACGTTGCCAAAGCCCAGCCGTGCGGGGATGCCGACCGCCCGGGCGGCGGCAGTCAGCAGAATCGCTTTGGGGACACAAAATCCTTGCGCCGCTGCCAGCGTGTAACTGGCCTGGAAAGATTTTTTATCCAGGGAAAGGGCGTAAGGGTTGTAGCGGCATCCGTCCCGAACGGCATAAAACAAGGCAACAGCCCGGTCTTCCGGACCGGAACGGTTTTCGACGGTCGCCTGGGCAAAATTTATGACTGCCGGGTGATCAGCGTCGATATAGTAGGTTGGCTGGGTATAAGAGACATGCATAATTATAAAACCGGGCGCCGAGGAGTGGTGGCCGGGCGCCCGGTCCGGTTATCAGGCTTCGCAACGGCAGAAAAGACCCGTAAGAATTATTACTGCGCAGAGGTTGCCGGAGCTTGCGGGCTGGTCTGCTGATTTTGCTGCATTTGTATCTGCTGTAATTCGGTGAGCAAGGCCTTCAGCTCTTCCATCATCTCCCCGCTTTGCGGATTCTCTTTTTTCATGGCTTTTTCCAAACCGTCGCGAAAGGCGTTGGTTTTTTCCGTAATGTTTTCATCCGTCATGGTTTCCCGCTGAACCCGGGAATAGGCTTGGACTTTTTGCCTGAATTCCGCCGCCAGTTGTTCTTTCTCGTTCTGGGGCATATCTTCTTGCTGCAGATCCTGTTGCATTTGTTTGATATTTTCCAGGTCCAGCCCGGCTGTTTCCAGGTTTTCCTGTAAGGTTTCCTGGACAAGCAGTTGCAAAGCTTCCTGCTGTTTTTTCAGATCAGGATTTTTTTCGATGGCTGCGTCCTGAATGGTTTTTAAATCCTGTTTTAATTGGTTAAAGCGGGTCACCTTCTGCTGCAGTTGTTGCTGGTCGGTATTGGCCGCCGGTGGCCCCGCGCTCATCGGCGAAGGTCCCGCTTCTTCCATTCCCGTGTCACCGGGAGAAACCGCAGTTTGTCCCTGGCCGGAGGTGGCGCTGTCTTTATCCTGACCACATCCTGCCAGACAGAACAACATGCCGGTTGCCAGCAGAATGCTCAGTATCAGGCCGATAGCACCGATTATCGGTTGCTTGTGTCGAATGGTACCCATAGTGTCTCCTTTTTTGGGATTGATAGTGATTGTTGTTTGATAATGCCGGTTAGTGAATTAATATTGTTCATCATATCAAAACAGATACCAGCTCTGTCAATAAATTTTTTAGATCGCATGATTCGAGGTGGAAATCGGCGCCTCGACTGGTTGAAACGACAGCCGGAACAAAAAACTCTTGACAGGAAAACGGCAATCTGGATTTAGTAAGGATTTTGGTGATGTTCAGAAAGTGGTGATGTTTTTGTTATCGGAAAAATAACCAGGAACAGGGAGGAGAAACATGAAGCGAAAAAGCGGGTGCAGGTGGCTGTTTATTTGTATCGCCTTGGTAATGGGGTTTTCCGCAAGCCCGCTGCACGCGGAAACTATTGGTTTGAATTACAGTATATTTTTTCCGTCCTCTCATGCGCAATGTCAGGCAGGGGTAGACTGGGCCCAGACCATTGAAGAAGATACCGGCGGGGCCGTATCCATAACCGTTTTTCCCGGAGGCACCCTGACTTCCGCCAAACAGACTTTTGACGGCGTCGTCAAAGGGATTGCCGATATCGGGATGTCCTGTTTTGCCTATACCCGGGGCCGCTTCCCGGTGATGGAAGCCGCCGACCTGCCGCTGGGTTACCCGGACGGTTTGACGGCCACGCGGGTGGTGAATAATTTTTACGAGGAAATTGCACCGGAGGAACTGGCTGGGGTCAAGGTACTTTATTTGCATGCCCACGGGCCCGGCCTGCTGCATACGAAGAAACCTGTGGCCTCTTTACAGGATTTGAAAAACATGAAAATCCGTTCCACCGGTTTGAGCGCCAAGGTGGTGGAGGCGTTGGGCGGAGTGCCGGTGGCCATGTCGCAGGGAGCAACCTATGAATCCCTGAAAAAGGGCGTGGTGGAAGGCACCTTCGGGCCCATGGAAGTGCTGAAAGGCTGGCGGCAGGCGGAAGTGGTGGAGGCCACCACTGAGTGTTTTTCCGTGGGCTATACCACCACCATGTTTGTGGTGATGAACCGGGATAAGTGGCAAAGTTTGCCGGCGGCGGTACAAGAAATTTTTACCGCTGTAAGTAAAGAATGGATTGATGTGCACGGCCGCACCTGGGATGAAGCCGATCAAGAGGGCCGGGAATATACCCTGGGTAAGGGCAATACCATTATTCCGCTTTCGGACGAGCAAAGTGATCTCTGGAAACGGCAGGCCCGGCCGGTGATTGAACATTATATCGCGGATGCCGCTGAAAGGGGGTTATCCGGCGAAACATATGTAGAGATCCTCCGGCAAGGGATCCAGCACTATAAAAAGCAGTAATCCCCGGCCGGCTTCTGTCTCAACACGGAGGCAAGGAGAGGCTTGAAGATGATCAAACGGGCGGAAAACCATATGACGCGGGTGGCCAACGCTCTGAACTATCTGGCGGCGGCGGCCGTTCTGGCCATGATGCTTCTGACCACCCTGGATGTGATTTTGCGGTTTTTCCGCTGTCCCATATCCGGTACTTATGAAATGGTGGGATATCTCGGCGCCTTGACCATTTCCCTGGCACTGGCCACGACCTCGCTGAACAGCGGTCATATTGCCGTGGATGTTTTTATGAAGCGGCTGCCGAAGCGCCTCTCCTTTATTATCGACCGGTTGAATCTGGCGGCTGCAGCCGGTATGTTTCTGGTGATCACCTGGTATCTGGTCCGGTATGCGGCCGACAGCCGGAGTGCCGGTGAGGTCTCCATGACCCTGCAGATTCCGGTTTACCCCTTTATTTACGGGGTAGCTACCGGCTGCGCTGCGCTGAGCGTCGTGCTGATGGTGCAGTTGTTTGCGAGTTCCGGGGGAGCCGTCGGCGACAGCGGTCCACGGAGAGAGGAAGATCGCTGAATGTCCCCCGCAACCACCGGCATCATAGGTTTTTTTGCACTGCTGCTGCTGATTTTTCTGCGGATGCCGGTCGGTTTTGCCATGGCCCTGGTGGGAATTATCGGGTTTGGTGGCATCGTTTCCTTTGATGCCGCCTGTAACATGGCGGTCAAGGATATTTTTGACATTTTCGGTGCCTATAATCTCACGGTCATTCCCCTTTTCATCCTGATGGGGCAGATTGCCTTTCATGCCGGGATCAGTACGCGGCTTTATCACGCGGTTTATCGCTTTATGGGGCACCTGCCCGGGGGGATGGGGGTGGCTACCATCGGTGCCTGCGCCGGATTTTCGGCAATTTGTGGCTCCACCAATGCCACGGCAGCTACCATGGCCTCGATTACCATTCCGGAGATGCGCAAATACCGGTACGGGGATATTCTGGGGGCCGGCGCTGTAGCCGCCGGCGGCAGTCTGGGTATCCTGGTGCCCCCCAGTGTTATCTTCATTGTTTACGGGATTATGACGGAGCAGTCCATCGGAGAACTCTTTATCGCCGGCATCATACCCGGCCTCCTGTTGACTCTGCTGTTTATGCTGGTGGTGATGGGCTGGGCCAAACTGAACCCGGACATTGCGCCCCGCGGGGAAAAGGCCCCCTGGGCGGAAAGGCTGGCTTCTCTGTCCGGGGTGGCGGAGACGATTCTGCTCTTTATTCTGGTGATGGGGGGATTGTTCGCCGGCATTTTCACGCCCACCGAGGCTGGCGGCATCGGGGCATTCGGTGCCCTGGTGATTGCCTGTATCCGTCGCAATCTGGATTTCCGGCAGTTTTTGCAGGCCCTTTTTGAAACCACCCGAATTTCCTGTATGATCATGGTTATTGTGACCGGGGCTACCATTTTCGGCCATTTTTTGGCTGTCACGCAAATTCCGTTTACCATTGCCCACTGGGTGGGTGGCTTGAGTCTTCCCCCCTATGCCATTATGGCCTTGATTATTCTGGTTTATATGATCGGCGGCTGTTTCATCGACGCGCTGGCCCTGATCATGCTGACCATTCCGATTTTCTATCCGGTCGTCACCGCCCTGGGGTATAATCCGCTCTGGTTCGGAGTGGTCATCGTTCTGGTAACCCAGATCGGTGTCATCACACCGCCGGTAGGAATTAATGTCTATGTGGTACAGAGTGTGATCCCGGATATACCACTGGATGTGATTTTTAAAGGGGCTTTGCCCTATCTGGCGGCCATTATCGTCGCGGTGATCTTGATTATGGTATTCCCGGACCTGGCGCTGTTTTTGCCGGCCTTCATGTAGGATTATCGGGATGTGAGGGGTTCCGACATCCGGTAGTCTTCTTGCCAGTAGGCTTCGCCATAATGGATTAAGAGCTGTTCGTCTTTGTCAATATCCCTGGCGGCAATAAAGAAGAGCACCCACTGGCCTTCATACAGGGTGTGTTCCACCGCCAGATTGGGCCGGGTGCTGTGATTGATCAGGCGCATCTCGTTGCCTTCCCGCCGGGCGTTGATTTCCAGAGGCGGACAGTGTTCGAGCTCATCTACGTAGTACCAGCTGTAATCGGACTCGTAGCCGGTTTCGGCCTGGTAGCAGTGGGTGTATTTTCCGGATATCTGGATCACTCCGGCGTACTCCCCGATGAAATCGTCTTTTTTCAGGGGTTCGGCGGCAAATACCCCGAAACCAATGGTTTCGTCGATTTTTTTGATATAAAGCGGTGCCAGGGTTCCGGTTGCAATATCCCGCCCATATCGTTGCGCCAAAGTATCGAATATTTTTTGATGGGCCCGGTAATACGGACTTTCCGTTACGGACATGGTCAGCAGGGGTTCCCAGTCGATTCGTGTGCGGGAAAGGTAGGTGACGCCCAGTTCTTGGAAGAGGGCGCGGATTTCCGCGCGGGTGGTATAGATCGCTCCGCTCAAGCCCGCCCTTTCAGTCCAGCTGGTAGACCTGCTGCCAGTCTTCGCTTTCCTTGAAGGGCGGCTGGTGGGTTTTGGCGAAAAGGAAATTATTGATCACCAGGTAGTCCATTTCCGTCCGCATGAAACAGCGATAGGCGTCCTGTGGGGTGCAGACGATGGGTTCGCCCCGGACGTTAAAGCTGGTATTAACCAGCAGCCCCAAACCGGTTTCTTCCTTAAACGCCTGCAACAGTCGCCAGTATCGATAGTTGGTGGACTTATGAACCGTCTGGATACGGGCGGAATAATCGACATGGGTAACGGCCGGGATATCGGACCGCGGATAATAGAGACGTTCATAAAGTTCCATGTTTTCATATCCGGCGGGCAGGGGGTTGCGCCTGGACTCCGTTACCGGTGCGACCAGCAGCATGTAAGGAGAATCCGTCGGCAGATCAAAGTATTCGCGGGTGTCTTCCGCCAGGACGGAGGGAGCAAAAGGGCGAAATCCTTCGCGGTATTTAATCTTCAGATTCAGTTTTTTCTGCATATCGGGTTGACGCGGATCTCCAAGGATGCTGCGGTTGCCCAGCGCCCGCGGTCCCCACTCCAGGCGTCCCTGAAACCAGCCCACGATATTGCCCGCCGCCAGAAGGCGAGCCGTGTCCCGGCAAAGGTCTTCCAGCCGGTCGTGGGGTTCGCAGACGGCGCGATAGCGGCGGGTCATTCGCAGTACTTCGCTGTCATTAAAAGCCGGCCCGAGATAGGCCCCGGCCATTTTATCACTGCCGTCCGGATTGGGATGATGGGGATGACCGCCCCAGATGTGATAGGCGGCATAGGCCGCTCCGAGGGCGCCGCCGGCATCACCGGCCGCCGGCTGGAGCCAGATGTTGTCAAATATGCCGCTGGTCAGCAGCTTGCCGTTGGCGACGCAGTTTAAAGCGACCCCGCCTGCCAGTACCAGGTTGGTAGAGCCGGTTGTTTTTCTGGCCGTATTTGCCAGCCGCAGAACAATCGTTTCGGTTATCTGTTGAATGGCCAGCGCCAAGTCCATATACTCCCGGGTCAGTTCGCTTTCCGGCAGGCGCCGGGGAAAACCGAACAACTTTTTCCATTTTTTGTCGTTGCACATGCGCAGGCCGGTGGCGTAATCGAAATAGTCCAGGTTCAGCAACAGGGAACCGTCCGGACGAAGATCAATCAAGTGTTCCAGGATGTGTTGTTTATAGCTTTGAACCGTCTCTCCGTTGACGTTTCCGTAAGGCGCCAGCCCCATCAGTTTGTATTCGCCGCTGTTTACCCGAAAACCGCAGTAATAGGTAAAGGCTGAATACAGCAGCCCGATGGAATGGGGGAAACGCAGTTCTTTCAGAATGGTTACCTGCCCCTTGCGGCCGCTGCCAATGGTCGTGGTGGCCCATTCCCCTACGCCGTCTATGGTCAGAATGGCGGCGGTATCGAACGGCGAAGCATAGAAGGCGCTGGCAGCGTGGGACAAATGATGTTCCGGGAAAAGCAACGGCGGCCGGGGATGAACTTGTTTCCCGGCAACGCCTTCCAACTCCTGCCACAGCTGCCGTTTCATAAACAGTTTTTCTTTGATCCACACCGGTACGCCGGCCAGAAAACTGATCAGTCCGCGGGGAGCAAAGGCGTGGTAAGTTTCCAGCAGTCGCTCGAATTTGAGATAGGGCTTGTCATAAAAGCAGACGGCATCCAGATCGGATATCTCCAGCCCGCTTTCCTGGAGAACATAGCGCACGGCCTGTCGGGGGAAGGAGGCGTCGTGTTTCTGACGTGAAAATCGCTCCTCCTGGGCGGCGGCCAGGATTTCACCGTCTGCCAGCAGGACGGCGGCGCTGTCGTGATAATAGGCGGAAATGCCGAGAATGTATCCGTTCATGAAGTTTCCGGAAACGATTTTAAAACAGCGTATAAACGAAGGGAGCCACGGCCGTTCCGCTGGTCATAACAATAAGCACCCCGAAAAACAGCAGCACCAGGATAATGGGCAGTAACCAGTATTTTTTGCGGGTTTTCAGAAACCCCCAGAGATCGCGTAAAAATTCCATAAGCGCCCTTTCCGGCTATCCCCGGCGAGTTTTGTCCGGGTTAATACGGATGGTCCAGGTCCGTCCGGCAGAAAGTGTTGCCCCGGTCGATAAATACCGATTCGCGTTTCTGCCGCCATTGTTTTCTGGCCATGGGATCGACGCCGGTGATCCGGCGGATCCAACCGACCGGTACGACTACGATAAGATAAATCAGGGTTAAAAGAATTTTTGACATGATCGGCCCCAGAAGATGGGCCAGACCGTACCACAACCAACCGAAGGGGGTAAACAGCCGCGGTACAATCATACAAAGCAGCAGTATTCCGGCGGCGGCGCCCACCAGTTGCATATGGCCAAATTTCAGGGCGGCCAGCAAAAAGATCAACGCCAGCGCCAGCCCGGCGTCTTTGGCCTTTTCCTTGGGCATGGTCAGCATCGAAACCCTTTCCTTATTGACAGCCGTGGCATAGTATTTTCTACTTACAAGGTGTCAGTCGAAAATTTTGTTATATAACATATATTACCCGGTTTATGAAAAAGGTGCAAGATCAAAACACAGCCCGGCGATCCATGGATGCAATATTGCGGCGGTGGCTGCACCCGCTGGGGAAGGACATACCGCAAGTGTTTGCAGTGGGTGGCGCGGTGCGGGATTTTTTTCTCGGCCGTCATCCACAGGATATCGACCTGGTGTGCCGGGAGGCGCCGCAGTTTGCCTGCCGCCTGGCCGCAGTTCAGCCGGTGGAAACGGCGGTGGTACCGTTTGAAAAAAAGCCCGGGGCGGCCTGTTTCCGGCTGGTACGGAAGGACGACCCCCGGCAGTTTATCGACGTGGTACAGATGAACGGAAATACCATTGAGATGGACCTCGCCCGCCGGGATTTCACCATCAATGCCATGGCCGCTCCCGTTCTTCCGGGTGGAGAAATCGGAGACTGTCTGGATCCCTTTTCCGGCGGGGCGGATTTGAAAAACCGCTTGCTGCGGGAATGTGCGCTGCAGGCCTTTTGGGATGATCCCTTGCGGATTCTGCGGGGGGTAAGGTTCAGCGCTGAGCTGGATTTTTCACTGGAAACGAAGACCCGCCGGCATATGGCCGCAGCATCCGCAGGTCTGGCGAAAATTGCCGGAGAACGGATAACGGCGGAACTGTTCCGGCTGCTGTATTGTCCGGCGGCCGGCGGTTTTTTGAAGGTTCTGGACGACCTGGGGGCGCTGACGGTGGTCTTTCCGGAAATTATCGCCATGAAGGGCTGTTGGCAGAACGACTATCATCACCGGGATGTCTGGGGCCATACTCAGGAGGTGATTTTTTACTGTGAATTGATTGTGCAGGACCTGGAACGATACTTTGCGCCGGTTCATGACGAGATCGCCGCCCGGCTGGCAGAGGCGGATGTCCTGCCGCTGGTCAAGCTGGCGGCCTTGTTGCATGATATGGGCAAACCGGGTATCAGAAAATTTTCCGCGGAAAAAAACCGGGTGGTCTTTCACGGGCACGCCGGAAGAGGGGCCGAGATGGCGGAAGCAGTGGCCCGGCGGTTGAAATTGTCCGGTACAAACCGGCGTCTGCTGGCGGATTTGATCCGGCATCACATGCGGCCGGTGGAGATTTATCTGCCCGAAGTAAAGGAAAAAACGGTTATCCGGTGGTTCCGGCAGGTGGGCGATGACGCCCTGTTGATGCTTCTGCTTGCCCTGGCCGACGTTCACGGCAAATCCGGTCAAAAGCTGAAGCCGTCGGTCAAACAACGGTTTTACGACTGGACACGGCAGGCCGCCACTACCTATGTTACCCGCTGGAAAAAAATTTTCTGGCAGCCGGATCTGATTACCGGCACCGATTTGATCGCTCTGGGCCTCGTCCCCGGACCGAAGCTGGGAGAAATTTTGCGGCAAGTCCGGGAAAAGCAGGACGAAGGTGAGATCATGGAACGGGAGCAGGCCCTTTTGCTGGCGAAACGTTTGCTGTCTCTGTAAAAACGCAAAAAACTGGCGAAGACGCCGGTTCTTGTGCTATAAAATGCATCGCAAACCAACTCGAAGGGGTTTCGGCCGGGGCATAACTCCGGCAGGGAAGAAGATAAGGAGACATTATGCAGTGTCAGAAGGGAAACTACGCGGTTGTCGGCGAGGAGATGCAGTCTTTGGAGATAACGCTTGAACCGGGGGAGTCCCTCGTCGGCCAGGCCGGCGTTCTGAACTACATGAATGATGCCATTCGGTTTGAAGCGGTAACCGGTACCGGCCCGGTTTTGGGTAACGGATTTCTGGGCCGGCTGGCCGGGACCGGCAGGAGTCTGTTAACCGGGGAATCTCTGTTTTTAACCCGGTTTACCAATATTGCTGACGGACGGCGGTGTATGGGGTTTTCCGCTCCTTATCCCGGTAAAATCATTGTTCTGGATTTGTCTCTTCTGCAAAAGGAGATTTTGTGTCAGCGGGATGTTTTTCTGTGCGCTACGGACCCGGTAGACATTCGTTTTGCTTTTGCCCGGCGCATCGGCTCCGGTTTTTTCGGCGGGCACGGTTTTGTGCTGCAACGGTTGCAGGGGGAAGGCGCGGCCTTTATTCAGGCGGGGGGAACAATGGTAAAAAAGGAACTGCAAAACGAGGTTCTTCTGGTGGATACCGGTTGCATCCTTGCTTTTACCCCCGGAATTCATTACCGTATTGACCGGACCCGGGGCCTGCAGTCGCTTCTGTCCCGGGGCAGAGGCATATTTCTGGCGACTTTGAGCGGGACCGGCACCGTTTTTCTGCAGACTTTGCCGTTTTCCCGGATGGCCGACCGGTTGCTGTTAAACAAGCCCGCCCGCCCGGAGAAAAATCAGAATCGTTTCCATGAACCGGCTTGATCAGGTGCAAGCGAGGCCGGGACAGCTCCCGCTTGTGCGTTCCGGTCAGAGTATTCCCAGTGTAAACAGGGCCGCATTGCCCAGCATATGAATAATTATCGGGACCAGCAGGCTCTGTTCTTTCTCGTAGGCCAGACAGAAAACCATTCCGCCGATGATTTGTGTTATCGGGATTGCGGGCGGTTGAAAATGAAACAGCGCAAAGACCGTGGTGCTCAGAATGATTCCGGCTACGAGACCCCAGCGACGGAAAAATCCATAGGTAATGCCCCGGAAAAGAAGCTCTTCGGCTATCGGTGCCATAATCGCGCCGGTCAGGTAGAGGCCGATAATGTCCTGGCGGGTGTTGGGGGGACCCAGCGCAAATAATGTCAAGGGGTTGATTCGGCCCGCCACCAGCGCTGCCCCGACCAGGGCGGCCAAACCGCCGAACACCATGGACCAGTACAGGCCGGCTGTAAAGCCGTTGCGCCAGGTATGGCGGGAAAGGCCGAAAGCTCCCAGATTTTTAAAAAATATTCTGATGAGTAACAGCAGGATCAGTATTTGCAGTGCCCGGGCCAGAAAGATTGCCGGGTAAAGCGCAATCAGTCCGGTGCTGCAGGCCCGGTAAACTCCTGTTTCGATCAGTATTACCGCGATCCAGGTGATGATCAGTAGAGGCAGTTTGATTGTCGGGGTTTCCATCCCGTCTCTCGTAAGGATTGATAGGCAGACAACTGGACATACCAGTTGGGTGATTTGGTCAGTTTCTTCAGCAGCAGCTGCTGTACCGTGGCGGTTCCCAGGGGTTCCGTTTTTCGGCCCAGGGCCGCAATGGCTCTGCAGACCAGATAGGCGGCTTCGGCGTCCAGGGCGGCTACCACCTGCCGGGCAGTTTCCGGATGGTCGCTGTTGCCGTAGTTGTTCAGCAGCCAGTAACGCAGAGCGAGGTCTTTGGTTTGTGTCAGTTGGGAATATCCTTCAAAACCCCGGATGTCCAGCCGGTTGTGAAAAATATACCGCAGAGCTGCCAGCTGTTCCCCGCGGTCGCCCGATACAATAGCCCGGGCCGCCGCGGGGCGGTTCATGAGGTCAACCGGAGTGATGCCCAGAACGAAGAGTACCGGTACCCAGAGCAGACAGGACAGCATCGGTACCACCAGCGAGGATAGGCGCAGGTTCAACAAGAGTCCCGGGAAAATTGCGAATCCGGTGAAGGCGGTCAGATACAGAACCAGGGGGGCCACGCCCAGCAACAGATAAAAGGTGATTTTGCGGAAAGCGCGGGCCGTGTCGAGGCGGTCGGAATATTTTTGGAGAAAGTCGCCGGGCCGAGAATTCCACGCCGAAAGCGCAACCTGCAATATTGTTTGCTCGTTATGGAAAAAAGTAAGGGTGGAATCGTTTTTCCGCAGGCAAAGATCCAGGGGCGCACCGGCTTCGGGGGGAATGGGAAAATACCCGTAAGTCGCCATCTTTTCTACTGTTTTCTGCTTCCGGGAACGATCTTTGAAATGGATCAGCGTGCAGGTTTTTACCTGTTTTTGCGCCAGCGATTTGAAAGCTTCCGCTGCATAGAGCGTATACTGGTAATAGAAGTGGACCGCTTTTATTCCCGGACGGTTCGTCAGCAGCAGGTTGTCCTTGATAGTGACGAATATATCAAGATTCAGGCGTGACAGATAAAGTGTGACCAGCGCGGCGATCAGCAGAAAATGGATGGCCCGGCGCCGGAACAGGGCGTTTTCGCCGGCCCGCCGGGGTGACCAGGACAGGCACACCCAAATAACCGGCGGTGGAAGGAGAACCAGAAAAGAGGTCAGGGCGTAGTTCGGACCGTTGGCGTTGGCCCAGAAGAGTATCGTCAACCACACCAGGAGAAGCAGGCCAATCAACGTTTTCCGGGTTCTGCCCCCCAGCGCTTCCACCAGCAGGGTCGCTGCCAGGGAAAGCAGAACGATGCCGGCGCCAATGCTGAGGGTGAAAAAAAGCCCCCCGCAAACTGCGGCCTTCCAGCTGGTCAGGGCGGGATCCAGATTCGCGCCCGGCAGGGGGCCGCAGCCGGTCGCCTGTATGGCCAGCAGTTTCAAGTGCAACCGGTAATTGGAGAAACCGACCAGCACCATACTGATGCCCTGGGCGATAATCAGCCCGAACAGCAGGACCCGTACCGGGTAGAGCAGGCGCCAGGTTTCTCTGAAGTGCAGTTGTTTCACCGGGGATTTTGTTCTGGCCCCTTTATTCATCGAAAGTTGCCGGCGGGGCGATAATGAATGTTTGTCGATACGGCAGCGGCTGTTGCAGTCGCGGTTTGGCCAGCGCTTCCTGAAAAAGCTTTTCGTTGAACCCGCTTATGGCTTCCTCCTTGGCGTGTTAGGGTCGGTTTGGCGCAACGGGCTGCTGGAACTGCAAAAAAAGCAGCGGTTCAGGCGCGGTTAATGCAGGCGGCCATATAACCGGCGCCGAAGCCGTTGTCGATGTTTACCACCGCTACATTGGAACTGCAACTGTTGAGCATGCCGAACAGGGCGGTCAGGCCGCCCAGACTGGCCCCGTAGCCGACGCTGGTCGGTACGGCGATAACCGGCTTCCCGGTCAGACCGGCCACCACCGAAGGCAGAGCTCCCTCCATACCGGCCACCACGATCAGAACCGCGGCGGATTGAATCAGGTCCAGATGTTGAAACAGGCGATGAATGCCGGCGACACCAACGTCAAAGACCGTTTCCACCCGGTTTCCCATCGCCTCGGCAGTCAGACAGGCTTCCCGGGCCACCGGAATATCCGAAGTTCCGGCAGAAAAAATGGCGATGGTCCCCCGGCCGATATTTTTCGGCGTTTCTTTACACCAGACGACCATTTTTGCTTCCGGATGATAGTTCGCGGCGGGAAAGCGGCGGCACACCTCCGTTGCATTCTCCGAAGAGATGCGCGTGACCAGAACCACCTTTTCCCGCCGGCCGAGGCGGTCCATGATGCCGCAGATCTGTTCGGCGTTTTTGCCCGCGCCGAAGATGACTTCGGGAAAGCCTTTGCGCCGGCCGCGATGATGGTCAAGGCAAGCATATCCAAGGTTTTCGCAGGCCGGAGGCGTTTCCAGGCGGCCGGCCGCCGCTTCCACGGAAATTTTTCCCCCGGCCACGTCCCGCAGTATCTGTTTCAGGCTGTCATTATCCATAACGATCGGTTCTTCTTCTATTGGATTTTATCCGGGTTAAATCACAAAATTTTTCTTTGGTCAATAAGCAATGGAATCCACTGCGTTTTGTCACTCTTTTTGCAACTTGAGAATTTCCTGGTAAATTTGGCGGCGGGGCAGACCGGAACGGGCGGACAGTTGCCGGGCCAGTTCCGAGGGGCTGTTCTGCCCGATTTCCAGCGCCTGCCGGATGTCGTCCCGGTTCAGGACGGCCCGGGCCGGATCGGCACCGGCCACAATCAGGGTGATTTCACCTTTTACGGTCTCTTTGTTTTGCAGGACCGCCGCAATTTCGGACAGAGAGCCCCGGAGAAACTCTTCGTAGGCTTTGGTCATTTCCCGGCAGAGGACGCCCTGCCGGTCCCCCATGACCGCCCGGAGTTCGGTCAGAAAATCTATAATCCGCCGGGGGGATTCATAGAAGATCAGGGTGGCCGGTTCCGCCGCCAGCGCCCGCAACCGTTCTTTCCGTCCGGTCTTTTTTCTGGGGGGAAACCCGGCGAACACAAAGGTGTCTGTGGGCAGCCCGCTCACCGACAGCGCGGTTATGGCCGCCGAGACGCCCGGTACGGGGATTACTGCCAGTTTTTTCGCCAGAGCTCCTTTGATAAGGCGAAAGCCGGGGTCCGAAATTCCGGGCGTGCCGGCATCTGTTACCAGAGCCACGGATTTCCCTTGTTGCAGATGGTTCAACAGTTGGCGGGTACGCTGTTGCTCGTTGTGTTCGTGGCAGGACAGCATTCGGCCTGTGGTGGGAATATTATGATGGGCCAGCAGCCGTCCGGTCTGCCGGGTATCTTCAGCAGCGATGATCTCCACCGTCCGCAGCACCTTCAGCGCCCGCAGGGTGATGTCCTCGAAGTTTCCAATGGGGCCGGCCACAATATAGAGTCTGGCGGTCATAACGGAAAACGAATTTGGTTGTTGATTGATTATTCTATTGATGTTTATCAGAGTTATCTGGTAATTACAATGGGACATTTACGGAAACCGAAAGGAACGGATTTTATGCCGAAAGACAGGAGCACCCCGTCGCTGATACGGTTTATCTGGGATACGTTTGCCTCCGTGAAGCTGACGGTGTTGGTTTTATTGACGATTGCCGCCTCCGCCGTCATCGGCACCCTGATACCCCAGGGCCGGCCGGATGAATTTTATCACCTGCTGTTTTCCCGGGTGCGGTTCGGCGAGGAGCTTTTTTTTCTGGCCCAGCACCTGGATTTGTTCAACATGTATTATTCCTTATGGTTTCGAGCCCTCATCCTGGTGCTGGCACTGAATATTCTGGTCTGTTCTCTGGAACGGCTGCAGACGGTCTGGAAAATTGTTTTTCCGCAAAAGCGGTCCTTTTCCGCCGGCGCGTTCAGCTCATCAATGGCGGCGCCTCCGATCAGGGTCAGAGCTTCGGCGGCACAATTGAAAGGTATCTATCAAACCACCTTTTCCCGGATGTTCCGCAAGATTCACCTGGAGACCACAGAAGATGGTTTTTGCCTGTTTTCGGAAAAAGGCCGCTGGACCCGTCTGGGGGTATACGGGGTTCATTGCAGTGTTTTGATTCTCCTGGCCGGCACCCTGATCGGTTCTTTGTGCGGGTTCGACGGCTACGTCAACATTCCCGAGGGAGAGACGGTGCATACCATTTTTTTAAACAAGGGGGGGGCGACCCGCTCCCTGGATTTCGGTGTCCGGTGCGATGATTTTACGGTTCGGTTTTATGAATCCGGACGGCCGAAGGAGTACCGCTCCACCATCTCCCTGGTAAAGGAGGGGGAGGTGCTGGTAACCCGGGATGTTCTGGTGAATAAACCGTTGCGGTACCAGGGGGTGAATTTCTTTCAATCCACTTATGGCCATGCCGCCGTGAAAAACGTAAAGATACGCTTTTCCAGCCGTGCCAGCGGCATGGAGTATTACCGTTCGATGGAGATGGGAGATACCGTCAAAATACCGGAGGGTCTGGGCACCTTCACCCTGAGCCGTTTTATCGAAACCTACCGGTTCAAGGGTGTCCACGATCTCGGCGCCGCTCTCGTCGGTATGCTGGAACGGGAGGAAAAGCGGGAAATGGTGGCCCTGCCGGTGCGGTTTGAAGGGTTTGACAAGATGCGGGGCGACGCCGTAGTCATTTCCGTGCAGGATTTTGAACAGCAATACTATACCGGCTTGCAGGTTACCCGGGATCCCGGAGTGCCGCTGGTATATGCCGGTTTCATCATTATGATCATCGGGATCTATATTACCTTTTTCACCTCCCACCAGCGCTTCTGTGTGCGCGCCGTGGAAGCAGACGGCAAAACGACAGTCACGGTTTTGGGCAAAGCCAACAAAAACAAACCGGCGGTCCGAAAAAAAGCGGAGGCAATAAGTGAAAAGCTGGCACTGCTGACATCCTGATCTGTTCGGTCAGGCAATTCCAGGGAGACTTTATGGACAGTTCCTATATCATTTCAATAACCACCTTTATTTACGGGCTGGCAGTGGTGTTGTACGCCGCCGAATTTGCCTTCAAACGGCCATTCGCCGGTTTTCTGGGGACAATGGTGACCGGTCTGGCCGTAGTGACCAATCTGGCCGGGATTCTTTTGCGCTGGCATGAGACCTATCAACTCGGCATCGGTCATGTGCCATTATCCAACCTCTATGAATCGCTGGTTTTCTTTGCCTTTGCCACCGCCGCTGTTTATCTGGCCCTGGAATACCGGTTTAAGACCCGCGCCCTGGGGACGGTGGCGGTGCTGCTGTCTTTCATTATTCTGGCCTATGCCTCGCTCACCCCGGCGGTGGAGCAGCAGATTCAGCCCCTGATTCCGGCCCTGCAGAGCAACTGGTTGACCGCCCATGTCATGACCTGTTTTCTGGGATACGCGGCCTTTGCCATTGCTTTCGGCGTCAGCTTGATTTATATGGTTCTGTGCCGCAACAAACTGTTTCTGCTGATGCTTTTTCTGCTGGCCCAGCTTATCGGAATCGGTGATATTTATCTGGTAGTCGTACAGGACAACATGGTTTTGTTGATTTTTTTCGTGCTGGCCCAACTGGTCGGACTCGCGGCCCTGTACCTGGCCTTTGCCCGCCCCCCAGCAGAATCAAACCCTGAAAACGAGAGCCGTTCCCGGTTCTTTCCCTCTCCGGCAACATTGGAGGAGTTGATTTATCAGATTGTTTCTTTTGGGTTCTTTTTTCTGTCCATCGGAATTATTACCGGTGCGGTCTGGGCCAATACCGCCTGGGGCCGTTACTGGGGATGGGATCCCAAGGAAACCTGGTCGCTGATTACCTGGTTTATCTATGCTATCCTGCTCCATGCCCGGCTGATCCGGGGCTGGCAGGGAGCGCGCATTGTCTGGATTTCCCTGGCAGGTTTTGCGGCCGTGATTTTTACCTATTTCGGGGTAAATTTATTGCCGGGACTGCACAGCTATCTTTAGCCCGAATATTTCATGAATTTTTTCGACAATCGTTATTTAATTAATAAAGTTC
>CAZWCS010000066.1:0-16285 GCA_964632805.1 uncultured Desulfobacterales bacterium
CATTTTGGGGCTGTTGAGAGAAGTCAAAAAACCGGTATTTATGGATGGACACTAGGTAGTGTATTTGGCGCGATAACGCCATTTTGTTCCTGCTCAAGTATCCCGGTTTTTTTTGGCTTTACCTCCGCAGGAATACCGGTTGGCATCACGATGGCTTTTCTTATCACTTCGCCGATTATTAATGAGATAGCTGTTCTTTTGCTGTTGGGTTTGGTCGGTTGGGAGATTACGGTTATTTATGTTCTTGTCGGTATGGCCGTGGGTATTCTTGGCGGCATGTTTCTGGATCTGATTCATGCTGAAAAAATGCTACAGGCTTTTGCCTATAAGGCATATCAACAGGCCGAATCGAAACAGGGAGCAACCATTGCCAGACAGAATAAAATGTCAATGCGAGAGCGACATGCGTTTGCGAAACAGGAGCTTTTTGACATTTTCTCACGCGTATGGAAATGGGTCATTATCGGTGTCGGACTCGGCGCGGCATTGCATGGCTTTGTTCCAGACACATGGTTTGAAAATAATTTCAGCCAGAATCAATGGTGGTCTGTGCCCTTGGCTGTCCTTGCCGGAATTCCTCTTTATTCTAATGCCACGGGCATTATTCCGATTATGGAGAGTTTAATCATGAAAGGCTTGCCGCTGGGAACAACGATGGCTTTTTGTATGGCCACCGTCGCTGCAAGCTTTCCTGAATTCATATTATTGAAACAAGTCATGCAATGGAAATTGCTGGCTATCATTTTTGTGATGCTTTTACTCTCATTCATCGTTGTTGGCTGGGTGCTAAATCTTATCCCTTACCCTTTATCATAGTATAATAATAGGAGAATTTTATAATATGTTCAAACTGAATGGAAACAACAAATTGTCTTTATGGTTATTACTTCTGAGTATAAGCGCCACTGTCATTATGCCGCAGGCAGGTTACCCTGAATCTTTCGAACAGCTCCCTGTAAAAGGCATGGTGACAATGATCGATCTTGGCGCAAAAAAATGCATCCCCTGCAAAATGATGGCTCCCATCATGGTGAAACTGGAAAAAGCGTATGAAGGGAAAGCGGATATTGTCTTCATCGATGTCTGGGAGAACAGGGAACAGGCGCCGCGCTTCGGAATAAGAGCTATTCCAACCCAGATTTTTTTTGACCGGGATGGAAAGGAAGTCTATCGCCATACAGGTTTTCTGGATGAAGCGGCGATCGTCAGCCAACTGACCAAAATGGGAGTTCCGGTTCCGGAAAGCATCAATACAAAGAAAAAAGGATCATGATTAAATGGATGCATTTTTTATCACCGTCAACCAGTGGATGACCAGCGGCACGCTTCTCGCCGCTGCCGGTTGTTTTATCTGGGGAATCATCAGCGTTCTCTTGAGCCCCTGTCATCTTGCGTCCATTCCTTTGATTATCGCCTATGTGGGTGGACAGGAAAAAGCCGTGAAACCGAAACAGGCCGGTGTCTATGCACTGGCTTTTTCTATTGGCCTTTTTATCACCATTGCGCTGATTGGAATCGTCTGTGCCCTGCTTGGCAGAATGATGGGGGATGTGGGACCTTATTTTCAGGTGCTGGTGGGAGCGATTCTGATCTGGGTGGCTCTGGGCATGCTGGGGGTCGAGTCCTGCTCCATGTCCGGAAGCCTTCTGTACCGGCTCAATGTGCGCGGGGTTGCCGGTGCCTTTGTTCTGGGACTGGCCTACGGCGTTTTATCCGGGTCATGCACCTTTGGCTTTATCGCACCCATCCTTGCCATCATCACCGTCCAGCAGAAAGTGGCAACCGGTATCCTGTTTATCATTCTGTTTGCCGTCGGACACTGTCTGCCGATTGTGATTGCGGGAAGTTCAACATCGGCTGTTCGCAAACTCATGGAAAACAGCACCTGGCAGGGAGCCGGAAACTGGTTTCGAAAAGGCGCCGGGGTGTTTATATGCCTTTTGGGAGTTTATTTTATTATCAATCCGTTTGTCGGATTATAACTGTAATAGACAAATTAGCATAATGATTTAGAAGGGTTATACAATTGAAATACCGAATTTAGAAAGAATTAACTCTTTTTTTTCAGTTTGACAGAATGAAAATTTATTTGGAGGTAAGCGATGATGTGTACTAATTTTGCAGGATGTTTTTTCATATGCCGATATTTTTTTGTTGCAGCATTGATAGTAGCGGTTCTTGTTGGAGGCTATTTTATAATGAGACGTTTGTTCCATAAAAACAGCACTAACAGTGACATCCAAGAACTGAATCCTAAATACAGATTGCCCATGAGATAGCTGAAGATATGGATGAAAACACTAACCATTTGATCCACTATTACAACTAAAAGGACCGGTTACCAGTGAAGACGAAACAATAGCTGTCTATACATAAAGATGAAAAAGGCTTTTTGATTGGATGGGATAAATGGACAGGATTTTATATTTGCTCGAAAAATGAAACTGGCAATGAATATATTGAAAAAAAAGCTTCGGAAATAAATAGAAAAATTTTTAATAGCAGCCGGTTCGATATATATAAGACAACTCGGCAGAATATTGTTGAACCATCAAAAGTTACATAGGGAGATTTATGCTGCTTAAAAGCTATTACCTGGAAATTTTTAATTCTAAATGCAATCCGGGCGCCATGTCAGTCCACTGTTTCGCGCACCTGGATCAAGACGTTAGCAAGGTGTTGCCTTATCTAAATACGGCTCTTGGGGGATTTGAATATGTGAAAGATCCGCCAGCCGTTACTTTCCGCGCCCAGGGGAAACTGATCACGGTTCACGGCGGGAAGATCGCCATCAACGCGCTGAAAGATGAGGATGAAGCCAGAAAAATCGTTGAATGGCTCAAGCGGGAAATTAACGATACATGGGACAGGCGGCATGAGATTAAACCAAGCTTTGAAACCGCCCCCAAGCCCAAGGTTCTGGAGATACTCAAACTATTGCCCAAGACAAACTGCAAAAAATGCGGCCAGCCCACATGCATGGTGTTTGCCGTACGGGTTACAGAAGGAGTTAAAGATGAAAATGATTGCCCGGATTTATCTGAGGAAAGCAGAAAAAACCTAAAAACATACTTGGGCGTGTTTTCTTTTGGACATTAAACAAGCGCATAGTAAATATACAACGATTTCTGTGAAACGTGAAAATCCAAAATTATCGGATGATCGTAAAAAAGGAACATGTGGAATATATAGAATCAGCAGGTTTTCAAGATGTTCGAATCCTGGAGGAAAAAGATTTTCCTGTTGACGCCGCTCATTATGTTATCGCACAGACGGACAAACAAATCAGGAATGACCTGTCGGAAGATCTTCATGATATTAAAAACGTAGTAATTAGCATCAAGGTTTCCGCGATCAAGGGTAAAAAATAAGGAGGCGTGAAATGGCTGAAAAAAATGAAACCACGAACTGGCGGAGTTACGCTGTCTTTAGTCTGTTTGTTTTTATTATTCCGCTGATGATTTCACTCTTTACGGACCTGTGGGTTTTTACCGCCATCCCCATCGGATTTCTATTCGGTTTTTTTCTGGAAAAAGCGGATTTATGCGGGGCGTCGGCATTCAGTGAGATGATCATGATGAAGGACCGGGAGAAGTTTTGGGGGCTATGCACGGTGATTGTGGTCAGCATGATCGGATTTGCGCTCCTGTCGGCTTTAGGGTGGGTCAAGCTCAACCCCAAACCGTTGATATGGGCCAATTATATTGTGGGCGGCATTGCTTTCGGCATCGGCATTGTGCTGGCCGGCGGTTGTGTCAGCGGATGTTTGTTCAAAAGCGGGCAGGGAAATTTAAATTCCATGGCCGGACTGGTGGGCATTGCCCTGGGCGTGGCCGCCGTGCTGCACGGACCGCTCAAGGGATTTGAGAGCTTTCTCAAACAATTTATCATCCAAAACGCCGACAGTTCCAGTATAACATTTTCTTCCGTCACAGGACTTCCCTACTGGGTGCTGGCCCTGTTGTTCGGTGTTGTTGCCGTCATTTTCGCAGTTATTGCAAAAAAGAAAAAGTCCGCCCCCTCCACTGTCATAAAAAAGGATGACCTCCCGGTGCTGGAACGTGTCGTCACCCGGTCCTGGAAACCCTGGCAGACCGGCATCGCCATCGGTGTTCTGGCTTGTTTCGCCTATCTTTCTTCGGCGGCCAGCGGCCGGAATTATCCCCTGGGAGTAACTCACGGGGTTCTGCACGCTCAGCTTCTGATCACGGACGCGCCCTTGAATCATGTGTATGCTCCTAAAACCGCGCCGCCTTCGGTTCAAAAGGAAAGTCCGGAAAAGGGCTTGGAAGCGGCAACCCCCGCCAAAAAAGTCTCCTGGTGGCTCATTCTGGAGGTCATTTTCCTGGTGGCCGGATCATTTACCAGCGCAAAACTTTCCGGAAAAATCAAATTTCTGCCACGGCCCCCGGATCAGACGGTGGTGGCGTTTTTCGGCGGCATTCTCCTGGGTGCGGGAGCCGCCATTGCCGGCGGGTGCGTGGTGGGCAACATCATGAGTGGGATAGCGCTCATGAGCGTGGGTAATGTCTTCTTTCTGGTTGCGGTTGTTCTGGCCAACTGGATTACGACCTATTTTTATCTCATGGGCGGAAGCATGAAAGATCTTGCCTGGACGTTGAATATCTTTAAAAAATAAAAAAGAGGAGGACGAAATGACTGATTCGACCATCAAAAAACTGAGCTTTCTGGACCGCTTTCTTACCCTGTGGATATTTCTGGCCATGGCGGTCGGCGTGGGCGGCGGTTATTTTTTACCGGACGTCAAGAATTTTATCAACCGGTTCACCGTCGGCACCACCAATATCCCTATTGCCGTGGGCCTTATCCTGATGATGTACCCGCCCCTGGCCAAGGTGCGCTATGAAAAGTTAGGCTTTGTATTCCGGGATGTAAAAATTCTGACCCTTTCCCTGATACAGAACTGGGTCATCGGTCCCATTCTCATGTTTTTGCTGGCCATCGCATTTCTTTCCGGGCACCATGAATACATGATCGGACTGATCATGATCGGTCTTGCCCGCTGCATTGCCATGGTCCTGGTCTGGAACGATCTGGCCAAAGGCGACGCTGAGTACTGTGCCGGGCTGGTTGCGTTCAACTCCATTTTTCAGGTGCTTTTTTTCTCGGTGTACGCCTGGTTTTTTATCACCATTTTGCCCCAGTGGTTCGGCATCAAAGGCGCGGTGGTGGATATCACCATCGGTCAGATTGCGGAAAGCGTTTTCATTTATCTGGGCATCCCGTTTATCGCCGGTGTCATCACGCGCTTCGTCGGCCTGAAGACCAAAGGCGAACAATGGTATACGGAAAAATTCATCCCTAAAATCAGCCCGTTTACCCTGATTGCCTTGTTGTTTACGATTCTGGTCATGTTTTCTCTGAAAGGTGAATATATTGTCAAGCTGCCCCTGGATGTGATCCGCATCGCCGTTCCGTTGTGCATCTATTTTCTTGTCATGTTTTTAATCACCTTTTTTATGTCCATGAAATCCGGAGCAACTTATGAACAAACCACAACCCTATCTTTTACAGCGGCGTCAAACAATTTCGAACTGGCCATTGCCGTGGCTGTGGCCGTATTCGGTATCAACTCGGGGGAAGCGTTTGCCGCGGTGATCGGCCCGCTGGTGGAAGTGCCGGTGCTGATCGGTCTGGTGGGAGTGGCTTTGCGCCTGAAGGGAAAATTCTTCCCCTATGCGCGCACGACGCCCACGGGCGTGTGTCATCTGACCTGCAAACCTGAATGAGAAGCATATAATGCAAATTATCATCATCGGCGACAGTGACGCGTGCATCAGCACGGGGCCGCGCGTCAAAATAAAGGGATAATCATGGAATTCGGCATGGCTCAAATATTTTCCATTGTGTGGCTCGGGGTCCTCACCTCCATCAGTCCTTGCCCTTTGGCCACCAATGTTGCGGCAACCTCCTACATCAGCCGGCAGATTGAATCGCCTTTTGCCACGGTTATGGCGGCCGTTGCCTATACCATCGGACGCACCGTTGCCTATGTGCTGATTGCCAGCGCGATTATCGCAGGGCTCTTTTCCATCCCGGGGGTGTCCATGTTTCTGCAGACCCATATGAATAAATTTCTGGGTCCGATTCTTTTGCTAACGGGTCTGTTTATTCTGGATCTGGTGCCGTTGAAACTACCGGCAATGAACATGAACACCGGTTTGCTCAAACGGCTGGGGGACAACGGCATGCCCGGGGCGTTGGGGCTCGGGTTTTTGTTCGCTTTAGGGTTTTGCCCGGTATCCGCGGCCCTGTTTTTTGGGGGGGTTATTCCCATGTCCTTGGAGTTTCAGTCACGGCTCTTCCTGCCACTGCTCTACGGCATCGGAACTGCCGCCCCGGTCATCGGATTTGCGGCGATCATTGCTTACAGCGCCCGGATCGCCGGGCTGTTTTTTAACAGGCTGGCGGTGTTCGAACGCTGGTTCCGCCGCATCACCGGCGGCGTATTTGTTCTTGTGGGCGTGTATTTTTGTTTGAAATACATTTTCGGGGTGATTAATTTTTAAGCAGCACGGCTTTCTCAAAAATTAAAGGAGTTCTCCAATGAGAAAATTATACGCTATTATCACGATTAGCGGTCTTTCTTGTTTAGATTGTGCTTCATTTTTAATCCATTGGAGACAAAAATGACTGTGGATATCAAAAAAATCCTTTATTTGACCGATCTTTCCAAGAATTCCCGCAAAGCGCTGGTCTATGCCGCGGGTCTTGCCGATATCCATGGCGCGGCCATAACCATATTGCATGCGTTTGAAATCCAATCCCCGAATGCGGCCCTGATTGCTTCGGCGTTTCTGGGGTACGGTAACATGGATGAATTTGCCCGAAAAAGAGAAACCGAGATCGTCCAGGAAATCAAAGACCGCATCGCCGACGTCTGCCATGACATCGGCTGCGAGTTCCCGGCCTGCCGGTTTCGTGTGGATCAAATTCTGGTGGAGACAGGGAGAGCAGGCGAGATTATTTCTCAGCACGTCAAAAAAAAGGATTTTGATATCCTCATCATGGGAAACAAACGCGGCATCAAAGAAGCCATTCTGGGCGGGACAGCCCGAAAAGTGATGCGTATTTGCCAACAGCCGGTTTTGATCATTCCCCTGTTTGACTGATTCATTCTGGTAAAGGACTCTTCATGCAAAATTTTAAACCGTTTAAAAAGGTAAAAATGAAAAATTTTGATTCATTACCCTCAAAAAAAATTTTCAGGCCGGGGTTGCTCCTGACGGTCCTGTTCCTCTGCGGGCTGGCCGGCTGTGCGGTGGTTTCTCCGACCGATCCCTATCAGGGAATAATTCCTTCGCAAACCATCCGGCCATTGGATGCTTCGGCGAATACGCCCGGAGAAATGAAAACCGCGGCCCTGCCGCAATCAATGGACAGGGAAATTACCCTGGCCGAGGCCCTTGACATGGCGGTGGCCAATAATCCGGGCCTTGCCGCAGCCTCTTTTGATGCGGATGCGGCCCTGGCTGGCAGTCAAGTCGCACAAGGGGCGTTATGGCCCGTGATTTCCGCGCAGGCGGGGTATGCCCGGCACCTGGATGACCAGCGCCTGGTTCCGGCCTGCACCAACGGAGAGCCGGGAACTTATGGCGATGACCTTTTCTCCGGTGATTTGCTGGTTCGTGCGCCTTTGTTTATGGGCGGGAAACGGGTCAATGCCTTCCGGGCCGCCGACTTGATGCATCAATCCGCAACCCATGATTTGGCCCGCACCCGGGAAGAGCTGGTGTTCAATGTGTCGAGCGTGTTTTACGCCATTCTGGCACAAAAAATCCTGATTCATTCCCTGGAGTTTTCCGCCACCACGCTGGAAGGACATCTGAAGCGCATCAACGATATGATCGACGCGCAAAAGGCGGCCATGGTAGACCGGCTTCGGACGGAAGTCCGGCTGTCGAGCGTAAAGACCGCGCTGGTGCGGGAAAACAATGTGCTGAAAATTCAGTATCGTCTGCTGGCGACCCTGATGGGAATCAATGACATAAGCGCGGACCTGCGAATTTCCGGAACCTTGAAACCATCCATTCCGGCGACGGCATCGACGGAACAGCTTACCAAAACTGCTTTAAACCATCGGCCGGATTATCTGTCGGCACGAAAAAAACTGGAAGCCCGGGCAAGACAGGTGGATATCGCCCGGGCTGGCCATTCTCCGGATATTTCGCTGATCGGGGCCTATGGCAGGCGATGGGCCGTTGATTCAACCGATCAGCCGCCGGGCGCGGATGATTCGGCGGATGTGGGACGCGTCGGGGTCAATATCGAACTCCCGCTGTTTGAAGGCGGGCAAACCCGGGCCCGCATCAGCGAAGAGCGGGCGAAACTGGCCGCGGCCCAAAAACGGCTGCAAAATCAGGAATTTCAGATCCGCCTGGAGGTTGAAACCGCCTTCGCCAATATGACATCGGCATCCGAGCGGGTGCGCACCACGGAAAAAGCCGTTGAACAGGCAAAAGAAAGCCTGCGGATCGAGCAGGAAAAATATGAACTGGGCCGGGGCGCGATTCTGGACGTGTTGGACGCCCAGGCCGCACTTATAGAAACCGAAACCAATTATTACCAGGCCCTGGCTGATGTCAATGTCGCCGTCGCCCAACTCAGCCTGGCTGTTGGAGAATCCTTTTAATGATGAATAAAACCCTTTTAAAGAATACCCGCCCATCCCGTTTTCCGGTATCGGCATGGGCATCCTTGATTTGCATCCTCCTTGTATCCATGGGAACCGCCGGATGCGCAAAATCCGATTCACCGGCCAAAAGTCCGGCCGCGAAAAAATCGCCATTGGTGACGGTGGCAACGGTTGAAACCGGGGAAATCACCCGAACCCTTCAATTGAACGGCACCATCGAAGCTTACCGTATGGCCCGACTGGCATCACCCGCGGAAGGGCCGGTCATCAATCTTCAGGTACGCGAAGGCGACGCTGTGGACGCCGGAGAGATGCTGCTGTCCATCGGCCGCAAAACCGGGGTGGACGCCCTGATTGCTTCTTTGGAGGAAGAACTGAAAAAAGAGGAAGACAACCTGAACCGGACCCGTCTGCTGGTGGCATCCACGGCCCTGCCCGGTGAACAACTGGATATTGCCCGGGCGAAATATGAGCAGGTCAAGGCCCAGCTGGTCCGTGCCCGGGAATCCGAGCGGGATTACGAAGTGTCTGCGCCGTTTTCCGGCATGGTCTCAAAACTTTTGATCAATGAGGGGGATTTTGTCGCCCCCCGGGCGGCTCTGGTGGAAATTTACGACCCCGCCACCCTGGTGCTGCGGGCCGCGGTTCCGGAACGCCAGGCGGCGGCTCTGAAAATGGACATGTCCGCCGATATCCGTCTGGATGCTTATCCGGACCTGACTTTCACCGGACGGATCTCCCGGCTTTATCCTTACCTGGACGCGCAAATGCGGACCCGGACCATTGAAATTACCATTAAAGAACCGGTGGACTTGCTGCCCGGCATGTTCGGCCGTCTTCAGTTGATTCTGGAATCCATTGCCGATGCCCGAATAATTCCGGCCCGGGCCCTTCTGGTCACGCCCGGGGGGGATCACGTGGTGTTTATCGTTGAAAACGAAAAGGCATTCCAGCGTAGAATAAAGACCGGCATTGAAGAAAAAGGACGCCTTCAGATTCTTTCCGGCGTTTCTCCCGGAGAACAGATGATTGTTTCCGGGCAGGAGAAACTCAAAGACGGCGCCCCCATCCGTCTGCCCGGCAAACCTTCGGAAAGCAATACAAAAAGCGGCTCTTCGGATAAATCACAGGCAGGTGACCGATGAAACCGACCCGATACGCCGTCGAACGCCGCCTGGCGACCTCCGCCATTGTCGTTGCCCTGGTGGTACTGGGGCTTTACGGCCTGTGGCGCCTGCCCGTGGATTTTCTGCCGAACATCACCTACCCGATGATCAAAGTCCATATCTGGTGGCAGGGGGCCACCCCGGAGGAAATCGACAAGAATCTCGCCGATCCCATCGAACGGCAAATGGCCACGGTGGACGACCTGGATTACCTGGAATCCTCTTCCATTGAGGGCATGTACACCCTGCTGGCCAATTTCAAGTATGGCGTAGACGTGAATGTCGCCTACCAGGATGCGCTGGCGGCCATGGCCCGGGTGGCCCGGGAATTGCCCGCGGGTATTGATCCGCCGGTGATCATCAAGGCCGACCCGTCCCAGTTGCCGGTGGTTCAGATGACCATTACCAGTGAAAACTGGAATCTGGTTCAGATCCGCACCTGGGTGGACGAATGGCTGCAGGACCAGTTGCTGGCGGTTAACGGTGTGGCGGGAACCGAAATCGTTGGGGGCCTGAAGAGGGAAATCCGGGTGCACCTCGACCCCGAAGCCCTGGAAAAGCACGGCCTGGCATTAAACGATGTCATCCGTCGGCTCAAACAGGAGAACATCGAACAGTTCGGCGGCCGGGTAACGACAGGCCCCAAAGAGATCATCGCTCGGACCATGGGGGAATATCAGTCCCTGGAGGATATCCGGAATATTGCGCTGATCCGAGACGGGTTTTCCATGGTGTATTTGCGCGATGTGGCCGAAGTTCTGGACGCCCACGAAGAAGCCCGGGTCATTACCCGTTTGGATGGGGACCCATGTGTCAAGCTGTCCGTTCTCAAACAGGCATCCGCCAATACAGTGGAAGTGTCGGACGCTGTGAGTCTCCGGATTGCGGAACTTTCGCCGTCCCTTCCCGCGGGCATCCGTCTGGGCATGGTGGAAAATCAGGCCGACTACATCACCGCCGCCTTGACCGGCGTGCGCAACGCGGCCTTGGAAGCAGCCTTTCTGGTCATCATGATCGTCTGGCTGTTTCTGGGGTCCTGGCGGCAGGTGCTGGTCATTGTGATCACGTTGCCGCTGACCCTGATTTTCAATTTCGGACTCATGAAGCTGGCCGGGTTTTCCTTGAATATTTTCTCCCTGGGCGGCCTGGTGGTGGCCATCGGCGTACTGGTGGACAATTCCATCGTGGTGATTGAAAACATCACCCGGCGGCGGGGGCTGGACCCGAATGCGGACGCCAACCTGCTGGTGGTGGACGCTACCACGGAAATCGGTGCGGCCATTGTCGCGGCCACCCTGTCCTTTCTGGCACTGTTCGTTCCGTTTCTTCTGGTGCCCGGATTGGTCAGCCTGCTGTTCAAGGAGCTGATTCTGGTAATCGCGGGTATCGTCCTGATCAGTCTGGCCATGGCGGTCACGGTCACACCCATGCTGACGGCGATGATCGCAGGAAAGCGAACCGGAAAACAAACCGCTACCCGGTTTGAGCGATTTTTTGAAACAGTGACCCGCGGATACGGCTGGACACTGGAAAAAGCCATCAAGGGCCGCTGGATTGTTTTGCCGGTTTTTGCCGTGGTTCTGATAGCTGCCATTGCTTTATCCGGACGAATCGGCAGTGAATTCCTGCCTCGGATGGATGACGGCCGGATCATGGTCAAGGTCAAACTGCCCACCGGCGCATCACTGGCGGAAACCGACCGGGTGCTGGCGGAAATTGAAAAGCGCATTGGACGAGACAACCGGATCGACAGCTTGTTCATCCTTTCAGGGGGAAAGGTGTGGGGTCTCTACACCTATGAAATTGCCAATGAAGGCGAACTGAACATCCAATTGGTGCCGCCCCACCGCCGTGACATCACCACCAATGAATATATCGATTACCTCCGGCCGATTGTAGGGAAAGTTCCGGTTCCCGGCGGAAAGGCCATGGTCATGCAGATGAAGGTCAAGGGCATCCGGAAACTCGGGGACGCCGACATTGAAGTCAAAATCAAGGGTCAGGACATTGCCGGACTCTTTGACGAAGCCCGCCAAACCGCCGGTGCCATGAACAAGCTGGGACATTTTACCAATGTCTATGTGTCCATGGACATGACCAAACCTGAATATCAGGTGATTATCGACCGGCAGCGGGCCGCGGAAATGGGGGTGTCCGTCACCGACATCGCCGATACGCTCCGGGCCATGATTTCCGGGGCCGTGGCCACGCGCTTCCGGGACAATGACGAATATTACAATATCCGGGTGATGGTGCCGGAAAGCCGGATCATCAGCCGCCGGGATGTGGAAAACCTTCCGCTGAACCGCTTCGGTGGCGGGTACCTGCGCATCGGAGACGTGGCAACCGTACAGCCGGCGGTGGGACCGGTGGAAATCGTGCGCGAGGACCAGGTCAAGCAGGTGATCGTCCGGGGCGACGCCGTTGGCGTCAGCGTCGGCCAGGCCCTGGCCGAACTCCGGCAGATGATGGGCCGGCGGGAAACGCCGGCCGGGTTTGAATTTTCCTATGGGGGGCAGGCCCAGATGATGGCCGAGATGCAGCAGACGGTTTTGACCATTTTCGCGTTTGCCGTTTTTTTCTCGTTTATCGTGCTGGCGGTCCAGTTTAACAGCCTCAGACTGCCGGCCCTGATTCTGGGCAGTGTTCCGTTCTGCATGGCGGGCCTGGTGTTTATCATGTATCTGACCGGTCTTCCCCTGGGCGCCACCGTCATTATCGGCGTGCTGGTGGTTGTGGCCGCCACGGTCAACGACGGGGTGCTGCTGCTGACCTTTGCCAATGAACTGAAAGACCGCGATGGTTTGTCCCGGGTCAAAGCCGTGGTGGAGGCCGCCAAGATCCGCCTGCGGCCCCGAGTCATGACCACCTCGGCCGTACTCATCGGGTTTATGCCCCTGGCCCTGGCCATCGAAGAGGGCGGAGACATGCTCCAGCCCATGGCCGCGGCCGCCATCGGCGGATTGCTCATGGAGATCCCGGTGGCCCTGTTTTTAATGCCGTGTCTGTATGTGATCGCTTCTAAAAGAAGTTAATGCCATAATTATCGTTTCGGCCACGACGCCTCCCGTAGCGGAAGGCTTCAGCCTTCCATTCTTAATGGAGGTCTAAAGACCTCCGTTACATATGGCCGGAATGATGACCAAGGCCGAAGTTAATGAATTGATGGGAGGAAACATGCGACATTTTATCAAAGTCATGAAAGCCTTAAGCAATTCGCGCCGTCTCATGATCATGCGACTGCTTCAGCATGGCCCGTATTATGTGGGAGAGATACAGGCTGAACTCGGCATTTCCCAGTCTTCGACGTCTCAGCATTTAAGGTTGCTTGAGGACGCCGGCCTGATCGACTTCCAAAAGCAAGGATTACGCGTAAACTATTCTCTTTCGGACGGTCATGCCAACCCCTATGCCGCCACCCTGCTCGGCAACCTCCGGCATTGGCTGAATGATCAAATGGAAGAAGAAAGAGCAACCGGCATTCACTTTCGGAATCGAATGATAAAGGAGAATGGAAATGAACCTGAAATCCGTCCGCATCAAATTGACGCCCGCTGAGATCCAGAAGGTGCTCTCTATCGCCATGGATGAAGACAAGGAAGAAGCCCTGGAATTTATCCGCCAGACCCTGGCAAAACGCATTGAAAAAGAATTGACCCCCCACTGAGTGCCGGTCTTCGAGGCCAGTTACGGCCCCGCCCAAACGACACGTTTTAAGGAATAATTTCAAAAAGGAGAAGCATCATGAAGATCGAAGTCATCGGCCCGGGGTGTCCGTTTTGCAAGACACTATACAAACGGGTCAATGAAGTGGTCAAAGAAAATAATATCGATGCGGAAGTAACGCATTTGACCGATTTTCAATCCTGGATCAAGCATTTTCCCATGACCCCGGCGCTGATCGTGGACGGCGAGGTTCGGCACCGGGGCAAATGGCTGCCAAATAAAAAGAAGATATTGACGCTTTTAACAAAGGTATAAAGCCATGTGGCAGTATCCGGCGATTGACCCGGTGGCGTTGGCGCTGGGGCCTTTGGAAATTCACTGGTATGGCTTGATGTATATCGTCGGGTTTGCCGGCGGTTTTTGGCTGGTAGTCCATCGGGTTGAAAAATTACCGGCCTGGAATCGGGACAGGATCAGCGATCTCCTGTTTTATATAGTGCTTGGCGTGATTTTGGGCGGCCGGATTGGCTATATGTGCTTCTATAATTTTGCCGATTTCGCCGCCCACCCCTGGCGGCTGGTGATGGTGTGGCAGGGCGGCATGTCGTTTCACGGCGGGTTGATCGGGGTCATTGGCGCGATGTACGCGTATATGCGCAAATCCGGGATGCGATTTTTTCAAGTGGCGGATTTTGTCGCGCCCCTGGTTCCCATCGGCCTGTTTTTTGGAAGAATCGGCAATTTCATCAACAGCGAGTTATGGGGCAAGATCACGGATTCGCCCCTGGGAATGCGGGTCTATGATCCCCACTTACAGATGATGGTCCGGAAATATCCCACCCAGTTGCTGGAGGCCTTGCTGGAAGGGGTGGCCCTGTTTTTGATTCTCTGGGCCCATAGCGCGAAACCCCGCCCCGTCGGTGCAACGTCCGGGCTGTTTTTATTCGTCTATGGGAGTTTTCGTTTTTTTGTGGAGTTTTTCCGCGCACCGGACGCGCAGCTCGGTTATTTATTGTGGGATTGGGTCACCATGGGGCAGCTTCTTTCGCTGCCCATGGTGGTGATCGGCGCCGGATTGTTTGTAATGACGAATCGCCGCCATGCTTCATCCGCGGCTCAATAAATCAACATCAGGAGGAGATCATGAAAGACAAAGACATTTTAAAAAAAGCGTTTGAATTTCACGGCCACATTTGCTGGGCCAGCGCCGCCGGGGTCAGAGCCGGTCAGGCGGCATTAAACGCCCTGGGTGTCCAGCGCACCGGATCCGGCGGTGAGCTTCATTGTATTCTGGAAATCGGCGACAATCACGGGGCGCAATGTTTTGCGGATGGGGTTCAATATGCCACAGGGTGCACCCTCGGCAAAGGCAATGTCGAAAAAGCCGGTTGGGGAAAACTGGCATTGACCCTGATTGATAAAAAAAAGGAAAAGGCGGTACGTGTTTCCTATAAGCCGGGGCGGCATAAACTGATTGCCGAATCGTCCTTTATGAAAAAACGGGGCATGGGTATTTTGCCCACGGAGATACCGGCGGAAGAAGCCTGGGAAATGGCGGACATTGTCTGGGATGCGCCGGAAGAGGAAGTGGTGAGTATCGGTGAGGTAAAGCCCTACGAATGGGGAGATGATTTCGGCGAGATCATGGGGCTGATCCCCTGCAGCCAGTGCGGGGAGTTGGTTTCCAAGGTGTATTTGCGGGTGGTCGGCGAGGCCCATATGTGTATTCCCTGTTCCGGGTATGACCGATAACCGAGGTGAAGCATGTCCGTGGCCGTCGTTGCGGGATTGATTACGCTGATATTTACCACCCTGCTGACCATCGCGGGCGTCGGGGCGGCGTTTATCCTGATCCCGGTATTTATTGCCCTGAAAATCGACCTGCATGTGGCCATGGCCACCGCGCTTCTGCTCAATTCCATTGCCATGATGTTCGCGTCATACCGGTTTTATAAAAAGGGCCTGATCCTCTGGAAACTGGCGCTCCCCATTTTAATTGTCGCGACCGTGCTTTCGCCCCTGGGCGCCTATGTCAGCAAAGGACTTGATCGTGATTTGCTGCTGTGGATGTTTGTGGGGTTTCTGCTGTTTGCCGCGGCAATGATGTTGTTTTACGAATCCAAATCCGGACAAGCGCAGGCATCTAAACCCCGACAATTTATTTATGGCTGCTGCGTCGGGGCATTTGCTGGTTTCCTTGGCGGAATGCTCGGGGTGGGCGGCGGAAATTTTATTGTACCGGTGTTAGTATGGCTGGGGGTTGATCCGAAAAAATCATCGGCAACGACATCCTTAATTGTTATTTTTTCGTCCTTTAGCGGGTTTTTAGGTCATGCTTCCCTGGGGAACATCAGCCTGCCGCTTCTGGGCTTTACCGGGCTGGGTTCCGCCGTCGGCGCTGTCATCGGTTCATGGCTGATGACCGAAAAGCTCAAGCAAACGCAGGTCAAGCGCATTATCGGCATCGTGCTGATGGGAATCGCGGTAAAAATGATATGGGATTTGCTGTTGCCCGGATAAACAGGGCTTTTTCAATTGCAGGGAAAAAGGGAGACATTGATGCGACATTCCTTAAAATGGACAATTGCAATCGTAACCATTGTCGCCATTGCGGCGGGCGTGGGGGGAGTCTTTACAAGGCGAAAAAACGCATGGCCGCGGCCCCGGTCTGGAAACCCCGGCCCGCGCCCGTGGAAACCGCGGCGGTCACCCAAGGCGATCTTGCTCAAACAATCCGGTATCTGGCCCGGCTGGAAGCCGTGGCATCAACGGAAATCGCGCCTAAGATCAGCGCCCG
>CAZWCS010000066.1:16295-20738 GCA_964632805.1 uncultured Desulfobacterales bacterium
CGGATCGTGTCTTTAGAAGTCAACGAGGGGGATGGGGTGGCAGAGGGCGATCTTCTGGCCCGGCTGGACGATCGGGACATCCGGGCGCAAATCGCCGGCATAGACGCGGAAATCGAATCGGCCCGGGCAAAATTGTCCGGCGCCCGGGCCTTTGCGGACGCGGCCCGGAATAACCTGGCCTTTGCCCGGCGGGAATATGAGCGGGACAATGCCTTATTTAAAAAAAACGGCATCAGCGGATCGGCCCTGGAATCTTCCCGGAACCGGATGGATGAGGCCCAGGCCCAGGCGTCCCAGGCAGAGGAAGCCATTCAGAGCATTGAACAGGAAATTGCGGCCCGCCAGGCCCAACGCAAGGAATTTGCCGCCCGGCTCTCCTATGCCGAAATTCGCGCGGATTATGCCGGCACCATCCAAAAACGCTATGCCGAAGTCGGCGACATGGCCATGCCGGGAAAATCCCTTTTCGCCATGATGGATATTTCTTCCTATAAACTGGGGTTTGATCTGGTCCAGGAAGACCTAGCAAGGGTGGGTCCCGGTCAGTCCGCCCGGATTCACTGGCCCCTTCCGCTGCCGGAGGCGTTCCGGGAAAAGCCCGTCACCCGGATTTTCCCGTCCCTGGAATCCGACCAGACCGTGCGGGCGGAGATCGATCTCGCGTGCGCGTGTCCGGAAAAACTCAAAGTCGGCAGCCTGATTCCCGTGGAAATCGTGGTGGGTAAGGAAACCGGATTGATTGTGCCGTCAAGCGCAGTGGTTCCGAATCGGGAGGGCGGCTGGATCGTCTATGGGGTTCGAAATGCTATGCTCAATCAGGTGCCGGTGACGGTGGTGCTTCGAAACAACGGGCAGGCGTTGATCCGGGGGGCGCTGTCAGCCGATGATGTCGTGGCCGTGGGTGAATACCTTCAATGGGTGCGTCTGCACAACGGCATGGCGGTGTCCCCATGAAACCGCATCGATTCGCCCTGGACAACCCCTGGCTGATGCTGGTCGGCGCCCTGCTGGTGGCGGTGATGGGGCTCAAGGCCTTTTTTACCCTGCCGGTGGAATATTTTCCGGACACCAGCCCGCCCCAGGTGGCGGTGGTCACGGTGCAGCCCGGCGCGGCCGCGGCGGATGTGGCCCGGCGCATCACCGAAGTGATTGAAAAAGAACTCTCCAGCCTGTCGGGTCTTAAAAAAGTGTCATCCACTTCACGGGATGCGGTGTCGGCCGTTGTGGCTGAATTTTTTTATGAAAAACCCATGGGCGAAGCTGTGGTGGATGCACAGAACGCCATTTCCCGCATCCGGGCCGATCTGCCAGAAGACATCCTGGAACCGCGCATCTACCGGATCACGGACGCCACCCGGCCCATCGTGACCCTGGCCCTTTCCCCGCAATCCGACAGTCCGCTGACCCTTTCCCAGATCCGGCTGCTGGCCGACAATGACATCAAGGATTTTCTGCTGCGCCTGCCCGGCGTGGCGGATGTAGACAGCTTCGGCGCAAACCGGCTTCAGATCAATGTCCGGCTCGACAAGGACCGGCTCCGGGCACAGAATCTGAGCCCGGAAAAGATTATGGCCGCCATCCGGGCGCAGAATATTACCTCTCCGGCCGGACTGATTTATCCGCCGGACGGCGAGATTCTGGTCAAAACCCTGGGGGAATTCAAGCATCTCACGGACATTGAAAATCTGGTGGTGGGGCAGAAAAAAGAGGCCTATATCCGGTTGTCGGATGTGGGCGTCGTGGAACTCGGCATCCAGGATCCGCGCAGTCTTTATCACGGCAATGGAAAAGCCGCCATCGCAATCAATGTGCTGCGGGCCGAAGGCGGTGACACCATGGCCGCCATTAGCGCGGTCAAGAGAGCCCTGCCCGAAATGACGGCCCTTTGGCCGGGGATTGAGTTTGCCATTACCGACGATCAGGCCCCCCTGATTTCCCGCAACACCACGGGCATGCGCCAATCCCTGCTCATGGCCATCGGCCTGACGGTTTTGATTATTTTTATTTTTCTGGCAAACGGCCGGGCCGCGTTTATCTCGCTGGTCAGCATCCCCCTGTCTTTTTTGTTCGGTCTGGCGGCCCTGAACTTTACCGGCTACACCTTGAATATCGTGACCCTGTCCGGCCTGATTATTGCCACCGGCATGGTGGTGGATGCCACCGTAGTGGTGCTGGAAAATATTTACCGGCATCTGGACCCGTCGGCAGGCTCCGGCGACACCACCGGCCGGGTGGAAGGGGCCGTGGGCGAAATTTTGACCGCCATTACCGCGGGCATGCTCACCACCGTGGCCATGTTGATCCCCATTATGTTTGCCGGGGGGTATGTGGAAAAAGTCCTTCGGCAGTTTACCCTCACCTTGTCCCTGGCCCTGGCAGGTTCTCTGCTGGCCGCGATTTTTATCGTGCCCCTGATCGCCCGGCGACTGATCCGGCCGGGAAGGAAGCGCAACCGGCTGGAACGACTGGTAGAGCCCTTTGACCGGCTGGTGTCGTCCCTGGCCGACGGCTATGTAAGGCTGCTGAAAATCGCGCTGAAGTGGCGCGTCACGGCCCTGGTTTTGGCGGCGGTCTTTCTTGTGCTGACCGTCCGGACCGTGATGCCGCTGATCGGCCGGGAGCTGATGCCGCCCATGGATACCGGCATTGCCAAAGTCTTTTTTGAAATGCCGCCGGAAACCCCGATCGGGAAAATGGAAACACGCCTTTCCGCCGTGGAAGCAGTCCTCAAAAAAACACCGTCCGTGCGGATGATATCGTCGGTGGTGGGATCGGAACCCGGAGAAATATCTTTCGGCGGCGGGGGCCAGACCGCCCGGGCGGCCAATATCACAATCACCCTGGCCACCCGGGATCAGCGAAAAGAAAGTATCTGGGACATCATGGATCAGTGGCGAAAGGAACTGTCCGAAATGCCGGGACTCCGTTCTTTTCAGGTTTATGAGTTCGGGGCCACCCCCATGTCCACGTCCCGGGCCCCCATCGACATGGTCATTCACGGCCGGGACAGCCGGGTGCTTCAGGATCTGGCCAAAGAAATTGAGCACCGGCTGGAAGGCACTCCCGGCCTGATGGACCTGACCCGCACCTGGTGGCCGGACAAACCGGAAATCGGCATCACCGTGGATGCCTGGATGGCCCGGCGATATGGCATTACACCGGCGGATGTGGCCCGGCAGATGCAGGCGGCGGTGGACGGCATGGTGGCATCCGGGTTCCGGCTCAAGGGATTTCTGGATGTTCCCATTCGGGTGTCGCTGGACGATTCCTGGGTGTCGGACCCGGCGCGCCTGATGGACATCGACATTGACACGCCCGGTGGAAAGATCCCTTTACGGGCCTTGGCAACGGTTTCAGAAACCCGGGGCCAGACCGTTATCACGCGGGAACACCTTCAAAACACTCTGGATCTCACCGGATACAACCAAACCCGCCGGATTTCCCAGGTGCTGGAAGATATCGGCGGACGACTTTCCGGCATGAACTGGCCCGGCGGTTACGGTCTCTTCATGAGCGGCACGGCCGCGGAAATGAAAGACAGCATGGGCCGGGTCATGAAGGCCGTGGGTATCGGTCTGATATTTCTGGTGGTACTGCTGGTGGGCATCTTCCGATCGTTTCTGCTGCCCTTCCCTATTCTGGTGGCTATTCCCTTAGCGGTCATGGGCTCTTTGTGGGGGCTGCTGTTCTATGGCAAGCCCATGTGCATGCCGGCCATGATGGGCATGCTGCTGCTGGCCGGGATCATTATCAATAATTCCATTTTTCTCATTGATTTTATCCGACAGGCCCGGGCCGACGGCATGGACCGGGAGGAAGCTTTGGAGCAATCCGTGCGCCTGCGGCTGCGGCCCGTGCTCATGACCACCATTTCCACCTTTGTGGGCATGCTGCCCATTATCTATGAAACCGCCGTGGGGCTGGAGCGGATGTCGCCTTTGGGCACGGCTGCCGGTTTCGGGCTTCTGGCGGGTACGGTCATGACATTGGTCGTCACGCCGGTGGTTTATTCCTTGATTGATGACGGCGTGCAGATGGTACAAGGACATGGGTAGAATTTTTAATTGCATATTAAGGGCTCGCGCAAATACTTCCCTTGCGCAGTGGAAACACCCACCGGCTTGTGCCATGTGACGTGCAAGCCATGAAAAATCAAAGAAAGGAGGGTTTGGAAATGGAAAAAGAAATTCTTAAAGAAGCTTTTAAATTCCACGGCCATATTTGCTGGGATAGCGCCGCCGGGGTTCGTGCCGGCCTTGCATCTCTGCGGCAATTGGGTCTCAGCCGTACCGGAACATCTGGTGAAATACACTGCATTCTGGAAATCGGTGAGAACCACGGCGCTCAGTGTTTTGCCGATGGTGTGCAATACGCCACAGGATGTACAATTGGAAAAGGCAATATTGGAAGATGGCAAGGTAATTGTTCAAACTATCAAAGACG
>CAZWCS010000066.1:20748-23352 GCA_964632805.1 uncultured Desulfobacterales bacterium
GCAAGCTGGCATTAACACTGATTGATAAAAAAAAGGTACATGGACGGAACCACCTTGTATCAAATAAATAAATCGCAGGTTATAAAATCATTTTGGCAAGCGGCCCTTTTAGGAATTGCAGCCTTGGCACTGGCACTGGCGGTCAATCATTTTCGCACGGACGGCATCCCCTTGGTGGCCGACTGGTCTCCCGAGGCGCGGCTGAAAGCAGCCACGGGCAACGGCATGGTGATTCCGCTTGATGAGGCCGTGGCGTTTTACGATGCCCGGGAAGCGGTTTTTGTGGATGCGAGGCCGCCGGAGCTATACGCCGAAGGCCATATCCCCGGTGCGCTCAACGTACCATGGCAGCAGGTCAACGACTTTTTGGACGCGTTTTTCGAAAAGGTTGCGGGCACCAAGACCATCGTCATCGCCTACTGTGACGGCGAGGCGTGTTCTTTGAGCGAAGACCTGGCCTTGATGCTCATGGATATGGGTTATGAGAACGTCAAGGTGTTGATCAACGGATGGACTGTGTGGACCCAAAATGGTTATCCCGTTGAACAGGGAGGGTATCATGACTCATAAAGGAGCACGGCCGGCCACTGGCTGGCTGACATTGATCGCCCGCTTGTTTCTTGGCGGGGTTTTTATTTACGCCAGCGTGGACAAGATTTTCCACCCGGACGATTTTTCCCGCGCAGTGTACAACTATCAGATCCTGCCGGATGGATTAATCAACTTGACCGCCCTGGTGTTGCCCTGGTTGGAGCTGCTGTTGGGAATTTGTTTGCTGACGGGAGTATGGTTGCCTGGTTCGGTCTTGTGGTCCAACGGGTTGCTTTGGGCTTTTTTTCTGGCCCTGTTGTTCAATCATTACCGGGGACTGGATGTCCACTGCGGGTGCTTTTCCACCCGGCCGGACCCGGCATCCCCGCCGCCCACGGCCTGGTATCTGTTTCGAGACCCGATCTTCCTGCTGGCAGCGGGATACCTGATGTTTCGGCAGTTCATGATGCCCAAATCGGTTCAACGGCCAACAAGGCAATTAGATGGGACACCGGCTGAGCAATGAAAGGATTAAGAGGAGATATGAACCCCATACTTATTATCGGCGGCAGCGATGCCGGGATCAGCGCGGCATTGCGGATAAAAGAGATCGATCCGAAGGCTCCGGTTACGGTGATGGCCACAGATGCTTACCCCAACTTCAGCATTTGCGGTTTGCCGTTTTACCTCAGTGGTGAGGTAACGGATTGGCGCACTCTGGCCCATCGCACCGTGGAGGAGATTACAAAGCACGGTATCGAGTTATTGCTCGATCACAAGGCGCTGGCCATTGAACCGCGGACCAAGCAGGTGCAAGCTCGTTCGTCCGATGGAAACAATCACCGGATCGGATACGACAAACTGCTGATCGCCACCGGTGCCGAATCGGCCAAGCCGCCCATCGAAGGTTTGGAAAATCCCGGCGTCTTTTTCCTTCGCTGGATGGATGACAGCTTCGCGGTCAAAGGGTTCATGGATCAGAATAGTCCAAAACAGGTCGTGATCATCGGCGGCGGTTACATCGGCCTGGAAATGGCCGATGCCTTGACCCATAAGGGGATGGCGGTCACACTGCTGGAATTCGCCCCCGAGGTGTTGACGACATTGGACCCGGAACTTGGGGCGTTGATCAGGGCTGAGCTTCAATCCAAGGGAGTGCGGGTGATCACAGAGCAGGCGGTCCAGCGGATCTCGCGCAATGAAAATGAACTGTCGGTGCATACGGCCGCCGGGGACACCGTAGCGGCGGACATGGTGCTGGTAGCGGCCGGAGCCCGGCCATCCACGGCGCTGGCCAAAACCGCCGGCATCGGCCTTGGGGCCGGAAATGCCATCCAAGTGAACAGGCATATGGCCACGGAAGTGGCGGATATATGGGCTGCCGGTGATTGCGTGCAGACCTGGCATCGCATGCTCGAACGCCATGTTTACATGCCGTTGGGCACCACGGCCCACAAGCAGGGCCGTGTGGCCGGGGAAAACATGCTGGGCGGATCTTGCGAATTCCAGGGCAGCCTGGGAACCCAGGTGGTCAAGGTCCTCGAACAGGTGGCCGCAAGAACCGGCCTGCGGGAGATCGAAGCCGCCGAAGCCGGTTTTGATCCGTTGACGGTGTCTCTGACCTCCTGGGACCATAAAGTGTATTATCCAAGTGCCAAGGAATTGCACATCCGTCTGACCGGGGATCGCTCAACCGGACGTCTGCTCGGAGTGCAACTGGTGGGCCATCGGGAATCCGAGGTCTCCAAGCGGGTCGATATTGTTGCCACTGCCCTTTATCACGGCATGGCCGTAAAAGCGCTTTGCGACCTGGATCTTTCCTATACGCCACCGCTGTCGTCTCCCTGGGACCCGGTACAAATGGCGGCCATGGAATGGTGCTCGAAACGGTAAGTAAGAATTTGAATATTGATGAGATCTCATACGATTTGAAAGGACGGTGTATGACAAAAACGAAATGGTTCATGTTCGTCGGCCTGATAGCCGCATGTTTGGCGGCGGTGGCGGCCTCGGCCGGAGATTCTAAAAACGACGCCATACCGCCTGTTCCCACACCCGGCCTGGTCACCATGG
>CAZWCS010000067.1:0-23119 GCA_964632805.1 uncultured Desulfobacterales bacterium
GTTACCTGGTTGCTCGGCATGACGATCCGCGGCACCCCCAAGCAGTTGATCATGTCCCAGGTTTTTTTCAACCTGATTACCGGGGCGGTCTTTGTGTCTCTTTTTTATCTGGAATTGCTGACCGGGATACCGCTGGTGCAAGCCTTGATCCGCAATCTTCACCTTCCCCTGGAACAAAAGGCCGCCATGGTCTTTCTGATTTTCAACTGGGGGGGCGCCGTTGTCATGTCGTTGGTGTTGATTCCCTTTGTCAATGCCCTGGCCCGGTTCTGGCCGACCACCCGGGAAGAAGAGTGGTCACGTACAGCCTTCTTACGGGACGAGTTCGGCGGGGCACCGGAGGTTCACCTGGGTCTTCTGGAAAAAGAGCAGGCCCGCCTGATGTGCCGTATGCCCAGATACTCGGCAACGCTTCTGGAGCAGCAACCGGATCAGGTAAAAATCCTGGATGCCCTGAACGGTTCCTTTCAAACCGTTTCAGGAGAAATCAATGCGCAGATCGAGGAACTGGTAAGGCAACCCCTATCTCATTCCGGCGTAGCCTTGTTAATGATATTGCAGAACAAGCAGAAACAGATGGAGGCGCTGGAAGCGCTGCTTTATCAATTCAACCAGCTTTGCCGGGAATGGTCCGGCAATCTGCGACAAGTTTTTGAGGACTCGTTTGTTCAGGGCCTGGATTTTCTGCTGCATACCCTTTGCGAGACCGAGACCTCGGATGACCGGACCGATGCGGAACACTTTATCCATCTCACGGGAGACAAGGGGGATGTCATTCAGTCCATTCGGTCGGCCTATATCAATCGTGAGCAGGACGCGTCTTTATCGGACCGGGGGACACTCCTGGAATTGACCGCCATGTTTGAACGAATTACCTGGACGCTGGGGCGTATTGCCAGATTACAGGGGTCTCAGAAATCATTGGACCGCTGATTTGTTGGGCAATGTCAATAAAAGCCGTATTTTTTTCGCTTCCCCCACAAGTCGGCATTGGTATAGCCTGCGCAGGCCGCGGCAAAATAATGAACCAGGGGGACGGCGGGAACCCGGTCCGGAATGCCGCAGCGCAGAGCGGTATCCACACGCTCTTCGGTGGTCATGATTTCTTCAGGCATTTTTACATGTCTTTATAATATTTACTGTTGTGGACATGCAAAAAATCATCGTCAAAAAGAGTATACCATGGTAGAGTTAAGTGATAAAAAATAAAAAAAATTATTGCTGATTCTGCGGATCTCCATATATGTAAGCCCCCCTTTTTCAACCCGGGCAATCAATCAGCGCCGGTCCCGTTATGAATATCCTGTTGGCTACCAATACCTATCCTCCTCATCCCGGTGAGGTGGCCTGTTCGGTAGAGCGGTTTGCCCGGGTCTTCCGGGAAAAGGGGCACCGGGTTCTGGTGCTGGCGCCCGAAGATAAAGACGCCCCTGACAACGAAACGGATGTTCTCCGTATTCCGGCCATTCAGAATTTCAACGGCAGTGATTTTTCCGTCCGGCTGCCCATCCCCAGCGGCTTGTTTGCCGGGATTGATCGCTTCCAACCCGATCTCGTTCATTCCCATCACCCTTTTCTGGTCGGCGATACTGCGCTCCGTATTGCGGCGCATTGGGGATTGCCGATGGTTTTTACGTATCATACCCGGTATGAGCGATATGCTCCCTATGTACCCCCTGGTTCTCGCGCCTTAAAACGTTTTTCCCGGTCTCTGGCTGTGGAATATGCCAACCTCTGTCATCAGGTAGTAGCGCCCGGCGCCGGCATTGCCCGTATTATCAAGGAGGAAGGCGTGGATACTCCCGTCCGCGTGGTACCCACCGGCGTTGCTCTTCAGCGGCTTGCCGGCGGGGACGGCATCGCCTTTCGGCGACGGTACGGTCTGGGCGCGGCCGATTTTGTTCTCGGTTATGTGGGGCGGCTGGCGTCTGAAAAAAATGTAATGTTTCTGACCGCCGCAGTGACGGCTTTTATGAAAAAGAAGCCCCGTACCCGGATGGTGATGGTGGGTAGCGGCCCCTTGGAGGTGGAAATCAGACGCCGTTTTTCCCGGACGAATCTCCAGGACCGTCTGATTTTGACCGGAGACCTCTCCGATGATGACCGTGCGGATGTTTATGCCGGCCTGGATCTGTTTGTGTTTGCTTCCACTGCAGAAACCCAGGGAGTAGCGCTGGCCGAAGCCATGGCAGCGGGTGTACCGGTGGTCGCGCTGTCTGCGCCCGGCCCCGAAGACATTGTCGTCCATCGCCGGAACGGTTATCTGGTTGCCCGCCGGCGTCCGGCTGCTTTTTCCGGAGCAATGCAAAATTATTATGATTTGGAGAAAAGCAACCGGGAACTCATGAGGCAGGCCGCCCGGCAGACCGCCCGGGCGTATGACCATCACCGGTGCGCGGAACAGATGCTGGCCGTGTACCGGAATTGCCGGGATTCTCTGCGGGAACCGCCGGTAGCCGAAGACAGCCTCTGGGAAAAAACATTGCGGCAAATCGAGATGGAGTGGACTTTGCTCACTTCCAAGGCGCGGGCGGCCGGATTGGGTCGTCTGCTGGCCCGTCACCCGCCTCTGGTCCGGCTGGAGCAGATGAAACGGTTTCTTCGTCGGTGGCTGAGCCGGGCGGAATGGTCGGCCCGTCTTTTGAAGCTGGCCAGATCGGAAGAACCGCGGGATGCTGCGGGGCTGCTGTTGATTCAGATTGACGGATTGTCCCGGGAACAATTTGCGTCGGCCCTGCGTTCCGGCCGTCTGCCGTTTTTACGCCGTCTTGTCAACCGGGAAGCATATACGGTGCGCAGTCTTTATGCCGGCGTCCCCTCTACGACCCCGGCCTTCCAGGGAGAGCTGTTTTATGGCGTTCAGGCAGCCGTTCCCGCCTTTGCCTATTGTCATCCGGAGATCGGACAGACCGGTATGTTGAATCCGCAGGCCGCTGCGCTCATTGAATCAGAGATAAAAAAGCGCGGCGGCGAAGGCCTTCTGGAAGGCGGCAGTTGCTACTGCGATTTTTATCGGGGCGGCGCCGTGGATGTCCATTTTTCCCCGTCGGCGCTCGGCTGGAAAAACTTGACGGCCAATGCCCATCCTTTCCGGGTGGCGCTGGCGGTTCTGGGCCATGGAACTACGCTGGTCCGGTTATCCGCCGCCATGCTGCTCGAATTTTTGATTGCCGTCATGGATGTCATTCAGGGCGGTCTCCGGGGCGAGGCCCTTTTTCAGGAATTGAAATTTGTGCCCGCGCGGCTGGGGGTCAATGTCCTGCTGCGGGAAATATCTACTGCGGGGGCGCTGATGGATATCGCCCGGGGACAGCCCGTCATTCATCTCAATTTCATGGGTTATGACGAACAGGCCCATCGCCGGGGACCGGATTCCTTTTTTGCGCACTGGACCTTGAAGGGCATCGACCGGGCGATCGGCATGCTCTGGTCCGCGGCCCGGCGCTCCCCGCGAAAGAATTATCAGGTCTGGATTTACTCCGATCACGGCCAGGAACGTACGGATTCGTATCACGCGGTTCACCAACGGACGGTATATGAGGCGGTGAGCCGTATATTTAATGGAGAGGACATGCTCTCTTCGTGGACTGTTCGCTATCAGGATTCTACGGAGTTCGGGCGGTCGACCCTGCTGGGGGGGCGCTACCTGCAACGATCGCTGCCCCGCCCCGTACTCCAGCCGCCGCCTCCCATGGCGGGGTCCCGTGTTAAAGTGACGGCCAAAGGACCCTTGGGCCATGTGTATATAACTGATCATCTGTCCCGGCCCGAAAAGGAACATTATGCCCGGCGGCTGGTTGCCGAGGCGGATATTCCCCTGGTGCTCATCGCCGGCAATCCCGGCACGGCCCGGGCCTTTACCCCGGAGGGCGTTTTGTGGCTTCCGGAACAGGCGGAGCAGTTATTTGATGTAGGTCTGCCTTATTTCAGCGAGCTGGTGGCCGATGTGATTTCACTCTGCCACCACCGATACGCCGGCGACTTTGTGATTTCCGGCTGGCGAAAAACCGGTACTCCGCTCAGTTTTCCCCTGGAGAACGGCGCCCATGGAGGTCCCGGCAGCCGGGAGACCCATGCGGTGGCCGTCGTTCCCCGATCTCTGCCCCGGTTTTTCAGAGAAAAATCCTACCTGCGAGCGTCGGATTTACGCCGGCTGGCCCTCCACTGGCTGAGAAAGAAAGGGACAGGGCCCGCTCCGGCTGCGTCTTTTCCCGTTGCGGATAAGAGAAAAACACTGCGCTTGATGACCTATAATCTGCATGGCTGCCAGGGCATGGACGGGCGTGTTCTGCTCCAGCGGACGGCGCAGCTTATTTCTTTATATGCGCCGGACGTGGTTTGTCTGCAGGAAGTGGACCGGAACCGGCAACGTTCGTTTTACGTCGATCAACCCCGAAAGATCGCCGGTTACCTTAATATGGCCTATGTTTTTCATCCCGCCTGGGAAGACCGGCAAACCTGCTACGGCAATGTGATTCTCAGCCATTACCCCCTGCGTCTGGTCAAGTCCGCTATTCTACCGGGTCTGCCGGGACGCCCCAACCTGGAACCACGGGGTGCCATGTGGGTGGCGGTAAAGGCTCCCGACCGATGTTATCAGGTGATTACCACGCACATCGGGCTGGTAAAAAAAGAAAAACAGTTGCAGATTTATGAGCTGTTGAGCGAAAAGTGGCTGGGCCATTCCGCCTGTGCCCGAAAAACCCTTTTCTGCGGAGACTTGAACCTGTCTCCCGGCTCTTTTGCCCACACCCTGTTGTGTGAACCGTTGCGTGATGCGCAATACGCCCGGGGAAATCATCGTCCCCGGCCTACCTGGCCCGGTCAATATCCCCTGCGCACGCTGGACTATATTTTTGTGACTCCGGATATTACGGTGCACGCCGTGGAGGTGCCGGCCACGGCGCTGGCCCGGCTGACTTCGGATCATCTGCCTGTAATTGCGGATGTTTCCGCCTGATTTGACGGGTTATGTTATCCATGTTGCTCCGTGTCTTTCCAGAAGGCGGCTTCCAGTTTGCGTTTCAAGAGCTTCCCGTCGATATGTCGTGGCAATGCTTCGTAAAAAACCACCCGCTTGGGAATTTTAAAGCCTTTCAGTCCCTGTTGATGGCAGAAATCGATGACTTCTTTTTCGGTGAGGGTAATGCCCTCGGCCGGCTGGATACAGGCCAGGGGAATTTCGCCGAGATCGGGGTCCGGTCCCCGGATAACCGCTACATCCGCAATCCCGGAATGGTTACCCAGGATTTCCTCGATTTCGGCGGGGAAAATATTGACGCCGCCGGAAATAATCATTTCTTTGATTCGGCCGGTCAGATACAGAAATCCGTCCTCGTCCAGGTAGCCGATCAATTTGTCGTCATACCACTCCAGGCCGTTGATCATTTTGCGGTTGGCCTTCAGTTCCGCTTCCGAGCCCGGATAGCGAAGGGACATGCTGGCCACTGTCCGCCCCAGAACCCGTCCCTCCTCACCCGGAGCGGCCACCCGATCGTTCAGGTCATCGTAAATCAGAATGTCGCCGCAGCGGGCCTTGCCCACACTCCGGATCCGTTCCGGTTTTTCCAGGTAATCGGCCGGCAGAAGAGCTGTTATCAGGCCGGTTTCGGCGCTGCCGTAATATTCGTGAAAGACCGGTTGCTTGGCGCCCTGCTTCATGAAAAGCCGGTTGATGCCCTCTTTGACGCGCGGCGGACAAGGGGCGGCGGCGCTGAAAAGGGCGTGCATGCTGCTCAGATCATAGCGGGAGGTTACCGATTCCGGCAGCGCCAGGATGCGCTGCAAAATGGTGGGCACGGCAAAGGCCCAGGAGACGCGCTCTTTGTCGATCATTTGCAGGTAGGTTTCCGGGTCGAAGCGGCGCATGATAACGGCGGTGGCCCCCAGCAGAATACAGGGGGAATAGCCGGCGGCAGTGCCGGCATGATACATGGGGGTGACGATCAGGGAGCGGATATTGCCTTCCCGGGGGTCTTTGATTTCGGCTCCGCCGTAATGGTAGACGTAGCTGTATTCCTTGAACAGGTAGCGGAGATATTCCTCCAGGGTACCCCGGGGCGCTTCGGTGGCGTCACTGAAGAGATAGCTGAAACTGTCATGCAGGTTGGAGCTTTTGGGCGTTCCGGTTGTGCCGCCGGTGTAAGGATTTAAGGCGATAATAAAACTGGTTTCCGGAACGGTGGCAAAAAATTTCTGTAAAAAGGGCTCGTACCGTTCGGTTCCGGGCGGCGGGGAATCGTCTCCCACCATGATAAAATGGGAGACGCTGCTCAGGTCGTCTTTGATTTTCAGTATTTCCGGGGCAAAGTCCTGATCAAAAATAAATATTTTCGGCTGTCGCAGGTTGATGGTGGCGGCCAGCTCCTCGCCGCTCAGGTGCCAGTTAACCGGCGGCAGCGGGGCGCCGATAAGACAGGCGGCGTAGAAACACTCAAAAAATTCAGCGCTGTTGTAGAGCATGCAACCCACCCGGTCGCCGGGGACCACGCCCAGAGACTGCAAACCGTTGGCCAGCCGCAATACCCGTTCCTGCATTTCCGCAAAGGTAAATCGTCGATCGGCGTCCACTATTGCCTCCCGCTTCCCCAGTACCTCCCAGACGGCAATGAACATGTTGGCCACGATACGACCCATCCGGAACTGGCGGATATCGGAAAAAGACCGACGCAGACCGCCTTTGAAAAATCCTTTGACGGCGATTTTCAAAAGACGGCTCACACCGAATTGTTTGCGGATTACGGTATTCAGTTGTCGACGCTCCTCCAGGTTGGATACTTTTCTCAGGGCGCGGAAAACCGTTCGGAGTGATTTTTCTTCCGATGCCATTTTGTTATTCTCCCATGATGTTAGCAGGTTGTTTATTGGTGCTGCCGACAAATGGTCAGCAGCAGGTTTTCCAGAATCAGACGCTGATTTTTGCCGCTGCTTTTGAGCTGGATGTCCGCGGTTTTCAAGTCATCGAAGAATCCGAGCAGCTCGGTTTCAGCAAAATTGGCCGCCTTTTCAAAATTTTTGTAAGTGGGGTAGAGATTGCGGGGGTTGGGGGCGATGGTCATTTCTGTGGGGGATCGTTTTTTTTTCTTTTTTTTCCCGGTGGTTGTTTCTTCCCGGAAGGGCTTGTCCCGCAGTTCGATTTCCCGGAGGATTTCCGCATCGTATTTTTCGATTTCCGGGAGAACGATTTGTTTAAAGCGCTCAAACCGGATATCCGGATGCCACGACTGGCCGTAACTGCTGTTGGTAAAGGTTTTTATCAGAAGCAGACCGCGGATTTTGTTGCTCACAGCAGCCAGAATTTGCAGGGGGTGAGCGGGGTCACTGCCGCTTAACAGGTTTTGCATAAAAAACAGCGCCTGCCCGGTATTGCGGTCCGCGATCGCATTGGTCAACTCGTAAATGGGATCGGTTTTGGTGCGCTGCAGGACGGCCTGGACATCGGCCGGGGTGATAGCGGTTCGCTCGCCCGTGTACTGACGCAGTTTTTCCAGGCTGTTGGCCACCACGCGCGGCGCAAAGCCGGTCATTTCCTGCAGCATTTGAAAGGCTTGGTCGGCAATGGTCTTGCCGCTTTCGGCTTCAAATGTTTTCCGGATTTCCGCCAGCGCCCGGGCCCGGGATTTTTTGTCCGCCTGGGTGTTTCCGGCAGCCACGGAGCAGTCAATGACCACCCCCTGTTCTTTGATGGTTTGAAACAGTTTGCGGCGCTTGTCCACCAGGTCGGTGGTGATCACCAGATGGTTGCCGGGGGCAAATCCTTTTTCAATGGCTTTTCGCAAAGATTCCCGGCCGTCCGGTCCCACCGCTGCCGCCGTCCGGTCACTCCGGCGGTATTCCCGGATTGTTTCCAGCCAGTCGGTATCGTCACCGGCGGCCTCGGGATCCGCCTGAAGCAGAACCTCTTTTTCGGTTTCGCCGATGTGTTCCGGGTCAATATCCAGCATTGCCAGAAGTTTCTGAAAGGCGGCGGCGGCTTTGTCCATATTGCCGTCCGTCAGGGCGGTTTTGATTTTATGGACCAGTTTTCCGGCGTCCTGTTTGGCGTAAAAGATATCGCTGTCGCAGAATCCCACCACTTTGGCGCTGGTATCCAGGGAAAAGGTGTTCACCCGTTCCAGGGCTTCAAAGATATTTTCTTCGTTGCCTTCCAGTACCTCCAGATTGAAGTCCCGCTGATTTTCCGGGATGATGGCTGACACCAGGCGGTCAAAAACCGTTTTGTAAAAGTATTCCTCGCCGAAAACGAGGTAAACCGGGCACGGCGGGGCGGCTTCGCCAAGGTGCTTTTCCAGTTGGGTATGCGGTATTTCCGGCATTTAATTTTCCCGGCGTTTGTCATTGATGTGCAGGACAAGCAGACAGACGGCTGCCGCCAACGCGACGGTGCCGCCAATGGCCTGGGAGGTGGACAGCCAGTCAAAGAAAATCGTTCCGCGGGGATCCCCCCGGAACAGTTCGATAAATGAGCGCAGGCTGCCGTAAAGAACAAGATACAGTAAAAAGAGGCGGCCGGAAAGGATCCGGCGGCGGCTGCAGAAAAGCAGGATGGCGAAAATGGAAAAATTGGCCAGCACGGCGTAAAGCTGGGTAGGATGCAGGGGAACACCGATGGGCCGGGCCAGGGTGTCGGCGTTGGTGAACGTGATGGCCCAGGGCAGGGGGCAGTATTTCCCGTAACAGCAGCCCGCGCACAGGCAGCCGATGCGTCCGATGGCGTGGGCCAGGGGAACGCTCACGGCGCCGATGTCGCCGACGGTTCCCAGGGGCAGCCGGTATTTTTTCGTAAAAAAGAAAAGGACCGCTACGGCGAATAGAAATCCGCCGAAAAAGACCAGCCCGCCGGTCCATATTTTTATGATTTCGACAGGGTTATGAAAGAAAAAGTCAACATGGAGGACAACAAAGAAAAGACGGGCGCCCAGAATGCCGGCGATAATGGCGTAAAATCCCATATCCATTATCATTTCCGGTGCCAGGCCGCGCTGCTTGGCCTGACGGGTGGCCATCCAGATCCCCGCCAGCATGCCCAGGGCCACGAAAAGACCGTAGGTGTGAATGGTGAGCGGGCCGATGTGAAAAAGAACCGGATGCATGACTATAAGGGCACCTTTTTGAAAAGAATGTGAAAGACCAGCACGGCCATGCCGATGGAAATGGCGCTGTCCGCTATATTAAACGCCGGCCAGTGCAGGTCGGACAGATAAAAATCAAGAAAATCCACTACGGCGCCGAACCGGATCCGGTCTATGAGATTGCCCACTGCGCCGCCGAAGATCATGGCCAGGGCGGCCAGCAGCCAGGCGTATTGCCGGGGGGTATTGCCATATAGATAGAGAATAAAGCCGGCTGCCAGCAGGGATATCCCGATGAACAGGAGAACCCGTATGCCCGGCGTCTGGGAAGCCATGAAACCGAAGGCCCCGCCCGGGTTGTGAATCCGGGTGAGATTGAAAAAGCCGGGGATGACCGGGATGCTCTGATGCACGCTCATCTGCCGTAAAACCAGCAGTTTGGTAAGCTGATCGAGAATGACTACGCCGGTTGCGACAATCGGCAGAAGGGCATATTTTCGGATTTGTTCACGCATGTTCTGGTCGAAGCGAAAAAGCCAAATGTTTTTGATATTTTATTCTTGTTTGGCAAAACCACTCCGTTCAGCGGAAGAAAGTGGTTGTGCCGGTAATGATAATCATACCTCAGGGGTTGGCGTCAATCGGTTATCGCCTCCAATGCCTGCAGGCACCGCCGGCAGATGGTCGGATGGGACTGCTGCTGCCCCACACTGGTGTCATACACCCAGCACCGCTCGCATTTTTTCCCGGGCGCCGGTCCCACGGCGATCGAAAGCCCGGGCATCTCTTGACTTTCGTAAGTGGCTGCAAAATCACCGGATTTTTTTACACAAACACTGGAAACAATGAACAGCGCCCGTAAATCCCGGTCGTAGGTGTGCAGCAGATCATTCAGCGCCGTTTCTTCCGCCCGGATGAGGATCTGGGCATCCAGGGGGTGGCCAATCTGCTTCTGCGCCCGGGCCTTTTCCAGCGCTTTGGTGACTTCACCGCGGATGGTGCGCAGTGCTTCCCATTTTGATGCCAGTTTTTCGTCCCGCCAATGCGACGCGGGTTCCGGCAGCCGGGCCAGGTGAATGCTGTCCTGATTTTTTTCTCCCGGCATATACCGCCACAGCTCTTCGGCGGTAAAGGGCAGTATCGGGGCCATAAGCCGGGCCAGGCTGTCGACGATGAAATACAGAACCGTCTGGGCGCTGCGCCGCTCATCTCCGGTCGGCGGGGCGGTGTAAAGCCGGTCTTTGAGAATGTCCAGATAAAAAGCGGACAGATCCAGGGTGCAGTAGTTGTAAAGCCGGTGGTAGATGACATGAAATTCGTAATCGTCATACGCCCGGCGTACCCGCTGGATAATCCAATCCAGGCGGTGCAGGGCGAAACGGTCGATTTCCGGCATTTTTTCCGGTGGCATCATATCCGCCGCCGGAGAAAAATCGGAAAGGTTGCCCAGCAGGAAACGACAGGTATTGCGGATTTTTTTGTAGGCGTCGCTGAGTTGCTGAATAATGTTGTCGGAGATGCGGATATCTTCGGTGTAATCCGCAGCCGCCGCCCACAGGCGGAGAATTTCCGTACCGTATTTGTTGATGATCTCTTTGGGGGCAATGACATTGCCCAGGGATTTGGACATTTTCTGGCCGTGGCCGTCCACCACGAAACCGTGGGTCAGCACCGATTTGTAGGGCGCCCGCCCCCGGGTTTCCACTGCCGTAAGCAGGGAGCTGTGAAACCAGCCCCGGTGCTGATCGCTTCCCTCTAAGTAGAGATCGGCGGGCCAGTTCAGATTTTCGCGCTGTTCAAGTACGGCGGCATGGCTGATCCCCGAATCGAACCAGACGTCCAGGATGTCGTTTTCCTTGATAAACTCCCGGCCGCCGCAGTTGGCGCAGACGGCCGTTTCGTCCAGAAAGTCGGCCGTCTCTTTTTCAAACCAGATATCGGCCCCGTGTTCCTGAAACAGGGCGTGAATTTTGTCCCGGATTTCTTCGGTCATATACGGGGTCTGGCACCGGCTGCAGAAAAAGACGGTAATGGGGACGCCCCAGGCTCGCTGGCGGGAGATGCACCAGTCCGGCCGGTTTTCGATCATTCCGTAAATCCGTTCCCGGCCCCAGGCGGGAATCCACTGCACCTGGTCGATTTCCTGCAGGGCTTTCTGCCGCAGGCCGGTTTTGTCCATGGAGATAAACCACTGGGAGGTGGCCCGGAAAATGACCGGTTTTTTGCAGCGCCAGCAATGGGGATAGGAGTGGGTTATCTTTTCGGAAGCCAGCAGCGCACCGTTGGTTTGCAGGTGTTCCACAATGGCGTCGTTGGCACTGAAAACAAATTGTCCCCCGAAAAATTGGACCTCTTCCTGAAAGCAGCCGGCGGCATCCACCGGCGAATAGATTTCCAGGTCATAGCGCCGGGCGGCCTCGTAGTCCTCCGCCCCGTGCCCCGGGGCCGTATGGACACAGCCCGTACCGGCTTCCAGGGTGACATGCCGGCCGGTGATGACCAGCGACGTCCGCTCGTACAGCGGGTGGGAAAAGCGTTTGTTCTCCAGGACGGCGGCGGAAAACCGTTTCAAAACAGTGTAATCGCTGATGCCGAAGGTCTCCAGGCACGGTTCCACCCGTTCGGCGGCCAGAATCAGTACCCCCTGTTCGGCGGTTTGCACCGCCGCGTATTCGAATTCCGGGTGCAGGGCGATGGCCAGGTTGGCCGGCAACGTCCAGGGAGTGGTGGTCCAGATTACCAGGGAGACTTGCTGACCGGCGGTTTCCGGAAGAACCCGGCTGAGGTCGTCGCGGGCGGTAAAGGCCACGTAAATGGAGGGAGAGGCTTCGTCGTGGTATTCGATTTCCGCTTCCGCCAGAGCGGTTTGGCAGCTGCAGCACCAGTAAATGGGTTTTTTGTGGCGGACCAGATTGTTATTCAACGCAAAATGGCAGCACTCCCTGGCAATGGTGGCCTCATACCCGTAGTTCATGGTCAGGTAGGGGTCGTCCCATTCGCCCATGATGCCCAGCCGTTTAAACTCCTCCCGCTGGATGTCGATATATTTGGCGGCGTATTTTTTGCAGATTTCCCGTTTTTGAATCCGGGAGATTTCTTTTTTTTTGGGCCCCAGTTCTTTATCCACATTGTTTTCGATGGGCAGGCCGTGGCAGTCCCAGCCGGGGACATAATCAACGTTGAAACCGGACATGCGCCGGCTGCGGACAATAATATCCTTGAGAATTTTATTCAAGGCGGTGCCGATATGGATGTGGCCGTTGGCATAGGGAGGGCCGTCGTGGAGGATGAATCCGGGCCGCCCGGCGGCGGCCGCCTTAACGGCTTCATACAGCCGATCGGCTTCCCACTGCTGCAGTTGTTCCGGTTCGCGCTGCACCAGGGACGCTTTCATGGGGAATCTGGTCGCCGGCAGGTTTAATGTTTTTTTGTAATCCATGTCTGTCTTCTCTGTCTTGGGTTTCATTGCGCAACAAACGGATTCTGTTGTCAAGTTTGTCAGTGTAGCGGTATCTGCCGGAGAAGTCAAACAGTGATAATACATATAAAAACGGATGGTTTTCAAAAACGCCGGTTTCCCGCAGATTTTTCGTAAATTCTTCGGATTGACAGGATCGGCGGATATTTTTACAATCAACCGGACGTGGACAACAAAAAAACGATCAAGGAGGCCATATGCTGCCGAAAAACAGAACCGCCGCGGTTATCGGGGCCGGCGCCATGGGCGGCGGCATTGCCCAGGTGCTGGTCATGGCCGGTTTCCAGACCGTTATGGTGGATGTGCAGCAGGCTTTTCTGGACAGGGGGCTGGCCAGTATCGAGCGCGGTCTTGACTTTCGTGTTGCCAGGGGGAAGATGACGGCGGCGCAGAAGGCGGAGTTGCTGGGCCGGTATCTGTCCACCTCGCTGGACCTGCGGCGGGCGGTGGCCGAAGCGCAGGTCGTGATTGAGGCGGTTCCGGAAATCATGGAGCTGAAAAAAGAAGTGTTGGCCGCTGTTTCCGAAGCCGCGCCCAAAGAGGCTTTGCTGGCCTCCAACACCTCCACCATGAGCATTACCGAGATTGCCGCGGTGGTTTCCGAACCCGGCCGTGTGGCGGGCATGCATTTTTTCAATCCGGTGCCGGCCATGCGACTGGTTGAGGTGGTTCGCGGTCGGCGGACCACTGACGAAACCATGGAGCAGGCCTGTCAACTGGCGGCGGCGCTGGGCAAGATTCCGGTGGAAGTGTTGAAGGATTCGCCGGGATTTATCGTCAACCGCATCGGTGCTCCCAATCAGGCCCTGCTCAGCGCAATTCTGGATGAAGGCCGCCTCCGGCCCGACGCGGTGGATACGGTCATGCGCCGGACCGGAATGGTCATTGCACCGTTTGAACTGATCGATTTTGTGGGGGTGGATGTTTACGTGCAGGTCATGAAATACTATGCCCGCACGCTTTCCCCGGATTTTGCCCCGGGCCGGACTTTGACCGCCATGGTGGAGCGGGGCGATCTCGGCATGAAAACCGGGCGGGGAATTTATACCTGGCGCGACGGTAAGGCGCAGATTGATCTTTCCCAACCGTCTTCGGAAATTACCCCGCTGGATTTTCTGGCCATCCAGATCAACGAAGCTGTCCGGGTCTGCAAAGAGGGAATTGCGCGCTCGGTGGCGGATATTGATCGGGCCATGGTCCATGGCATGCGGACCGTTGCCGGCCCGTTTGCCCTGACCGCCGGAATGGATCATCAACAGATTGCCGATACCCTGAACCGGCTTTACAAACGGTACGGGTTGTCCATTTATCTGCCGGAGCCGGAAATCGGAGATGGTTCATTCCAGAAATGGGCGCGGGAAAAAAACGGGAACCGGTGAATTTTTTTTGCCCGCCGGCAGAAACGGGCTTATGGTTTTGAAAGCGTCCCAACGGTTTTGCCCCGTCAATTTTTTCCGTAATCAAAAACGGTCCGGACCATGGCTTCGATATTTTCCGGTTTGGCTTCATCGGGGATGCCCACCGAACAATCGACAATCAGTCCGCCGTTGTCGGCAAAGGTGTCAATGAGTTCTTTGACATCATCCTGGACCTGTTCCGGCGTTCCCGTTGTCAGCAGTTGCGGCGGGACGTTGCCCCAGAAGCAGAGGGTATTCCCGGTGATTTTTTTGGCTTTCTGCCGGTCCACCACATCAAAATGAGCCCCGATTTTTCCCGCGGGCAGCTCGGCCAGATATTCCAGGCGGGGCGTGTAGTCGCCTTCAAAAAAGACGCACGGTGTTAAATCCGCTTCAATAAGGGATACCAGCAGCCTTTGCAGGCCCGGCCAGTAAAATTTCCGGAACTGTTCGTCCGACATGAAGCCGGCCGACCCCTTGTGCAGGGGAATAAAGACCCGGGGATTTTTGGACATCCGCGCCGTCTGGATGGCGGCGGCAATGGCCATCTCCGTGAAGAGCTCGGTCGCCGCCAGAAGTTTGTCGGGATTACGGAACATATCAAGCATGTAGCCACGCATGCCGCGCAAAAGATCGCCTACGTAATCAAGGGGCGCCATGGCAAAGGATTGAAAGGCGACCGGATAGCCGGCTTCTTTCATCTGCCGGTTATAGGCGGCATTGGCCTTGAGGTATTTCTTCATCTCCGTTCCGAGATCCTGCAATTTTTCCAGCATATCGGAAAACATGGGCAGGGAACAGAAAACCCCCAGCTGGAAAGTCAAAGAGAGACTGTCCGGCAAAAGGTGCAGCGGGGGGAAAAGGCCGAGGGGCTCCAGAAGACCGGCGGCTCGGGGCCAGAGGGTTCTTACGGTGAAATCGGCCGGGTTTTGCAGAAAATCGTCATACTCCTCTGCCTGGAGGTATTCTTCTTCCACATATTGAAAATGGGTGTCGTCTTCCAGTTGATTGCCGGGCCACTTGAACTGTTTAACGTCCAGAATATCCATGGGCGGGCCGGGCGGAACAATCAGGCCGGGTACGGCCATGTCCGGGTTGATTTCCCGGGTAATTGTTTCCCAGGCCGCAAATCGTCTGGTATGATCATACATGGCTTCTTTTTTGGTCAGGCCGGCCCGGTTGGTGAAATAAAAATGGCCTGTCAGCGGTGCGACGGGGACCCTGTCCGGTGGGGTCAGCCGGATGGCGTCGGTAACCCGCTTCAGCCGGGCATCATATTCTTTTTTTCTTTTTTCCGTCATGGTTCTTCAATCCCTTTTTCTAAGTCCATTGCCTGCATTCCGTATTCGATCCCTCACGCAACTCCTGCAGCATAAACCGCAACTGCCGGCGCCAGTGAACGGGCGTCAGGCCGGTGGCCCGCCAGGTGGCCTGTTTGTCCAGAACGCTGTAGGCCGGCCGGGAGGCCGGAGTCCGATAGGCTTCCGTGTTGACCGGAATGATGGGGATTTGTCGGGACAGCAATCCCAGCGCCAGCGCTTCTTCCTGAATGGCCAACGCAAAATCATACCAACTGGCCACCCCGGCGTCGGTCCAGTGAAAAACGCCTTTCAGATCTGCAGCCAGGCTTGCCCAGACAGCCTCGGCCAGCCCGCGGGCCCAGGTGGGGGTGCCGATCTGGTCGTCCACCACGGTCAACTGTTCTTTTTCCTGCATAAGATTCAGCATGGTTTTGACAAAGTTGCCGCCGTGGGCGGAGTAGAGCCAGGCCGTCCGGATAATCAGGGTTTCTGCGCCCAGAATCTGCTGCACGGCCAGTTCCCCCTCGTATTTGGTGCGGCCGTAAACCGACTGGGGGTCGGGCGGGTGGTCCGGCGGGTAGGGACGATGCCCCCGGCCGTTAAAAACAAAATCCGTGGAGATATGTACCAGCCGGGCGGCGGTCTCCCGGCAGGCCGCAGCCAGGTGGCGGACGCCCTGGTGGTTGATTTGATCGGCCATGGCGGCTTCGGTTTCCGCTTTGTCCACCCCGGTATAGGCGGCGGCGTTAAGAACCCAGTCCCAGGTGCTGGCCCCGAGGCAGGCGGTGATACTTTCCGGCCGGGTGATGTCGATTTCCGGGCAGTCCACCGCGGTCAGGTCGGCTTCCGCCGGGCAGGTGCGGAGCAATTCCCATCCCAACTGGCCGTTGGCCCCGATCAGCAGGATTTTCATGAATACACCTCGGCTGCGCGGAAATGCTGCGCCCGGCGGTCTTTTTCGGAGAGCAGCGGCGGCCGGTTATCCAGCAGCGGCCAGGCAATGCCGAGGTCCGGATCGTCCCAGCGAAGGCTCCGGTCATGTTCCGGAAAATAATAATCCGTACATTTGTAGATCAGCTCCACCGCTTCGCGCAAAGCATAGAAGCCGTGGGCGAAACCCGGCGGAACCCAGAGCATCCGTTTGTTTTCCGCACTCAGGCGGGTGCCGGTCCAGCGGCCGAAATCCGGCGAGCTGCGCCGGATATCCACGGCGACGTCAAAGATTTCTCCGGCAATAACCCGGACCAGTTTTCCCTGGGGGCGGGGAATCTGGTAGTGCAGCCCCCGTAACACCCCCTGCCCGGATTTGCTGTGGTTGTCCTGGACAAAGTCCACCTCGGCCACCTGTTGTTTAAAATCTGCCGCCCGCCAGGTTTCCATGAAAAACCCCCGTTCGTCTCCGAATACCCGGGGTTCCAGAATTTTGACCGCGCCTATGTCCGTATCGATAATTTTCATAATGAAGACCCGGAATAAATAGCCATGTTGTTCGCAAAGACCGGAAAATAAAAATTTTCAAGCCGTTTTTTCTACCGGTATTGATAACGTTCAATATGTAACAGATACTGGCCGTATTCGGTCTGCTGCAGTTCTTCGGCCAGTTGTTTCACCTGCGCCAGGGAGATATACCCCATGCGGTAGGCAATCTCTTCCAGGCAGGCGATTTTGAGCCCCTGGCGCTTTTCGATGGTTTCAATAAACAGGGAAGCCTGGATCAGAGAGTGATGGGTGCCGGTGTCCAGCCAGGCCACCCCCCGGCCCAGGGTTTCCACGTGCAGCCGGTTTTTTTTCAGGTAGGCCCGGTTCACGTCCGTAATTTCCAGCTCCCCCCGCTTTGAAGGGGTAAGGTTTTGGGCGATTGCAATGACTTCGTTGTCGTAAAAATAGAGGCCGGTAACGGCATAGTTGGATCTGGGCCGGGCGGGCTTTTCTTCAATATCGATGACCCTGCCGTCGGCGTCGAAATTGACCACGCCGTATCGTTCAGGGTCTTTGACCCAGTACCCGAAAATGGTGCCGCCGCTTGTGCGGGCGGCGGCCCGCTGAAGCGTTTCCGAAAGCCCGTGGGCGTGAAACAGGTTGTCTCCCAGGATGAGACAGACATTGTCCGTTCCGATGAACGATTCGCCGATGATAAAGGCCTGGGCCAGCCCTTCCGGCCGGGGTTGTTCCCGATAGGCCAGATGCAGTCCCCATTGGGTGCCGTCCCCCAGCAGGGTTTCAAATTTGGGCAGGTCGCCGGGGGTGGAGATGATCAGAATATCCCGGATGCCGGCCAGCATCAGTACCGACAGGGGATAGTAAATCATGGGTTTGTCGTAGACGGGCAGCAGTTGTTTGCTGATCACCCGGGTGATCGGGTATAGTCGCGTTCCCGAACCGCCGGCCAGTATAATTCCTTTCATCTGTTCCCCCATCGGTTTTACCGGTTATAGTGGGTTTCGATCCATTTTCGATATTCGCCGGTCTGCACCGAGCGCACCCACGCTTTATGATTCAGATACCAGTCAATGGTTTCCGCCAGGGCCTCTTCAAAGGTATAGGCGGCCCGCCAGCCGAGTTCCCGGCCGGTTTTTTCCGGGTTGATGGCATAGCGCAGATCGTGTCCGGGCCGGTCGGGGACAAAGGTGATCAGCTCCCGGGCCGGCCGGGAGCGCCCCAGACGTTCGTCCATGAGGTCGCAGATGGTCTTGACCACCGCAATGTTTTTTTTCTCTTCGCCGCCGCCGATATTGTAGGTTTCTCCGGGCTCCCCCTTCTGAAGAACCGTGGACAGGGCCCGGCAGTGGTCGGCCACATAGAGCCAGTCCCGGATATTTTCCCCTTTGCCGTAAACCGGCAGGGGTTGTTCGTTCAGAATATTGACGATCATCAGCGGGATCAGTTTCTCCGGAAACTGAAAGGGGCCGTAATTGTTGGAGCAGTTGGTGACGATGGCCGGCAGGCCGTAGGTTTTACAGTAGGCCCGGACCAGATGATCGGCCGCGGCCTTGGAGGCGGCATAGGGGCTGGAGGGGCAATAGGGCGTGGTTTCCGTAAAGGCCGGGTCGCCGGGATTCAGGCTGCCGTAAACCTCGTCGGTGGAAATATGCAGGAAGCGAAAATCCGGGTTGGCCAGGCAGTGCCTCCGGGCCGCTTCCAGCAGCCGGAAGGTTCCCGTCACATTGGTTTCGATAAAGACCTCCGGCCCCCGGATGGAACGGTCCACGTGGGATTCGGCGGCCAGATGAAAGACCGCGTGGAAACGGTGTCCGGTAAACAGCCCCTCCAGCAGGGCGGCGTCGGTAATGCTGCCGTGAATAAAGGTATATCGGGGCGATCCTTCGGCCTCGCTGTGATTGGCGGGGTTGCCGGCGTAAGTCAGGGCATCCAGGTTGACAATGTGCCGGTCCGGAAATTCGGCCAGCAGGTGTTTGACAAAATTGGTGCCGATAAATCCGGCGCCGCCGGTAACAAGGATGGCTTCCGTGTCAGTAGAAATTGGTGGCCCTCTTAATTTTTTGACGGTTGATTTTTCATGTGCTGCCGGTTGTTATGGGGCGGCTTATGCGCCGGGTGCAACAAGAGATATAATGGCAAAAATATCAATAATATAAAGCATCCAGTGAATGTCGTTCGCTTTCCCGGTGATGATTTTAATCAAGGTATAGATCAAAAAGCTCCAGATTACACCCTGGGTTATGCTGTAGGTCAGGGGAATCATCAGCACCGCGCAAAAGGCGGGAACGGCATCATCAAAATTTTTCCAGTTAATGTCTTTCAGCGGCTGGGACATAAAGACGCCGACCAGCACCAGTACCGGCGCGGTGGCCACGGCCGGGATAAAGGCCAGCAACGGCGAAAGAAACATGAACGGCAGAAACAGGAGGCCCGCTACCACTGCTGTCAGGCCGGTCCGGCCGCCTTCCTCTATTCCTGCGGCGGATTCCACATAGGTTGTCCCCGAAGAGGTTCCCAGGAGGCCGGATATAGTGGTAGACAGGGCGTCTACCAGCAGTCCCCGGCCCACGTTTACGGGGGTTCCGTCTTTTTCCACCAGGCCGGCGACTCTGGAGATGCCCACAAACGAGGAAACCGAATCAAACACGTCCACAAACAGCAGGGAAAATACCGGCATGATCATGCCCATCTGCAGTACCCCGGCAATGTCCAGTTGAAACAGGACCGACGTGTCCGGCAGGGAAAAAATCCGGTCCGGCAGCTTGACCAGGGGGGCTTGCAGCCAGCCGTTGGCAATGCCGGCCAGGGAAACGATCAGGGCCATGATCGAGGTGATGATAATACCCAGCACCAGGGCACCGGGCACTTTTTTCAACATTAACGCCGCCGTGATCACCAGGCCGGCAACAAACAGAACCAGCGTGATATTCATGGTCCCGAAGGTCACCAGGGTAGCCGGGCTGTCGGCAATAAACCCCACGCTCTGCAGTCCGATAAAGGCCAGGAAAAGTCCGATTCCAGCGGCAATCCCCAGTTTCAGCGGCTCCGGGATGGCCCTGACAATTTCCGTGCGAACCCCGGTGACAGACAATAGAATGAAGACGATGCCGGAGACAAACACCGCTCCCAGGGCCGTCTGCCAGTTGATGCCCATACCCAGCACCAGGGTAAAGGTGAAAAAGGCGTTGATCCCCATGCCCGGGGCCACGCAATAGGGCAGGTTGGCCAATATGCCCATGGCGATGGAACTGAAGGCGGAGACCAGGACGGTGGCAAACAGAACGCCGGGAAAAGACATGCCGGAATCGGACAGGATGCCGGGATTGACCACGATGATATAAGCCATCATCAGGAAGGTGGTGACCCCCGCCCGCACTTCGGTTTTTACGTCCGTACCCCGTTCGGCCAGTTGGAAAAATTGATTCATAAGAGACTCCTGTTGTATCGCTCGGTATTTGCTTTGTAATTCTATCGGGTCATCGCTTGAGAAGCAAGCAAAAGGTAACCGGGAAAAGCGGCGGGCGTTTCTTTGTTGACCCGGCACCGGTTCCGGCATACCATAATTATATCTGCCGCTGCGCTGCAAAACAGCGAACCGCTGCCGGCGGTTCTTTTTTTCGGATATTTACAGGGGAAAGGAGCTTTCATGAAGGATACGCTGGCCAAACTGAAAAAGAATCTGGATGATGTGGGGCAGTGGAACAGCGCTTACAAACGGTTGCAGAAACATCTGGACAGGAACATGCCGGTGGGGTTTCCGGCCACCGTTTCCGGGGTGGAAAAACGGCTGCTGAAGGCCATGTTCACCCCGGACGAAGCCCGGCTGGCGCTGTATCTGGATTACCGCTTTGTGCCGGCCGTCACCGTTACCGAAAAAGCGGCGGAAGCGGGGATGAGCGCCGCCGAGGTACAGCGTCTGCTGGATTCCATGGAAGCCCACGGATGCCTGTTTGCCCGGGAGATCGACGGTGTCAAACATTATGCCCTGGTGCCGTTTGTCATCGGCATGTATGAGATGCAACTGTCCCGCCTTACGGCCGGATTTTATCTGGACACCCGGGAGTATGTGACCAAAACCTACGGCCTGGAATATCTGTCCACCGCCGTTCCCCAGATGCGCGTCATCCCCGTGGAGAAAAGCGTTACCCCGGAACACAAGATCGCCACCTATGACGAGGTCCGGGATATTATTGAAAAAACGGAGAAAAAGATCGGTATTGCCGAATGCATCTGCCGCAAGGCCAGAGATACCCTGGGCCAGCCCTGCCGGGCCACGGACCGGCGGGAAGTCTGCCTGGGCTTCCGGGATTTTCACGACACCTATGCCCGGCACGGCTGGGGGCGGTCCATTTCCAAGGCGGAAGCCCTGGCCATTCTGGAGCAGTCGCAGCAGGAAGGGCTGGTCTTGCAGCCCTCCAACGAGCAGGAGCCCCAGTTCATCTGTGCCTGCTGCTCCTGCTGCTGCGGCGTGCTGGAAATGATGCGGGTCATGCCCCGGCCGGCCGATTTTGCGGCCACCAATTATTACGCGGTTCTGGATGCGGAGCTGTGTAACGGCTGCGGCCAATGCGCCCGGCAGTGTCACATGGAGGCCATCACCATCGAAGACAAGCGGGCGGTGCTGGAGGGGGGACGCTGCATCGGCTGCGGGCTGTGCGTGGCCGCCTGTAAAACCGGGGCCCTGACCCTGGCCAAAAAGGCCGTGGAAGTGGTGCCGCCCAAAGACACCGAAGCGCTGTATGAGACCATCATGCAGAACCGGAAAAGTACCCTGGGGAAATATCTGACCATGGCCAAAGCGGCCGTAACAAGGAGGAAACGATGACGGTGGCGATATTCTGGACAATTGTAGTGGTGCCGGGGTTGCCGCTGCTGCTGGTGCTGATCGGGTCTCTTGTTTATACCGCCGCCGGCCGGCGCTGTTTCCCGTCCTTCTATGAAAAGGACCGCTGTGGTCAGCCGGGGACGGTGGTCAAACGGCAGTATCGGGGACCGGGGCATGTGCTGTTCCGGTTACTGGATCTGCTGGGGTACACCTTCCCCCTGCTGCGGGTTTATGTTCTGCGCACGCTCTCTCCGGCCTTCCGGGAAAAGATCATGATCACCACGGCCATGGCCAACCGCTGCGCCCAATGACTGGGCGCCCATCAGCGATTCGGTCGAATCGCCGGTCTTTCCCGAAAGGATATGGAGGCCCTGGCGGACTTGCCACCGGACCGGTTTGAATACCGGGAATGGGTGGGCCTGCAATGGGTGCGCACTTATCTGGTCTACGAAGGCGATTTCCCCGACCCGGAACTGGCGGCGGAGTTCGAACGCCTGTTTTCGCCGCGGGCGCAGGTGGATATCTTTGCCGTATTTAAGCTGATGTTTTTTGCCAATATGCTGGTGAACACCGTCACCCGGGAGACCTTCGCCGAGGGGGCCGCCTGCACCCTACCGCCGGCCGCCGGAGATAACCCGGACAACCGGGGCTGAATCTGTCGTCCCCAACGAGAAAGGAAACCGCCATGGCACCAAAAGAGAGCACACGACGCCGGAAGCTGAAGCGCCTGGCGAAGATGATGAATTCCAAAAACGAGATGTTTATCCCCATTGTGGGCGGCGTGCTGGATCTCATGGATTGTGTGGCGGCGGAGGAGGACGTGGATTTCCTGTTGGATTTCGGCCCCGAACCGCATACCGTGCCGGCGGCGGTGGCCAAAACCGGGCTGCCGGAAAAAGAGGGCCGCGCCTATCTGGATGATCTGGTGAAAAAGGGCTGGATCTGGCCCTATCGGTTTGAAAACGGGGAGGCCGGTTACGAATTGCTGCCCATTGTGGTGGGCTGGCTGGAGTTTCAGCTCTGTGCCGGCGGGGAAGGCCCGAAAGAAAAACGGTTTGCGGAAAAGACGGAAGCGCTGTTTGACAGCATGCGGAAACTGAATGTGTTTCCCCTGCGGCCGCTGGGCAACTTTCTGTCCGCCCGGCTGGCCCGGCCCTATCAGTCCATCGGCGCCATTCACCCCCCGGAGGCCCCTGCTGGTGACGGCCGCCATGTGGAGATTCACCGGCCGCTGGCCGCAGCCACCCAGTCCAGTTCACCCACCCCCTGTGTCTCCGAATTGATCGACCGGCACGGCCGCAACCAGGAGATTGCCCTGCTGCACTGTTTCTGCCGGCAGTTCCGGAAGTTCCGGAATGATCCCTGCCGCTTTGACATCCGCCCGGAAACCTGCCTGGTGATCGGCCCCATGGCCGGGCAGATCGCGGACTATGATTACGGCCGGCGGATTACCCGGGAAGATGCCGTGGGCATCGTGGAAGAGACGGCCAGGGCCGGGGCGGTGCATACCCTGTTTCACGAAAAAGACAACCCCCGGCTGCCGCATATTGCCGTCTGCAATTGCTGCTGGGACTGCTGCGGTCTCTATGGTTCCTACAACCGGGGGA
>CAZWCS010000068.1:0-12348 GCA_964632805.1 uncultured Desulfobacterales bacterium
GAGGAGAAAGCAGGAAAAGAGAAAGAGAGGAAGGTAGAGGAAGACACGCCGGATCGGGAAACAGGCGAAAAAGAGGAAAAGACGGGTCAAAAAAAACCAGCAAAAAGAATAATTTTTCTTCTTTTACCGGTATTGGCGGTGATGGTTTTTGCCATACTGTTTTTTATTCAAAAGCAGACCGGCGAACCCGGAAGAACGACGGACCCGAAAAAAGCGAGACGCTCGGTTGTCATGCCTGTCCCCCAATCCAGGCCTGTCTCCAGAAAGATACCGACACAAGAACCCCAACCGGAGAAACTGCAGCCCCAGGCCTTATCCCAAAAGACTGTTGAAAAACCTTCCGCGAAACCCGCTGAGAAAAAAGAAGCAGAAGCCGCATCCGCCGTTCCCCAGGAAAGCGCCCCCCCCTCTGCAGTCGCTGTACAAAATCAACAAAACACGCCGGCGCCACAAAAACAAACGTCTTCTCCTCCGGCTGTCAAATCGGATAAAAATACCATAAACGCTGTGAAGGACATCCGTTTTCAAAAAATCGGCGGGGAACTTCAAATGAAAATTGTAACGTCCGGTCCTCCGGGAAAATATACAAATTTTGCGCTTTCCAATCCGGACAGACTGGTCATTGATCTGTTGGGCAATTGGGAAAAACCGCCGTTTTGGGAAAAGAAGGTGAGCAATAGCCTTATCAGCCGGATACGGCTGGGAAAACATGAAGATAAACTGCGAATTGTCGCAGACTTTACGGGCAATCAAAGCATTTCCCGGAATTTCACAGTCTCTCCGGAAGGACTCATCGTGCGCATATCTACGCCATAATCAACAATGAGTATAAAGCCGAACACAATCGGGCTATTGTCCGGAGAAGAAATTGTACCTTATGTCACAGGCGGACTTTTCCCATGATACCATTTTGAAAAAAATGCTCCCGCCACCGTTCCCTGCCAGACAAAGCTGGCTGTTTCAGCGGCCCGGATATTGCGCGGGATATTGTTTTTCAAAAAAGGGATTTATTGTTCATCAAGGATAAGGCATTAAGTGATATTTCCAACACCATTACAGCACAAGCGTATTGCCAATGAGAAAGCGGCCATTCTTAAGGAAATCTATTACGACAACTTAAGAATGACCGGTAAGCGGATTGCGGACGACAGTCCGACATCCAATTGGGCTGCCCGTATAAAACCCCTTCAAACACTGGCCCTCATGCTGGCATTAGTACTGTTTTCTTTCTCAGAATTGGCCCCCTCCCTATATGTCAGTGCAAGACTGCCTCTTCCTGCATTGTCTGTACTTTCTGGGAAAACGGTTGCAGATCAATCGAACGGGGAAAAATCCAATAATGCAATAAACCATGATGCGCCTGCAGTTTCCCGCTTAACGCGTTCACAATACGAAATTCCAACCGAAAATTTCACAGCTCCCGATGATCCGGGCGTGAAGAATTACCAGCTCTTCCTTGCCGGAGACGATAAGGTCCGATTGTCCTCCGTATTCGGACTCGGTATTAAAACCATTGTTATTGATCCCGGACATGGGGGCAAAGATCCCGGTGCGATCGGCGCTATGGGAACCATGGAAAAAGACATCACCCTCGACGTAGCGCTGAAGCTGAAAGCGCTTCTGGTCGGACTGGGGCGATACCATGTTCTACTCACCCGCGAAAACGATCGCACCCTTTCACTGGCCGACAGGGTTCAATTTGCCGAGGACAACCAGGCGGATATTTTTATTTCCATTCATGTAAATTCACTTCCCAACAAGAAGATAAATATGATAGAAACATATTATTTCGGGGCGCCAATGAATTCCGAGACCTTACGCCTGGCAGAAAAGGAAAATAAAGAATCCCATTTTTCAGTAGGAGAACTTGATGCCATTATTCAAGATCTCGGTAATACGTTAAAACGTCAGGAGTCGAAAAAACTGGCCACTGCCATTCAGTCGAAACTTTTCAGAAATATCAGATACCAGAATGCCCAGGTTCGGAATTACGGCATCAAAATGGCGCCTTTTGTTGTCCTTTCCCAAATTGAGGTACCCAGTGTATTGGTCGAGATATCCTGCATTACCAACATTACGGAGGAAAAAAAGCTGACTTCCCCCCACTACCGTGCAAAGGTTGCGTCCTATATGGAAGAGGGTATTGTCGCCTATCTGGAAAATCAGGATTCCCAATTATTAATAGGAGAAAAATAAATGAACGAAAAAAACACTTCCCCCGTCGCCGAAGAGGAAAACGACACCCAGGAAACTGCTGCGGTCCTGAATGTCGGTATTGATCTGGGTACTTCCAAAAGCGCCATATCGGCCAGCAACGGCAATAAAAACTTTGTGGAAAGTTTTGTCGGCTGGCCGAAGGATTTTATTGCCCACAAGGTTTTGGGAAAACCAATCCTGTTTGGAGAGGAAGCATTGGAGAATCGCTTGTCGCTGGATATCTCCCGTCCTTTAGAGCGGGGTGTTATCAAGGACGGTTCCGAACGCAGCGAAACGGCAGTCAAGGAACTTATCGGCCATTTGATCGGTCTGGCCAAAGCCGACAACAATTACAAAAGAACCCGCGCCATTGTCGGCGTCCCGCCGGAGTCATTCAAGATCAATAAAATGGCCATCCGGCAGCTTGTGTCCGATTTTGCCGACGCCATTATGGTGGTGTCGGAACCCTTCTCCGTGGCTTACGGCTTCGACGCTCTGAACAATGCCATGGTGATCGATATCGGCGCGGGAACCATGGATTTTTGTATCATGCACGGAACAATGCCCTCTGATGAGGACCAGAAAACCATCCTGACCGCAGGTGATTATATCGACCAGCAGTTGCAGACCTATTTGCATGAACGCTATCCCAGGGCCGATTTTACGCTCAATATGGCCCGTCGTTTCAAAGAAGAAAACAGCTTTGTCGGCGAACCGGAAAAAGAGGTAATGGTGGAAATTCCTGTTGAAGGAAAACCCACGATGCACGATATTACAGCAGAAATACGCCGGGCTTGCGAAAGCATTCTGCCCGGCTTGGAAGAAACGATGTTTGCCCTTATTGCCGGATTTGATCCGGAATTTCAGAAAAAAGTTCTCAAAAATATTATCCTGGCCGGCGGCGGCAGTCAGATCAAAGGGCTTCAGGAACACATTGAAAGCGTCCTCAAAGAATACGGTTCGTGTCAAGTACACACCATTGCCGATCCGCTTTTCGGCGGTGCCGACGGCGCCCTTGCCTTGGCAAATGATATGCCGGATGAATATTGGGAAAACAGTTGAAGGCGCCTCCCGCCGGCAAAAACAGCTTATCGGCTTTGCAGTGTATACGAGTGCGTCCAAACTCTCTGGGTAGTTACTAATGAGCGCATAATTATTGAGACATAAAAACGTGCCTATATGAGCAATCCGGATTTGGTGTCGTCTCTGAAGGCCGCACAATTTTCCGGCCACAGCAGCCTTCAGTCGGCCGATGAAACTGCGGCCGGCCTGTAATGTCCGCCGTAAGAAAAAAATCATGAAGCGGTTGGATTTAGAACCCGGCCCAGAAAGAGGATGGCCCCGGTAATGTCGTCCCGAATAACAAACATAAAAGGCCTGTCTGCAGAAAGGGCCACCGGCTCGGGGGGCAGACCGGTTTCTTTCATGACCACCGCGGTGGCGGCCGCGGCCTCGGTCCCTTCTTCATCAACCGCGATAAAGGCTTTATGATAAATTTCGTCTATGAAAGGCCTCGACGTGGCGGGCTCCACCATGCCGGAAAAGTCGGCTTGCCAGGCATCAAAAGCCTTTACCATACCCAGGTTTTGCATCAATTTTTTGCAGGTCGTTTGAAAGACAAATTCGAATTTCGGCAAAGTCAGGTCAACCGCGCCCAGAGTCAGGGAGTCGACAATCTTTCGCAGACGATTCGCATCAAGATCGTTTTCCATTGTTTCAAAACACCCTTGATGGGGGATAATGATCAGCATGGAGAGTTCCTGCGGGTATTCATATTCTTTGTAACGGGCACTGACATAGGGCAGTTCCACGGCATCAAACGTTTCGGCCTGGAAATAGCGGACATCCAAGCTCTTATGCATCATTTGCACCGAAACCTGTGAATCGTCAAGCAACGTAAAGTATTGGGCGTTGGTCCTCTGTTCATCAAAGGCCGAATACCAGGAGGCTTTAAAATAGATAGCGTTGGTCAGGACCAGCCGCGTTAAGGGGCCGATCGAGCCGAATGGCAGCAAATCAACAATTTTATGGTTGGTCTGCTCTTCCACCCAGTCGTTTATTTCCTGCCGGCTTGCTTCGGGGGCGGCGGAAAAATCCAGCAGGCGTACCCCCGCGTCATAACTTTGCGCCAGGGTGTCCAGATAAGACGGCAGCAGGGGATAATCAAGCTGACTCCAGACGGCGTTGACCAGATTTAATTGAAAGGCGTCCCCGCCAAACGGCTGCCGGTCATCGCGCCTGTTTAAATCAATATTGAGCCCGTTTAAGACGGGGTGAAAGACTTTCTGGGAAAGATCGATCCGAAGCGCCCGCGCCATTTCTTCGGCGGTCTCGCCCCCGGCACCGGCCCAGGTCATGGCCAGGGCGTTTTCGATGCTGTACGGGGAAATCAGAAGGTTTTTCCCGGACGAAGATGGGTCCGCGTCGACTTCCCGGTAAACGTCAAAGCCAAAATCGGCCATCCCCGTCACCAGAGCTTGCTGCTCAGATGCCGTGCAGGCCGGAGACTCGTCGTAAGGCAGGGTGGATCTGGCCAGGGGCCTATCCGTTACCGTGAACGCCAGCCCGGGGCTCCAATGGCCGTAGCCGTACCTGTTCCAGGTCTGTATCCACCAAGTATAATCTCCGTCATCAAGCGTGGTGGCGGGGGTAACGGAACACTCTCTGCCGGATTCGCAGCTGCAGTCCTCAGCCTTGTACCAGGTCTTGATGACATGGTGACCGCTGTCATCATTAACCCACAGGAAATACCAGGTGGCATCAGAAACAGCTTGCCAGGTATAGGTAACGGGGATAGCAACCGATCCCTCCGGCGCGGTAAGACCGGCGGCGTCAGGCGGTTCTTTCGAGCCTTCGCTTACCGCAAAATTCTGGCAGGCACTCCAGACAGAAACAGCTTCATTAGAAGTCCATACCTGCGCCCAGTATGTATAATCACCCCCGGCAGCCGAAACCGGTATATCCCAGTCATACGAATACCAGGCGGATGACCCCGCCTTTAAACCAAAGACATCGCTTGCTCCGACCCAGTGCGTACCGCTCCAACCCGGGCCGGTGACCCAGAACCAGACTTTGGCTCCGGAAGGCAGTGTGCCGGCGTCGGTATTTTCAACTTCAACCCATAGCGTGGCGCTGTCGCCGGCAACTGCTTTGGGAACCGGCCACAGCCTGGTTACGGATACCTGGGCAGACCAGCTCCGAGTCGCTCCCATTATCGGCAACATGGCAAACGTTACCATCAGAAGGATGAATTTCTTCATGATTTCCCTCTATCAGTGGCTCCTTTGTTTTCAAATAAAAAAGCCGGATCATCGTTTGTCAAAAACCATCCGGCTGAAAAAGTCCCCCCTTTATGGCGTATCAGCTTCTTTCCCCTTAAAAAACCGCCTTTTTTCGCTGTCCGGTTACCCGGCGTTTGGCCCTGGCATGAATTCAATCAGGCGTGTATAAAGAAAAAGGGGCTCGAAAATTTTTTCAAGCCCCTTTTTCTGTTTGTTCATCCCCCAATGGGATTTGCGCCCCTGCCCCGGCTTTCACTTTCGTGGCCGGAGACTTTCCGATAATCTTTTTATGAAACGCCGAAATACATCGTTAAGACCATGATTTATCCGTATCTATTTATACGGCCTCACTTAATTTTTTACCGGGCTTGAATTTCACCACATTACGGGCCGGAATCTTGATGGCCTGTCCGTTTTGCGGGTTTCTTCCGGTACGGGCTTTACGCCGTACTTTTGAAAACGTGCCAAAGCCGACCAGCGTTACTTTCCCATCTTTTTTCTTCAAGGCGCCGGTAATACCGTCCACAAACGCATCAAGCGCCTTGCCGGCGGCAGCTTTAGAGATACCGGCATCCTGAGCCATTTTGTCGATTAATTCAGCTTTTGTCATGGTCAATCCTCCTCCTTGAATAAATTGTAGTTAGGTACTTCCTTCCTCTCCAAAAAATTTGCAAAACACAGAAAGTTGGTATGGGGGTAAGACTGAAAATCATTATAATATGATTTCCCCCCATGTCAATATGCAAAATGACAACAGAAGGAATAACATCAATTTTTATGTTTTCCCGGCCGGAAGAAAATTTTACAGGAATAAGGTGCTGCGGTTATTCGGCGGAAATTTCCGGTCCAAACGGTTTCATCCAGACAAGCAACTGGGGAAGCAGGGTCAAAGCGGCCAGCAAGGCAATCAGCATGGCCAGGCCGGTCAAAAGGCCAAAAACAATCGTGGGAATAAAATTGGACAGTGCCAGAATGGAAAAACCGATAATAATGGTAACGGAGGTATAATACATGGCATAGCCGATACTTCCGTGAGAACGCTGCATGGCCCGGTAGTAGTCGGGGACAAGCGCAAATTCCCGCTGAAAGCGGTGAATATAATGAATGGTATCATCCACGGCAATCCCTACACTGATGGCGGCGATCGTGATGGTCATCATATCCATCGGAATCTCCAGCCATCCGATTACTCCCAGAACCACCACGATAGAGAGCAGGTTGGGAAAAATGGCGATCACCGCAATTTTGAAGGAACGAAACAAAACCAGAAACATAACCATCAACGCCAGCAGTACCGCTCCCAGGGTCTTAATCTGGGAATCGAACAATCGCTGTAACATATTATTGTACAAAACCAGCATCCCCGTTAAATGGACCTGCTCCGGGGCATAGCCGAAGCGGGCGACAATATCAGACTTGATCCGGTCAAGGAGTTGATTTCGCCGCAGAGATTCCATCGTGTCGATAATACGGGCGTTCAACCGGACCTGGTTATGTTCCACGGACACATAAGGAGAAACCAGTTGTTCCCGGTATTTTTCCGGCAGTTCATTATACACCAGCGGCAGTTCCACACTGTCCAGTGGCTTGCCGTGGTTCAGGCGCCGGGCTACTTTCAACATGGTACCCAGTGACATAACTTTGCCCGTTGCCGGCAACTGCTCCAGATAATCATGAATCTCCAGAATGCGGGCCATTTTATAGGGGGTAAACCAGTATTGATCGTTTACCGCACCGGCTTCATCAAACTCATTAAACATCGCAAATTCATCATCCGCGCCGGCATCCGCCCCGGATGCGGCAGCCGGTTCGGAGGTCGAATCCGCAAAATTGATTATCACATCCAAAGGCGTCGTCCCCCCCAGCTTCCGGTCAATAACCTTCATGCCCTGATAGATTTCGGTGGACTCCTTGAAATAGTTGACAAAAGAATTCTCCACGGTCAACCGGAATATCCCCATCAGGCTGAGCAGCAGCGCCAGCAGGCTGATCAAAATGATGGCGCGACCATGCCGCCGGGTTACCTCGGCCAGTCTCACGGTCAAGAAGCGGCCGCTGCCGTGGGCAACCGACGGTGCGTTCCGGGGGAACAGCGCCAGAGAAACCGGAAAAAAAAGAAAGGTAATGATCAAAGAAGCAACAATACCGCCGGCCATCATCCAGCCAAAAGTGATGACCGGTTTGATATCGGACAATAACAAGGAAGCGAATCCGGCCATGGTCGTCAGCGCAGCGTAAATACACGGCGTCAGTTTCAAGCGGACGGTTTCAATAATAAGCCGATTCTGGGGGGCTTCGGGCTGCTCTTGCTGGAGTTCCCGGAAACGAACAATCAAATGAATGGAAATGGCCATGGTGATAATCAACTGCAGAGAAATAAAATTGGAGGAAATCACGGTGACCTTCCAGCCGAATAACCCCAACAGCCCCATCATGGCGATCGTTGCCAACAGGCAGCATAACAGCGGCAAAAGAATCCACCGGACTTGCCGGAATAAAACGCCCAGCATAATCACCAGAAAGCAGAATACGCCCAGCCCGAAGACTTTCAGATCATTTTTGATGAAACGGATCAAATCATTGGCGATCATGCTGACCCCGCCCAAAAACAGCTCTGCCTCATCTTCATATTGATCCATCAGCTGCCGGACGTCCGCAATAAACTGCTGATTCTCCCGGTTGTATTCTTTACGCAGACGACTGAGTTCGGCCTCCAGTTCCTGGAAACGGACGGATTCTACGGCGGTCAGTTTCCCGGTCTCCTTTTTTTCCTGCAAACGATCCCGCTCGGCCACCGTTTCCCGGTAATGTTCATCAATGACCAGATTCACCTGAATTCCGGTCGTTTTTAAATCCGGGCTGACCAGAAGATTCTTATATAAAGGACTGCTGATCAACTCCTGCCGGGCCAGTTCCCGGTCCACCTTCCCGGAGCGCAATGTAGGCAGTTCCCCGCTGCTCAACTCTTTCAACGGTATCGGCGGACTTTCCAGCAGCGGCACGTCCAGCAGGGTCATGACCGATTCCACCTCCTCCAGTTGGAGCAGGTCCTGCCGCAGGGCGGCAATATCATTCAAGACAGCGTCCGAAAGCAAATCCTTTTTTTCCGGAGAATAGGTAATGACCAGAAAATCCTGAATATGGTAACGGTCGTAAATTTTGCGTGAATATTGAATATCCTCGCCGCTCTCGTTCACCAGCGTATCCGCCGAAGCTTCGATCTGGAAATCTTTGATGTAATATCCCAAGCCGGCGATACCCATCAGCAGTACCAGAAAAACCGGAACCGGATGGGCCAGGAGACCGGCATAAAACCGTTCCAGCAGGGAACCGTTGTGGTCGGCGGCTGTCTTGGCCTGCTTCATGATAGGCTTTCTTTTGTTTGGCGAAAAATTTTTTCCAGAATTGCCCGGGTGATCATATACGTGGGCTTGATTCCCTCCCTGCCCATAGCACCCGCGGCCAGCGTGCTGCCCGTCTGCAGGGGGTTATCCGAAGCATAATAGGCATAGCGGGTTCTTATGTCTGCCGGTATATAACCCTTAATAATGGCCGCATTAATGGCCTTCTGATAATGAACGCCCTCCATCTCCAGCCCGATCACATTCCAGTCGGCCTGAAACATTTCCAGCAAAGGCTTGTTCTGCAAAGAGGTTCCCAAGACCGTAGCCATCGGGCCCTCGTAAACATTGACACCGGGTTCAAAATCCTGCCTTTGCAGATCATTGCAGAGCAGGTAATTATCGGAGGTGCCCTCACATACATGGGCGGTAGCCAGCATAATATCCCCTTTTTCTCCGCACAGAATTCCCGCTTTGCCCATAATGGAGATCGATCCCAGGGCGGGTTTGACCCGGTTTCCGGGGCTCGGCCAGGGTTTGAGCAGCTCCTCCATCAACTCAAAGGCCTGGGTTCCGAAAGCATAGTCCATAACCAGCAGTACGGGAGATAAGGCCGGATTTTTAACGTCCACCACCGGCTGCAGCGTCAGCTCCGGATGCAGCGGCAGGGATGCCAGCAGCGCAGTATCAAAGACCTGGCAACCAATATGGGTTCCGGAGCGATCCGGGATCTCATGCAGCCCGTTTGCCCGGGCAAAATCGCCAATAATCGAATCGTCGCTTTCTTCCATACCCGTCAGAAAATCATAAAGCGTCCCGGGGGAACCGGCGGGCTTGCAATGATCCTGTAACGCGGCAAAACCGTACAGCAATTTCATTACGCTGTGCAAATTCGCACTGATAATATGCAGCGGCCGGTCCTGCAGACCGAGATTTTGGATCGTTTCCTTGATGTCCGTTGCCCAGATCCGGCCATATTTATGATGACCGATAATATTTTTCAGCGAAGGCGTCAGATAAATCACCTGGGCCGAATTCACCGATTGCCGTTCCCGCTCCATGCGCATACCCAGATTGTATATAATAGGGAAAAGGCCGCTGTTGCTGTCCCGCTCTTTCCGGTTTCTCTCCAACGATTGATAAGCGTCCCAGGTTTCATGATAAGAACGACCCAGTATCAGGCTTAAATTCCAAATGGCGGAATCCAGCCCTTCCCGGCTGAGCGCATCGGTATTCCTGGCCACTGATTCCAGTTCGGCCCACTCCACTGTCGTTCGGCCGTCATCGTCATACATCCGGTCGTGAATTTTACCGGCCTCAATATTCAAAAAGGTCATATGAGTAATGATGTCATATATCTCGCTCAAGCCACGGGAAATAATAAAACACATTTCTTCGTTGCTGATACGATAGGTGGCCCGGCGACGTTTCAAGGGAACAATCATTTCAAAGGGCGTATCTTCAAACTGGTCTTCTTCCGTTAAGATAATTTTGAGACAGGATTCGATCCCTTTGGGCAACCGGTCAATAACATACATAAGCCCCTTGAGTTCCACGACCCGGGGATCATTCATGGAACCGTAAATTTCCGGGCTCAAATTTTTCAGGCAGGTCTCCAGTTCCTGCCCAAACCGGCCGAGGGGTTTATAGAACCCGCGAATGGACAAAACATCCGTAATGGTCTTAAACTCCCGAATGGCCAGCCGTGCTTTCTGGGACCAGGTCAATTCCTGCATGGAAAATCCTTACCGTGTATCATCACTGCAATAACAGGGATTAATCACTAACCGGTTTTCGCAACGTTTCCAACATGTTTTCGATATCGCTGTTTTTCAACATCTCGGTAAACTGGGCCCGATAGCTTTTAATAAAACTGACCCCTTCGATCTCGACATCATATATCTGCCATCCCCCGGCAGCGGGATAGAACTTATAAATCACTTCAATCGTGCTGTCCTGGGTAATTAATTCCATAGAGGCCCTGATCTTCCCCCCTTCGGACTGGCCCTGGCCATAAACCACTTTCTGGTCGGAATACAACGAAATTTTATTCAGGTACGACTGTTTCAAACGCTTCGTGAACAGGGAAACAAACGTCTCCCGCTGGGAGGGTGTCATCTGGCTCCAGTGCTGCTTTCCCAGCGAAAGCTTGGCCATGAGAGAAAAATCCATCACCGGCTCAATAATGTTCATGACCGCGTCCTTCTTCTTTTCACGGGTAAGATCTTCTTTTTTCAATACCGTCAGCACAGCATCAATCTTTTCTTTTATCAAGGCTTCCACTTCCTCGGTTTTATCTGCAGCCGGCAACTGAAAAACCGCCATAAGCAAACCCAGAACGACCACAACCAGCGTTATTCCCGTAAATTTTCGCATGTTTATTCCTCGACTTTTTTGTTTCGGTTCTGTTCATAGGCGTCCCGAAGCAGAATATACAAATCCATGGCATCATCCGTCATGGCTTCGTATTGACCGATATGCAGGGACGTCTTATTGGTCGTCTCCAGGGCGGAGACACATAAGGCCGCTTCATCATCCTCCAGATAATGCGTCGGTGATAAAAACAAATCCACCACCCGGCCGCAGGAATCGCGAACATTGGAAGGGCCAAAGAAGGGCCAGACCACATGGAAGCCACCGCCCAATCCGTAATGACCCAGTGTCTGGCCGAAGTCCTCCTCATATACCGGCAGTTCCAGCCAGACCTGCGCCGGGTCCCACAGGCCGGCCACGCCCACCGTGGAATTGATTACAAAACGGGCCGCTTCCACACCGCTTCGCTGCAGTTTAAGCTGAAGGAGATTATTTACAAACCGGGCCGGAAACCCGAGATTGACAAAAAAACAATTTACAGACTGCCGCACGGGTTCCGGCACCACCCATTTGTATCCCCTGGCAACCGGCTTGAGCACCCAGTAGTATAGCCGGTCATTGACTATGGTGACCGCCCGGTTGTAACCCGACAGGGGATCAAAAGTTTCTGTCTGAATCCCTTCCGTATCGTCGGCGTATTCGTTAAATTCTGCAAACGCGTCAAACTCGTCCGTCACTTCCGTCTTTTCGTCACTGCCGGATGAAAGGGAACGACCGCTTTCCATGGTCTCTTTTTCGCCTTCACCGGAGAGAGCCGCTTGCTCAGCGGCAGAAAGATCGACCGCAAAGACGCCGGAAAAAACCAATACCATTACCAGCAGCACCCGGCCAAATATCGATTGCCACCTGCCACCTTTTGCCAGCATCCTGTTATAACTCATATCCGGTATGGTCTTCCTTTTATCTGCGGCAAACCTGAAAATCGCAGCCTTCAGGGACACGCATCTTTTTCCCTCCGGGAAAGCCTTCCGCACCTTCTCCCCCGCCATTTCAAGCTTTTCTAAAATATCACATTCTGCCCGGCTAAACAAGGTGAAACAAAGCTACAGGTGAAACAAAACACGGTCATTTGAATGCCAACCAACCGCAGGCAAATCTGAATTTCAGTTTTAAAAAAACGGGGCCTTGAAAAATTTCCGCAGGACCAAAAAAGGAAT
>CAZWCS010000068.1:12358-23103 GCA_964632805.1 uncultured Desulfobacterales bacterium
CTGACCCGGGCTCAACAGCACCGGCGTTCATCTCATCCGGAAGCGGCAAAAAAGCTGAAAACGGCTCCCCGGGCTAAAACATCCGGGTCAAAGTCAATGTCGCGATATTTCCTTCCGGGCGGTCTTCAGCGCCGAACTCCCACGCACTGCGCAACGACAAAAAGGAACGACAGCCGGGCAGCATTACCGAAATTTCCGGGCCAAAAGCATATACCGAATCTTTGGTAGAGCCCCCTTCGTCTTCCGTCACCTGCCAGTGCGCATAGCCCGCCAGACCGACTTCGATCGTTTTGCACAGTGAATATCCGATTCCCCATTCAAACTGAAAATCGTTTCCCGGGGTAATTCCACTGTTTCCGCGGTCACCGAAATGAATCTCATAGCGGGCAAGAAGCGAGGCGCTCCAGCTCTTTTCTCGATTCAAATAATATGTTCCGCCCAGCGTGAACATGGTCGTGACAAGTCCCTCCCCCGGATCTGTTAAAGCATCGTCGTTTTCTTCGCCGGTGGGCAAAAAAAAGCCCACCCCCGCCGACAGGTCATACCGGGTACGGTGCCAGCTCAATAACACCGGTTCGATCATGATATCCCCCGGACCGGTGGCGGTATCATCATACAGTTCCACCGATCCCGCCGTCATCTCCACCTTCTTGTGAAGAACGGGCACCATAAGATCAGCCCCATAGGCCGCTCCCAGGAAAGTGATGTCACCGGATATCCAGATCAACCGGTGGGCATTGGCCAGAACCGCAATATCCAGATCGATGGTTGACGAACCGGCTGTTGACCTGTGTCCCTGCGCATCCTGAAGCCGATCCGCTCGATAATACATGGTATACATCCGATAATAAACGCCCGGCGGCGGAACGGAAGCCGCTTTAATCCCTTCTGCCCCCAGAGGATAGGTCTGTGCCTTCGCGGAAACATTCAAGACGCCGAAAATACATACCGCGCCCAGCAATATTAGAAAAAATTTCCTTTCTACAGAGCAATTTTTTTTCTCCATAAATATTTCTCTCTCAACTAGCCCCGTATTTGATTGACAGTATCAAACAATGGGCGGCCTTCAGCAGTGCAATACCTTTCCCTGTTAAACAAAAGACTCCGGATGCACTTTATGTAAACCAAATCACCCGTCATGCCAAGAAATAACTGAACAGAATCACTTTGGCCGGTAAAAAAAATCGAAAAACACCAAAAATATTGGCAAGGGGGCTTGACAGTTGCGCCGGGAGACTTATCTTTATAGTTAAAAGGATATAACCTACTGAATTGACAGTTATTATATCCTTACAAGCAAAGGAGGTGAGGCAAATGAACAGTCTGATCCCGTGGCGTCGAAAAAGAAAAAACGAAGTGCAGAAAGCCGACCGGGAAAAGGTAGATTGGTATGATCGGTTTTTCACCAATCCTTTTGACAGTCTGTTCGAGGAATCGTTTTTCCCGACCCTGCGGCCTTTCGGCCAAAACAACTGGTGGCCCGAAATTGATATCAGCGAAGGGAAAAACGACATTACGGTGGAAGCCGAAATTCCCGGCATGGAAAAAGATGACATCCAGATCTGTCTGGACGGCCGGCGTCTGACCATCAAAGGAGAAAAAAACCAGGACAGTGAATCCAAAAAAAAGGGAATATTTCGCAAAGAGCGAACGTATGGGTATTTTAACCGCTCTGTGGAATTGCCCACTGAAGTGGATGTGGATTCCATTTCCGCCAAATACAAAAGAGGCGTACTCAAAATCGAGATGAAAAAAGACGAATCCGCCCAGCAGAAGGCAATTCCGATTACAACCGGATAGACTACAAAAGAATAACGAAAAATTCAGGAAAGGGGGTATTGCCATGATTACCAGAAGCTTTTTTGATTATCCCGTTCTGCGTTGGGGCAGTCAGTTTGACGAACTGGAGCGAATGCGTAACCGGCTGGACAACCTCTGGAACAGTTTCCGGGGCCTCCCCTATCGTGCGCCGGGGCCGGGCGTATTTCCGCTGGTCAACCTGACGGAAAACAATGACAATTATTACCTGCGGGCGGAACTCCCGGGTGTATCCGCAGACAGGGTTGATATTCAATCGGCACACAACAACATCACCATTACGGGGGAACGGCAGCTCCCCGAAACCGACGAGAAGGCCCGCTTTCATCGCCGGGAACGTGATTCGGGAGAGTTCTCACGCATCATCAAACTGCCCGGTGATATCGATACCGACAAAATCGAGGCAAAAATGGAAGACGGGATTTTAACCCTGACCATACCCAAAGCAGAAGCGGCCAAGCCCAGGCAGATAAAAATCAAATAAATTTTCGCCGTTTCGAAAATTTTGAAAAAGGAGGTGGATACCATGACCCAGGCCAACAAAGATATACAGGTAAAAGAAAAACAGGATATCGCCAGCCCGGAACAGACAACGCCGGGCCCCTATTTCACCCCGGCTGTGGATATCTTTGAAACGGACGAGGCCATCACGCTGATGGCGGACCTGCCCGGGGTAAAAAGCGATGACCTGAGTATCGACCTGAACGACGATGTGCTGACTCTGGCGGGCGTTATCGCTCCCTTTGAAGAAAAGGATGAAGAAGATGTACTCATCGAATATGAAGTGGGGCGGTACTACCGTCAATTTACCCTGTCCGATATTATCGACCAGAACAGCATTGAAGCCAAACTGAACGACGGGGTATTGCACCTGACTCTGCCCAAGGCGGAAAAAGCCAAACCGCGAAAAATCGAAATCAAAACCGGATAACCACCATCAAAAGACTGGCGGAAGCGGCAAGGACCAAAAACCTGCTTCCGCCTTTTTGTTTTTTTTTTCGGGGATTCCATATGGAAACGGATTACTACACCATTCTGGGCATACCCCGGACAGCAGACAAAACCAGCATTAAAAAGGCCTATCGAAAACTGGCCAAACAGGTACATCCGGATACATCTGATGGTCGTCGGGATCAAAAAAAATTTCTGGATGCCCAGCAGGCATACGAAACCCTGACCGATGACGTCGGTCGCAGACAGTATGATCGCAGCTTGCGCAACCGGGAAAAGCACCAATCCGGCCAATCCATACCCGTCCGCGTCAACCGTTCCGGGCGCCGGTCTACAGGTGCCGAATTTCGTCAGCGCCCACCGGTGGAAGATTTGATACCGGAGGATGCCTTTTCCCTCCGTGCTGTCCGGAAACCGTTCCAGACAGTCCGCGTGCGGGAAACTATCCATCTTTCCGCGAAAGAAGCCCGGGAAGGTCTGGAAATGCCTGTTACCCTGTCGTTTCCAGTTGCCTGTCCGTCCTGCCGCAACAGTCTGTCCTGCCGCAACAGTCTACTGGAATACCTGTTTCATTGCCCGGTGTGCCATGGCCGGGGGTATCGAAAAACCTTCCGAACCGTCACCCTCCAGATACCCGCCGGTGTCACCCCCGGCCAGGTATCTGAAGTCACGCTTCCCGATACCGGTCCCTTCCCGATTATTCTGGAATTGACCGTTGCAGTCGAAAGCACCCGCTGAGCATCAATATCATAGGGAAGCACGGCTCCACTATTTTTCCAGGGCGGCCAACTGGTGGTCACAAGCCTGCCGGACCTCTTCCAGCTCCCTGCAAAGCCTGTCCAGCTCTTGATATAGGGATTCCGTCTGCGTCTGCAGCGCATGCAGACGCCGGGAAAGTTCCGCGATACGCCCGCCATCCCCTGCCTGGGAAGCAGTCACCATATCCTGGTTTATTTGACCGGCTTCTGCCTCACCGGCCTCGATCGCGGTCTCCACTTCCGCCAGCCGCTTCTCCAATGGAGCCGTTTTCCGGGAACGCCGGGAGAGTACCTCGGCCCGCTGTTTGCGGAGTTCTTTTTTGCTTATCCCGGTGCCGTCTTCCGCTCTTTGCGATTGGCTGCCGGCATCCTCCCGCTCTCCGGGAACAGCCTCTTCTGCCCAGCCCACCCGTTCCAGAAATTCCTGGTAGCTCCCCTCAAACAAACGCACGCGATCACTTTGAAAGACCACCAGCCGATGGGTCAATTCCTGCAGAAACATCTCATTATGGGTCACCAACACCACCGCCCCCGGAAACCGGTCAACCGCTTCCAGAAACGCGTTGCAGGAATCCATGTCCAGATGATTGGTGGGCTCGTCCAGCAACAGGAGATTGGCGGGGGTGGCCAGAATTTTACCCAGCAGAACCCGGCTTTTTTCTCCCCCGGATAAAACGCTGACCGTTTTTTCAGCCCGCTCGCCGTCAAACATCATGGTACCGCAAATATCCCGGGCCCGCTGCCGCTGACAGCCGGCGTTCATGATTTCCTGCTCCACCGTCAGGGCGTCATGTAAATACATTTTATTGGTCTGGGCATAATAGCCGATACGGGTCAAATTATGCAGACTCCGCTGGCCGCTGGTCGGCACCAGATTACCGGCCAGAACCCGCAACAGGGTGGTTTTGCCGCTGCCGTTCTTACCGATGACGCCGATGCGATCGGTTCTGCCTACGGCCAGGGTCAGATTCTCAATCAAGGGCTTTCCGGCCTCATAAGCAAAACAGATGTCTTCTATCTGCATGGGCGTTTTGGCCGGAGACGGCGCATACGGAAAAGAAAAGTCCAGGGCGCGGATTTTTTCCAGCCGCTCTGTGGGCGCCTGCTTTTCGAGGGTCTTGATGCGGGACTGCACCATATTGGCCAGCCGCGCCTTGGCCCGGAAACGGCTGATGAAAATCTCGGTTTCCCTCCGTTTTTTTTCTTCGTTGCGCCGGGTCTTTTCATAGACTTCTTCATCCAGTACCAGCTTCTGGTAATATTTCTCGGTAGTTCCGGCGATTTTCTGAATTTTTTTGCGATGAATGCCCAGCGTATGCGTAATCACTTTGTCCATAAAGGAGCGGTCATGAGTCACCAGCAAAAGTTCTCCCGGCCACTGCCGCAAAAAATTGGCCAGCCAGCGAATGGCGACCACGTCCAGAAAATTGGTGGGTTCGTCCAAAAGCAACAGATCCGGCCGGGAAAGCAGCACCTTGGCCAGATTCAGCCGCACCTGGTAGCCGCCGGAAAACTCCGCGGGTGCGCGCTGCATGTCTGTTTTGGAAAAACCCAGCCCGGCCAGAACCTTTTCCGCACGCCAGGTGTCATTTTTATAACACCCGGGCAGTCCCAGGCAGGCTTCTTCAATCAGGGACCGCCGAATAAACGTCAAATGCTGTTGGACATACCCCACCTGGTATCCCCTGGGAAACAAAATCTCCCCGGTATCGGGCTGTTCTTCACCGATGATGAGGCGCAGCAGCGTGGTCTTGCCGTGACCGTTGCGCCCGACCAGGCCCACCCGCTCGCCGGAATTGAGGCTGAAATTTACCTCTTTAAAAAGGACATCCGTCCCGAAAGATTTGGACAGGTTTTCCGCATTTACCATTTCAGGTCATCTCTTTATCTGCTCTTTATCAGTCCCGCCGGCTTCTCCCGCCCGGCATATCGAACCTTTGTCTCCGAAACTTGACATCCACGGGTCTTTTTTATAGGTTCTAAAGATAAAAAAAACAAGTACCATTTCCAATCAGACAGGAGTCTGTACCTTAACCAACCCGGAGGAAACGCCATGGACCGAGCCCGTATCGTCGAAACCATTGCCGAAAAACTGATCAGCGGTGAACTCAAACCCTGGAGCGCTGAAAAGGTAGCGCTTGAAGAGGGGCTCCCCAGCCCGGATAACATCACGGTGGCGGTAGAAGCCCGGCGGCGTTTTGTAGAGGCAAAAAGCGGTCACCCCTTTCATCATCTGGTCATGCCGGAAAAGCCCTATCATGTGGCCTATCGCTGCCCGCAGGATCATACCCTGTGGACCCTGGCCGCCGACGACACCAACCTTGACTGCAGTCTGTGCGGCTCCGCCCTGGAAATTCTGCCGGAAAAAGAACGCCATAAACCGCTGGTCAACAACTACATCGGCGGGGTGGAAGACTACTGCAGCTATTCCGGCGAAGTCACCGTGGCCGGAGATGTGGAAAAGACCTTTCAGATCCTTCTCTGCTGGGGTCCGGGGGTGGGCCACCTGGGCATCGGCGTGGGCTGCTTCAAACTGAACAAGTACGGCCCGGTGGAAGTCAAGGTTTCGGACTGGGGATTTGCCGCCCGCAACCTGGCCTTTGTCTTTGACACCGAAACCGACCGGGCCCGGGCCCGGGACCTGATTCAGCAGAAACTGCCCGAAATTATACCGCAAATCACCGAAGCCCAGCTGGCGGAATGGAACGGGGTTATTGATAATGTGGATTTTCTTTATAAACAGCACCACGGCGACCGTATTCTGCACTGCTGCTTCTACTCCCGGTTTGACAACCACCGCGGCCACGGCCAGACATCCCACGCGACCGGTATGGCCAAAAACATTATTGACGATCTCCTGCAACAGAACGGTATTCCCTGCCGGCTGTCGGTGGTCGGCATGGGCCGGGACGGCGACCTCAAGCCCTCTCCCCGCAACCGCCGGGGACGCTATGTTTCCGCCCAGCAGTCCATCCCCGTCGCGGAATATGAAAAGATCCTGGGCCGGCCCATTGACGATTTTTTCTCCTACATCGAGCTGGATTATCAGGGAGTTACTGAAGAGACCGGATGGCCGGCCTACACCGGCATGGGCGGCGAGATCATCCCCGCTTTCTACCGCACCATGCGCTGCAACCCCCGGCCCTACCTGGTGCCCAGCTATCAAAAAGTATATGCCAAAATCCGGGGGGACAATCTGATCTTCGGAGTGGAACTGCCCAACGTGGAGGTGGGCATCACCTCCAGCCCGGAAGGCATTATCCCGCCGGTATCCCGGGAAATTCTGAAAATGTGCGGCATCACCACCGCCAAAGAGTTCGCCGCTGCGGCCGCCGCCGTCACCCTGGGCGGAGAGTTCAACTTCGCCACCCTGCACGTCCAGGAACGGATGTACACCGGCCGCTAACCGTCATGAAGTCCATCACCACCAGAGAGATGACCACCCGTGTGGGAGCGGCCGAGGTTCCCGGTCTGTACTGTCTGCCGCCCGGCAGCGGGCCCTTCCCGGCGGTGGTGGTGCTGCACGGCAGCGACGGGTTCAAGCCCAACCACCGCTTTATCGCGGAAAAACTGGCCGTCCAGGGGATGGCAGCTTATGCTCCGACCTGGTTCGGCGGCGATCCGGCCCGCCCCCACTGGGACAGCCTGCGACCCGAAGAGATCCCCGCCGCCGTGGCCGATTTCCGGAAACAAGCCCCGGTGGATGCCGAACGAACCGCTTTAATGGGCTTCAGCCGGGGCGGAGGGCTGGCCCTGATTATGGGCTCACGCCTGCCCGGCGTTCGCGCCATCGTCAACTACTTCGGACTCACCGCCTGGGCGGGCGGCCTGGCGGAGTTGCCCCATCTGGGTCTGAATCCGGATAATCCTTTGGATTTTTTGAAAAGCCTTGACTGTCCGATCCTCTCTTTTCACGGCGATCAGGACACCGTGGTGCCGGTGGACAACACCCACCGGCTGGAAGAAGCCTGCCAGCGATACGGGGTGGCGCACCAATACGTTATCTATCCCGGGGTGAATCACTCTTTTATCTGGGAAGACGGGGACAAATATGACACCTGCGCCCACCGGGATTCCTGGCAGAAAGCCCTGGCGTTTCTGCGCCAAAACCTGTTATCGACCAGGGAGGCCCCCTTATGACATCATTTCACTGGCACCCCGGCACCCTGCTGGAGCTTTCCGGCAGTTACTGGAAAACCTGTGCCCTGCATGCGGCGGTGGAACTGGATCTGTTTACCCGCCTGGGCGGGGAAGAACGTACGGCGGAAGAACTGGCCGGTCCCATCGCGGCTGAACCGGATGCCCTGGCCCGGCTGTTGGACGCCCTGACCGCCCTGGGACTGATACAGAAAACCGCCGGCCGCTACGGTAACACCGCTGCCGCCCGACAGTTTCTGTCCGCCGCTTCCCCGGATTATCTGGGCCATATGATCCAGCACCACCACCATCTCATGACGGCCTGGCAGCGATTGCCGCACAGCGTCCGCACCGGCAAGCCCACCCGGGACTCTGCCGTTTTCGCCGAGGAGAAGATCCGCACCGCCTTTTTAAAAGGCATGTGGACCAATGCCCGGCTTGTGGCCGCGGAAATCGTGAAACAGCTCGACCTGCACGACCGTCGCCATCTGCTGGACATGGGCGGCGGCCCGGGAACCTATGCCATTGCATTCTGCCGGGCCAACCCGGAACTCACGGCCACGGTAATGGACCTGCCTACCAGCCGGGAAATCGCGGAAACCGCCATCACCGAAGCCGGATTGACCGACCGCATCGTCTTTACCGGCTGCAATTACGTAAAAGAAGAGGTTCCCGGCAGGCACGACGTTGTCTGGATGTCTCACATTCTGCACGGCGAAGGCCCGGCCACCTGCCGGGATCTGCTGGGCAAAGTCTGTCAGGCCGCGGAGCCGGGAGCACTGGTCATCATTCACGACTTTCTGCTGCACAACGACCGGACCGGCCCGCTTTTTCCGGCTCTTTTTTCCCTGAATATGCTGGTGGGTACCGAGAACGGCCGGGCTTATACCGAATCCGAAGTCATGGAGATGATGGCGGGTGCCGGCTTTTCCGACCTGACCCGGCTGGATTATTCCAGCCCCATGGAATCCGGTCTGATTACCGGACACAAAACATCGTGACCACCCATCATTACACATGAGGGATGGCAGGTCACCGCACCAGCAAAAACAGTGTTCCGTAAAAAACCGAAAGGATATGCCGTGACGACTTTCCCCGACCTTGCCCCGGAATGGGAAAAAGCCATCCGGGCAACCATGGTCAACCGGTCTCCCTATTGGGATCTGCTCGGTATTACGCTGCTGGACATCAAGCAGGGCTGGGCCCGGCTGCACCTTCCGTTTGACAAAAAACTGACCCATCCTTACGGCATCGCCCACGGCGGGGCCGTCTTCTCCCTGGCGGATTCCGCCGTGGCCATGGCTCTGCTCGGACTCGTGGCCCCGGAGGACAAATTCGTCACCGTGGAGATGAAAATCAACTACCTCAGCACCTTTACCACAGGCGAGCTGACCGCGGAGGCCACTATTGTCCACCAGGGGCGCCAGACCGCCCTGGGGGAAATCGAAGTGCGCCATGCCGCCGACGACACGCTGGTGGCCAAAGGATCGGCCACCTATCTTATTCTCCGCAGCGCCTCTCCGGCCGGCGCATAGACAGCCGCAAAGTCCCTTGGCAGGCATCTACGGACAGCGAATCAGACCGCGCGACCATAAACACTCTCCGCAGGGCACGCCGTTGGCGAAACAGTCGCCGTCCGGGCCCATGCGGTGGGCGCACAATTCCGGGTGATAACAATGGATACAGTCCGGGAAAAAATAGCCGGCAAAGGTGCGGCGCAATTCTGCAAACTCCTCCTGCTGCCAGATCCGGTCCAGCGGCTCGTTGTGCAGATCCCCTCGGAGACAGGCGTAATGGGGGCGATGGCGCCCCCAGTAATAGGCGTTGTGGGTGTAGGCCAGTTCCGGACAGGGCGCCACCCGGCCGTCCACCCGGACAAACAGGGAACCGCGTTCGATAAAGGGACAGGTGCGCCGGGATCCAGGGAACCAGTCAGCGCAGATAATCCTGTGCCGGAGGCCTTTTATTCCGGAGACAATTTCACGCAGATCGGTGGTGGCGGGTGCGTCATAGAGGATCTCCGAAGCCATTTCTTCCTGATACGGAAACAGGTGGGTCAGGATAAACCGCTCCACCCCCCGCCGCTGCCAGAACCGGATCATCTCCGGGATCTGCACCAGGTTGCCTTTTACAGCCACAATCTCCATCCCCAGCCGGGGAAAGGCAGCGGCGTTCTGTTTTTTGAGGCGGTGTAACCGCTCCACCCCCTCCCGGACCTCTTCCAGATCGGCTCCCGTCCGAATACCGGCGGCTTCCCCTTTTTTGATTACCGGATCGTCCCAGGAGATATAAACTTCCTGCACCGGCAGCGCCACCAGCCGTTCGCAGATTTCCCGGTTTAACAGATGCCCGTTGGTCACCAGCACCAGGCGCCGACCGGTACCACCGAGGACGGTCAATATCTCCGCACATCGGGGATGACACAGCGCCTCCCCGAACCCCAGCAGGACAATCCGCTTCAGACCGGGCAATCGGTTTACCGATTGCAAAAGTTTATTCAACAGCAAATCACTGAGATGGATATGGGAAAAATCTTCAATGGACCGACGTACACAGGTGCGGCAGGAGAGATTACAATGGGTGGAAAGCTCCAGATATAACTGGGAAACCTCTTCAGCCACGCGCTGTTTATGAAAATATATGAATTGTGAAAACCGCACCGGCCGCCTGCTGCAATAAAAGATGGCCCGGTACACCGCCATACCGCGCCGGAAACATGCCTGGCGGATTCCCTGGGCCGACTCTTTCAAATCACCATCAATCTGCTTCAGGTCTTGAAAAATGTCCAGCGGGCTCGATCCCACGGCCAGAGTTTCAATTTCTCCAGCAACTTTTCAAAATCAGAGAGTTTCTCCAGGCAACCGAAGGCCGCCCCACCAGCTTGGCGCACTCAACAGCGGAATCAAGAAAGGCCTGGCCGGGCAGATGCAAATTTATAATCGCCAGGTCATGTCAAAAACGGTCGATTTTATAATTCGCCCAGCCAAGGGATTTAATGCCCGCCGGAACCGAGGATACCAGAGGCGGCCACAGTAAGCACCACAATCTCCATTACACAAATGGAGAAATAAATCCAGTCTT
>CAZWCS010000069.1:0-22392 GCA_964632805.1 uncultured Desulfobacterales bacterium
GGTTGACAATGGTCACCTCTTTTTGCGCCAGATCCGCCACGCCGGAAATCTTTCGGGGGTTGCCCCGGGCCACCACCAGGCCCTGCTCCCGGTGACAGAAATTGACCACCGCCGGCAGGTTTTCCAGTTCCCGTTCGGCAAAGGAAAAATTGTATTCAGCCTCGTCTTCCTGGATCAGATGAGAAGTGGCGATATGACACAGACCCCGCTTGAGGGTTTTTAAGCCCCCCAGACTGCCCAGATTCCCGAACACCACCGTGTATTCGGGGTTGTGCCGCATAAACAGCCCCATGGTCCGATCCAGCAATACATCGTTGCTGCCGGCAATCACGAACAGGGAGGGGGTTTTCATCAGGTAGGCCTCTTCCCCGGGATAGTTTACGGTGCTGTTTTCAATCCAGTGTTCCACCAAATGTTTCGGGAAAAGCCATTTACCGGTCACCTTGGTGGCCGGCAACCCCTGCTCGGTAATCAACTTGTAAACCTTTTTTTCATGAATCCCCAGCAGCGCCGCTACTTCTCGGGTAGACAAAAGCTGCGTCATATTTTTTTCTCCCTGGCGTGAGGATTACATCCGACCGGCCCCCTGCCGCTTATCAGGATCGACCGGACCCGACTTTTTCTTCCAGTATAGATTTATCATACGGCATTTCCCGCCAATGGTCAAACCAGGAAGTCGGCGAGTAGGCGCACAAGCGAAATGACACAATGAAAAGAAAAATACCAAAAAATTTCTGAAGTTTTGCAGGTAACCTGAGAAAATGCATATTTTTTCCAAGAAATATATTGACAAACTCAATTATTTCTCTCATATTAAAAAGAAACTGACATGTCAGTTTTCTTTATAACCAGCTTGATTTAATGAACGAAGGGGTTGGCAATCATACAAAATTGGAGGCGATGATGCTTAATTTTTCGATGTCAAAGCAACAAAAAATGGTTAAACAGGAGGTCGCAAAGCTTGCCAAGGAGGTGGTAACAGAAAATGCCCCGGACATGGATCTGAACTGCGAAATTCCCGCAGAGTATATTCAGAAAGCCTGGGAACTGGGCGCGTCCGTTTCCATGGTACCGGAAGAATACGGCGGTTTCGGCATGGAAGATTCCCCGATCGAAAGCGCCCTTGTCCTGGAAGAACTGGCCTACGGAGACATGGCCTTTACCGTGGCCGCCACGGCGCCCTCTCTGTTTATTTCCCCGGTGGCCCTGATGGGTACCGAAGAGCAGAAGAAAAAATACCTGCCGCTCTACTGCCGGGAACAGTTTACCCCCTGTTCCCTGGCCATCAATGAGCCCCATTTCGGCTTTGATGCCGCCGACCTGAAAACCGCCGCGGAAAAAAAGAACGGCGCCTATATCGTAAACGGGAAAAAATGTTTTGTTCCGCTGGCTGCCGACGCCGGTCATCTGCTGGTGGCCGCCGCCCTCGACGGGGAAGGCGCCCTGTTCATTATCAGCAAGGACAACCCCGGACTGACGGTGGGAGAAAGAGAAAAAACCCAGGGACTGTATGCCCTGCCGATGTACCCCGTAACTCTCGAAAATTGTGAAATTCCGGCCGAAGACCGGCTGGGCGGCGAGGAGGGCTGCAACTATCCTCTCCTACTCCAGCGCTCCCGCATCGCCATGGCGGCCATGGCCACCGGCATGTGCAACGCCGCTTACGAATTTGCCCGGGAATACGGGAAAACCCGGGAACAGTTCGGCGAACCCATTGTAAACCGGCAATCCGTTGCTTTCATGCTGGCGGAGATGGCCTACGAGATCGATGCCCTGCGTCTGCTCACCTGGAAAGCGGCCTCCCGCCTGGAAGCCGGCAAAGACGCCACCCGGGAGGCCTATCTGGCCAAACTGTATGCCGGGGAAATGACCATGAAAATCACCGACTACGGCGTGCAGATTCTGGGCGGTCACGGCTATACCCGGGAATACTCCCAGGAACGCTATTACCGCAATGCCCGGGCCATCAGCAACCTGGAAGGACTGGCCACGGTGTAATGTCTTCCGCCGGATCCGGAAAAGCCGGAGAGCGGGAACCAACAGGAACCCAATATTTTTGAGGAGTGACCAAATGATAGACCTTGAATTTTCAGATAAACTGGAAAACGTCCGAAAAAGTGTCAAGGGGCTGGCTGAAGGCATGCTGCGGCCCATTGCCAGAAAATACGACGAAGCCGAACACGAATACCCCAAGGAGCTGGATGCCTTCCGCGGCATGGGCGACCTCATGGGCGGCGGCAAAAAGAAAAAGGGCGAAGGCGGTAAGGAGGGAGAGAAGAAAAAGAAAAAAGAGCCCTCTGATGTGGGCACCAACATCGCTACCGTGGTCTCGGTGGAAGAAATGTGTTACGGCGACCCCGGCCTGATGCTGACCATTCCCGGCGCCGGTCTGGGGAACGCGGCCATTTCCGCCGTGGCCACCCCCGAGCAGATGGAACGCTTCGGCGAAAAATGGGCGGCCATGGCCATTACCGAGCCGGATTCCGGGTCGGATTCCGGGTCCATCTCCACCACCGCCGAACTGGATGGCGACGAATGGGTCTTGAACGGGGAAAAAATCTTTGTCACCTGCGCCGACCGTTGCGACGTGGTGGTGGTCTGGGCCACCGTGGACAAAGAAGCCGGCAAGGCCGGAATCAAGTCCTTTGTGGTGGAAAAAGACCGGCCGGGATTCAAGCTGGAGCACCTGGAGCACAAACTGGGTATCCGGGCCTCGGATACCGGTACCTTCGTGCTTAACAACTGCCGCATTCCCAAAGAGAACATCCTGGGCGACCCGGAAATCAAGAAAACCACCGAAGGTTTCAAGGGCGTCATGAAGACCTTTGACAATACCCGCCCCATGGTGGCGGCCATGGCCAACGGCGTGGCCCGGGCAGCCCTGGACTTTACCAGGCAGAAGCTGGAAGAGGCGGGCTACGTTCTGGACTATAAAAAGAACCCCAACAATCTGAGCAGTCTGGAAAAAGAATACTACACCATGGAAGCCCATTACGAGGCCATGCGGCTGCTGACGTTGCGGGCGGCCTGGATGGCCGACAACAATGAATTCAACAACCTGGAAGCCTCCATGTCCAAGGCCAAGGCCGGCCGCTACGGCACCCTGATCACCCAGAAATGTGTGGAACTGCTGGGACCGCTGGGCTTCAGCCGGGAATACCTGGCCGAAAAATGGATGCGGGACAGCAAAATTCTGGATATTTTTGAAGGCACCGGCCAGATTCAGCACCTGATCGTGGCCCGCAATATCCTGGGCCTGTCCCGAAAAGAGCTGCAATAACCGAATCCGCCACGGTTCTATGGAACAACCGGGGGAGCCCTGCCCGTAAGCAGGCTTCCCCGGTCTTTTGGCGACGGCATTTTATGCATTCAAAATCTGTCATCGCGAGGAGCTTCAGCGACCAAGCGATCCGGGACGCCCCCCCATAACAGACCGGGATATCAATCCTGTTCATCCGTGCAATCCGTATCAAAAAAATTGAATTGAACTCCCTCGCTTCCCCGGGCCTGTTCCACATACAGGGTAAAAATTATTGACACCCGATCCCAATATTGATACGCATATTAATACGCGGAATTCGTATAAAAACAATTTCTGTCGTTCATAATCGACCGTAGGATATAATTTACGCAGCCACAAAGCCGGCACTGGATGCCGGCGCCGTTACTCCGGAAAATTCAGAAAAAAAAGGCCGCGCCCGGTGCGCCAGTCCCCCAAAAGGCCAAAACCGCCAGCTTCTTTTTATTCAAAAAAGGAGTCGTTTTTCGATAATGAATTTCAACAGGGCCAACTGTAATGTTAACCTCTTTTTTTGATCAAAAAATTGCCATTGTGGGGGCCGGTAATTTCTGCACCCGTTTTTTGACCTATTTTTTCCGGTCCGATTATCAGGGAGAAAAACCGCTGATTATCGGGGTGGCGGACAAAAACCGGCATGCCCGAGGCATCATACTGGCTGAAGAACTGGGCATCCCCACCACCACGGATTATCGGGCCTTCGCCGGTCTCGACGACCTTGAAATCATTATAGAAATGAGCAACGAACCGGCCCTGGCCGATGCCATAAGCCGGGAGATGCCGGATAACGTGCGCGTGATCGATCATTATGATGCCCGGACGCTTTGGGACCTGCTGAATATCCAGGCCTTCCGGGACCAGTGCCTGGAAGAAAACAGGGCGGCCGAGCAACTCTCAGCAGATATCCGGAAACTTCTGGATGATCTTATGAAACGGTTTTCATCCATCCTTGATGAAAGAACTACCCGGACCCGGCAGATCGTAAGAAATCTCTGGGAACAGAAAGAAATGGTTTCCCAGATTGTGCAGGGAAGTACGGCGCCCACCTTCGTTATCGACAAAAACCATCGTATTACCCATTGGAACAAGGCCCTGGAAAAGCTGACCCGGATGCCGGCGGAACAAGTGGTAGGCACGAACCGGCAATGGTCCCCGTTTTATGATCACCCCCGGCCCACCATGGCGGATATTGTTCTGGACCAGCTGGAGACCGACAAAATCGCCAGATTTTATAATACGGGATGGGATAAATCCGCCCTGATTGAAGGGGCCTATCAGTCCGAGTCGTTTTTTGAAAAACTGGGCAAAACCGGCAAATGGCTTTTTTTCACCGCCGCCCCCATCAAGGCCGGAAACGGAGAAATTATCGGGGCCATTGAAACCTGCTGGGACATCACCAAGAGCAAAGAGACCGCCCATGAACAGGAGCGCCATAACCGGGATCTTTCCACCCTGGTTGAAATTTACACGGCCCTGAACGCGCCCGGAACTTTTGAAAAACGGCTGGATAACGCCCTTTCCGTGGTTCGCGACTTTATCGGCGCTTCCAACGTATGTATTTTTCTGAAAAATGAAAACAACGAATTTTCACTGCGCTACAAATCCGGGACCTGCGATTATGCCTGTTTGGAGAACGAAAGGGCCGGCATGGCCGAAGTGGTCCGAAAAATGGAAGATACCGGACAGTTGAGCATCTATGAAAAAGCGACTCACCCGGACACGGCCTGTTCCTTTGCCGACGAACATATCCAGTCACTGATTTATGTCCCGGTGAGCGACAAGGAAAACAACCCCCTGGGCGTCATTTACATTACCAGCCAATATCCCGCCCGATCTGTTGAACAGGAGAAAGACATCCTGGAACTCATCGGCAACCGCATCGGTGTAGCGGTTGAAAACGCCCTGCTCCAGGAACAGTATATGCAGTCGGAAGAAAAATATCGCACCCTGTTCAATAATGATCCTACGCCGATTTTCATTCTGGAGAAGGATTCCTGTCGGATCATCGACATGAATCAGCGGGCCAAGGAGGTTTATGGATACGAACCGGAAGAATTGTTCGGAACGCCCTTTACGGCCCTGGGGGATTTGGAAGACGACGAAATCATCGGCGGTCTGGCCCGGGTAACCCTGGAGCATTCTGTTTTGCTTTCCAAAAAGCGACATTTCCGGAAAGGCGGAGAATCTTTCTTTGTTACCATTGTCGTAAGTGCGGCCGAATACGGGGGAAAAGAAATTCTGATCGTCAACACCACCGACATTTCCGAGATCGTGGAAAAAGAGACCCAACTGGTTCAGGCCGCCAAAATGACCACGCTGGGCGTGATGGCCGCGGGCATGGCCCATGAAATCAATCAGCCCTTGAATGCCATCCAGATCTGCGCGGATTATTTCCTGAAAATGTACAACAAAGGAAAAGAAATTCCGCCGACGGATATAAAGACCATGACCATGAACATTATTGAAAATGTGGACCGGGCCGCCAAAGTCATTAAACGGGTACGCGACTTTGCCCGGCAGACCGACGTGAACCGAACAAAAATCGACATCAATGCCCCTGTCCAGGACAGCATTAACGTGCTGGATCATCAAATAAAATCCCATGAGATCGATTTGTCGCTGGATCTGGAAGAGAACCTGCCGCCCATTATGGCGGATCACAACCGGCTGGAGCAGGTGTTTATCAACCTGATCACCAACGCCATCGACGCCATTGAAGAAAAGGCCCGAAAATATCCGGATCAACCCATTGACAGAACCATTGCCGTCCGTTCCGGTTTTGCCGGAGGTGAAGTGTCGGTAACGGTTTCCGATGGGGGCGCGGGCATGAGCGAGCAGGTTCAGGAAAAAGTATTTGAACCGTTCTTTACCACCAAGGAAATCGGCAAGGGAACCGGCCTGGGAGTAAGCATCAGTTACGGTATCATCAAGGACTATGATGGAGAAATAGAGATAAAGAGCCAAATCGACGCGGGCACCTCCATTACAATCGCCTTTCCCGCGGCCGGCGCACCTCTGGAAAAACACTGATGGCAACCAGGATACTATTGATCGATGATGAGCAGAGCAGTACTTCCCTGCTGGCGTTTTCGCTGAAAAGCGACGGGTATGAGGTATTTACCGCCGCCAGAGGGGAACAGGGCCTGGCGATTTTTGACCGGGAGCTGCCGGATATTGTCATTACCGACATCCGCATGCCGGGTATGGACGGTATCGAGGTTTTAAAAAAAATCAAGGAGCGATCCCATCCCGCAGAAGTAATCATCATCACCGGCCACGGGGATATTGACAACGCCATTGATTCTCTGAAATACGGGGCGTCGGATTTCATCAACAAGCCGGTTCGGGCGGAAAATCTGTCCGTGGCCCTGGAACGGGCGGAAAATAAACTTGCACTCCAGGCAAAACTGAATGAATATACAAAAAATCTGGAACAGGAGGTGGAGACGGTCACCCGGGAACTGCGCATGCAGTCCAATTTCCTGGAAAAACTGATTCAAACCTCGGAAGAAGGGATCGTGGCCACCGACCGGACATTTACAGTAATTATTTACAATCCCGCGGCGGAGCATATTCTGGGATACCCGGCCCGGGAGGTGTTGCACCGGAAAAAAGCCAAAGAACTTTTTTCCCTGGACCTGATGCGCAAATATCAGGCCAAGCGCCATGATTATCACAAACGCAAAAAACTGGAGCATTTTGAAACCCATGTAAAAAACAGCGAAGAAGAACTGGTCCCGGTGCGGTTTACCGGGGTTTTTCTGTATGAACAGGGGAAAATCATGGGTAGCGTGGCCTTTCTACAGGATCTCCGGGAAATCAAGCGTCTGGAAAAAGAACTGCTCATGTCGGAAAGGCTGGCCACGGTGGGCCAGACCGTGGCCGGTATGGCCCACGGGGTAAAAAACATCCTGCACGGGTTCAAGGGCGGCAGTTATCTCATGGAAGTGGGCTTCAAAAACAATGATACCGAAAAGTTAAAATCCGGCTGGCAGATGATTCAGAAAAATATCGCCCACACCTCCGAACTGGTGATGGACCTGCTGACCTACTCCAATGCCCGGGAGGTGGAATATGTCCCCTGCGCCCCCAACGAAATTGTCCAGGAAGTCTGCCAGTCCTTCTCCGAGACCGCGACGGAAAACAATATCCGGATTACGGAGAATCTGGATACCGCCATCAACCGGATGGCCATGGATAAAACAAGCCTCCATACCATCTTGATGAACCTGATTTCCAATGCCGTTGATGCCTGTATTTTTGATGATAACCCGGAAAAATCATATAAGGTAACGGTAAAAACAAGCCGGGAAAAGGACCATCGAATCCGGTTCGAAGTAAGTGACAACGGCACGGGCATGGAAAAAAAGGTGCAGGAAAAAATGTTCACTTCCTTTTTCAGCACCAAAGGACATAAAGGAACCGGCCTGGGACTGCTGGTTACCAGAAAACTGATCGAAGATCATAGCGGGACGATTGAGGTTTTTTCCGAACTGCAACAAGGAACCAGATTTATCGTCCACCTTCCGTTTGAAGAAATAAAAAATGAAACCTGAACCGGGAAACCCCTCTGGGACGGCTGAACGATTTACAGACGGTGGTAGAACGCCCGGATCTGTTAAACGTATTCATTTATGAAGGAGTATGGTATGGGGAAAAAAATACTGATTGTCGATGACGATCCGGATGTCCGCCTGTTTTCCCAGGCGGTCCTGGAGGAAAACGGGTATAACCCGATTATGGCAAAAAACGGCGAAGAGGGCGAGGAAATCATCCGGAAAAATCCGCCGGATCTGATTCTTCTCGATGTGCTGATGCCCAAAGAAAGCGGAATCCGGCTTTACCGCAACATGAAAACCAGCAAAAAGTTCAAAAATATACCGATTGTGATCCTCAGCGGTATCGCGGAAAAATCCTTTCTCCGGTCCCAGAAAGTACTGACTGAATTCGGCGGCGATCCCGTGCCGGATCCCGAGGCCTATCTGGAAAAACCCGTCGACGGAGAAGTACTGGCCAACACTATCAAAACCGTTCTCGGTTAACAAATACAGGAGGATTGAATGGCAGTTATCACAATTTCCGGTCCATTCGGGTGCGGCGGCAGTGATCTGGGAAAAAACGTGGCCGATTCCCTGGGATATGTTTTTGCCGACAGCGATATTATCGCCAGAATTGCACAAGCGGCGAATGTTTCCGAAGCCTGGGTGGAGCATGTGGAAAAAGAGGCCGGCGGGAAATTTCTCTGGATCATCACGCAGATGGTCTCCAAAAATCTGGTCGATAAAATCCTCAAGGATGAACGCGGTTATATCGACGAATCCATTTACCTGGATTATCTGGTTGTCCTCATCGCCCAGTTCGCCGAAGAGGGGAACGTGGTCATCATGGGCCGGGGAAGCCAGTATATCCTGCAGGACCACCCGGACGCCATCCATATTCTGCTGGTCAATTCCCTGGAAAACCGGATCCGGAACATTATGGATCGGCATGCCCTGACCGACAAAAAAGCCGCCCAGATGGTGCGCAGTGAAGACAAACGGCGGGAAGCCCTTTTTCGAAAAATCGGCAAAACCGATTATGATCAGGTCAGCCTGTACGATCTGGCCCTGAACCTGGACCGGGTCGATACGGACAAGGCGCGGGATATGTGTGTGGCCCTGGTGCGCCGGAAAGAGGCCGCTGCTTCCGATCCCGACGGACAATCTTCATAGATCATATCCAATACCGCCGTCCTTCAAGGCGCCGTCCGCAATCTGCGCCCAGGCATACCCTCCTTTTCGCAACTGCCCGGGGTTGATAACCGCCGTCTGCCCGATATAGTCCACCGCTACCGCCTCATGAATATGTGCCGTGAAGCAGAGCAGCGGCTGGTAAGTCTCGATAAACGAACGCACGGCATGACTGCCCACATGTTCTCCAGAGGAAAGCAGATCGCACTTCGTGTCATACGGCGGCTGATGAGAGACCAGGACCAGCGGCGTCGCCGGCGAAGGCAACTGTTGCAATCCCTGCTGCAAGACCTGCTGCATCTCTTCTTCGGTCAGTTCGTTGGGAGTATGAAAGGGTGTCACCAATGATCCCCCCGCCCCCACCAGTCCCAGACCGTTGATTACCACTCCCCGGCCGTGCAGATTAATGCCTTTTTCCGTTAAATAATCATCCACCTGGGGATAATCACAGTTTCCGGAAACCGCCAACACCCGGGCGGAACCTTCCAGAAGCGGCGCCACCACCTGCTCGGTTTCCGGGGCGCGGCCGAAGTTGGTAATATCTCCCGTAAAAATCACCACTTCCGCCGCCGCCAAAACATGGCGGGCGCTTTCCACGGCCCGCCTGCTGCCATGAACATCCGCCAGTCCGATAATGTTCATGCACACCTCCCATAAATACAGATTATTTGTTATACAAATACATACTGCACAGCATCCTCTGGTTTACACAGAAACAATACCATAGCCGGCTGCCGGGCATCAATTTCCTGTCAGATTTATTTTCTGTTTCCGATTTATTTTCTGTTTCCCCCGGATATCTCTGCCCGGATATCTTTGCCTGGCCGCCGGCCGGTATTTGTATATTGACACAAAATACCGGTTTTTCTATAATAAGACGACAAGTTCGGCAATCCGCTTATTTTAAAGAAATTTTGTATACCCGATGCAAAATCGATACGATTTGCATCTGCCCAGTATGAAACGCGTTAAACAAATCCTGCTGATTCTTGCTGTCAATGGTCTGGTACTGGCTGCCGGGCTTGCTGTATTAGAGCTTATATTCGGCGAATGGCTGGATATAAAAAAACTGAACCGCCTGAACCTGGTCAGAGACTGTGTCCGCCACCATAATGTTTCAGAATTGTACCATGCCCCCGATCCCATCATCCGGTATTCACGGGATAAATACGGATTACGGGGAAGTTATGATACCCCCCGGGAAATTGATATCCTGACCGTGGGCGGAAGCACTACTGATCAGCGCTATATTGATGACGGGAAAACCTGGCAGAACGCACTTCAGAAACATTTGCGACAAGCCGGGATCAACATGCGGGTCGCCAATGCAGGGGTAGACGGACAATCCACCTACGGTCACCTTAAAAATTTCGAGTGGTGGTTTCCTTTTATCCCCGGCCTCAATCCGGACTACATTCTTTTTTATGTCGGCTTGAACGACTTCCACAAAAACGCGGAAAACCCCAAAGACCTTCTGATCAAAGAAAAAAGCGCCCTGTGGTATATGTTCCGGACCCTTCGCGGTACCTACGAAGCAAAAATCATCCGCCAAATAGGGCACCGCTCTATTAATTTCGCGGAGCTGGAGTGGACGGGAAAACGGCTGCAAGAAGACTACAGCTTTATGGAACCAAGGCTTACCGCCTACGCCCGCCGCCTGCGAAAACTTGTCGACCTCACCCGTGAGATGGGCGCAGAACCCGTCTTTGTTTCGCAGCCGTCCCGAAAGTACAAGTTTACACCAGGAGAAAAACTGTGGGGAAACAGCGCTGTCAATTCCTATGATGATCATCCCTATAACGGGGTAGACTACTACTATATGATACGAAAATTGGACAGTGTGACAAAAGCCGTGGCTGCGGAAAAAAAAGTCCCGTTTATCGACGCGGGAGGTTATCATGAATGGACAGATGCCGACTTTTACGACTTTGAACATATGACCCCCCAGGGATCGGAAAAACTCGGAATACTTTTATCGAACCAACTGAAAAAAATCATTGCGGCGGCCGCCGAATCCGATGAACCCGGTGGATATGCGGCGCCGGACGAACCATCGGTCTGCAAACCGTTTTCCCCTTCAGCTTTTCCGCGCCGGTCGGCAGGGTCGGCGGGCGGGAACCAACATCGGCACCTGCCGTTGATAATGCCGGTAGTCTTCGCCGAACAGCGCCACCAGATCCCGCTCCTCCAGTTTGGCGGCCAGCCATATCCAGAGGGTCCAGCCGCCACCAGGGAGGTGCTGCCGAGAATCTTGGCGGCGCGCATGGTTGCGCGTCCAATCATTTTTCGGGATTGTTTCTGGTTGGTGCCGGGCTCAGGCGGCAGGCAGTTTCCGGACATCCAGGGGATCCCCTTTGGCGGCGTCCCGTTCCAGGCGGATGGCATTCTGGGGGCAGGCGCTGACACACACCCCGCAACCCTTGCACTTGTCCCAGATCAGCGCCACGGCCTCGGCCGTTTCCGCAATGGCGCCAAAAGGACAGGTTTGTAGGCACTGGCCGCACTGCACACAGTTTTCCGCATCAAACACGGCCACATATCCGGAAGGGATAATAATATCGATATTTTTCCGCATCAAATCAAAGCCGGCGCAACAGCAGCGGCAACAGTTGCATATGGCCCAGAAACGGCCGGCGGTGGCGTCCTTGAACCAGGCCGTATGGATATGCCCCCGCTGATGTTCGGCCTCCAGCAGTTCCAGGGCTTCCGCCGTGGTGATCCGTCTCGTTTTGTCCGGACTGTGCTCCAGCATGAAGTCCACAAACGGCTGCCCCACCGACATGCAGACCTGGGTGGGCCGGCAGGGATTTTCCCGGTAGGCGCGGCACGGGCATTCCGTGACGGCAATGGCCGGGCCGGCCTCCACCACCAGCTCCCGGGCCACCGGAAAGGGAATTACCCTTTCGGTAAGGTCTTTCACGGATATGGATTTGTCCACGGAAACCAGGGCTTTGGCCAGTTCGGTGGGAATGGTTTTGCCGTGATAGCTTTCTCCGATCAGCCAGTCGGCAAACCGGGGACCGATCCACGGGACTTTGTGAATGGTATCCAGCCCGGCTTTGACATAGGTCTCCAGCCAGCGCAGATAAAAATAGCCGTGCAGAAAAATGCGGGGATTGAGCAGCTCCCGCTTCGTAAAAAGCGCGGCAAATCTGCGGGTGCTTGGCCGGACAACCGGCCCCTTTTCCCCCAGGAGCCATACCCCCAGCACAAACAACAGATGCGCGGCCACCAGCACCGCCAGAACGATCAGAATGATTTTCAACATAATTTTCTTTTCCGGATGTCGATCATCTCATAAAAAGTCATTTTGCTCGCTCCGTGATTGTTTTGGGGGCGTTTCAAGGTCGTCGCTAAATTTTTTGAACTCGGGCTGGCGCCCTCAAACAACAAAAAATTTTTAACGCGACACCCTTGAAACGCTTTTTCCCCAAAACAATCAAATGTCGCTTCCCAAAAAAACTTTTTATGATCGCATCAGATACTGAGCGGGGAAAGGGGTATGCCCAGACCCAACTTTTTTTATAGGTTGTCATATTCAGCAGATGGTTGGAACCGGCCCCAAAAGGGTCACAGTGCGAACAAAACACTTTTCGCAAAGGACCTTCCTGCCATCCATCTTCCTGCACTGTCCTACTTGACCCGGATATGCTCCTGGGGCCGGACCTCTTCCAGGGTCAGGGCCTCTTCCGGGCAGGTGATGACACAGTTGCCGCAGCCGTAGCAGCGATCATAGTCAATCTGCGGGCCGTCATCGGTCATGGTGATGGCGTGGAACTGGCAGCGCTCCTCGCACTGGCCGCAGGCCGTGCAGGCCTCTTCCTCCAGCTTCACCCGGAAGCGCGAAGGGGCGATGGCCTCGGGAAAGTTGTAGCGCTCCAGAATGTACAGGCCGGTGCAGCAGCAGGAACAGCAGTTGCACATGAACATGTCTTCCTTGACATTGTTGCGCACCATGTGCACCAGGCCGGCGTCCTCGGCCAGCCCGATCCGCCGCAGGGCGTCTTCAGTGGTAATTTTCCGCCCCAGGTCCCGGCTCAGCACCCCCTGGGCGAACTTGTTGGTCTGCATGCAGACCGCGTCGTCCGGGGCCGGGCAGTCCTGCCCGCGGCCCACCATTCTGGCCTGGGTGCGGCAGGCGCAGGGCAGCACCGTGATCAAATCGGCGTCCTTGAAAATCCTGCGGGCGGCGTCAATATCCAGCACCCGGTTCTGGGCCTGGACCGAGCGCTCAATGGGCACCACCCGGGTCATGGGGTCGATCTTCATCTGCCGGGCCAGGGGGATGAGCTGCTCCATTTCCGTGGTCAGCAGTTTTTCCCACAGTTCAAACAGCTTGCGGGGCGCCTCGGGATTGAGCACGGAAGAATCCCGCAACTCAATCATGGCCGGAAACAGGCGATAGTAATCGGGGCGGTCCATTTTCACGCCGATGGCGCCTTTCATCATCAGCGCATGCAGAATGGTGCGGACCCGCTCTTCCGGCAGAGCGGTTTTCTGCGCTACCTCGGATACCGTTCCGGGCAGGGCGTCCACCACCTGCCGGGCTTCGGGGGTATCAAACAGCAGGCCGAAAATATGAAACAGGGTCTGCGACTCGGGAAACCCGAGCATGGCGGCGTAATTTTTCAATGTGGGTGAAATTTCCATATCCCCTCCTTGGAACGATTTTCCGGTTTATTTATTCAACTTGGCCGGGATTTCTTCGCTGCCGCTGATCGCGCGATAACGGAAAAAGCGAAGGCGCAACAAGCCCGGTCTCAAAAAAGTTCCTCCGCTATCGGCTTGCCCCGACCGGTCAGATCCAGGCTGTAAATATAGCCTTCGGCCAGCCTGCCCGGGCGCGAACAGCGATAGGCCGTCAGAGGAAACCGCCGCACCCGTTCAAACCCGTAGACCGGGTAAAACCGCCAGCTCAGGCAGGAGTCGGTGCAGACCGTGGCCCGGGTGCCGCCCCGGTCCACGGCGGCCTCCACAAAGGCGTCCATCAGCATGCGACCGTAGCCTTTGCCCCGGAAATCCTTATGAGCCGTAAACAGGGCAATCTCGTTCAGCCGGGGATAAACGGGGTGAAAATAGACATGGGGAGCATAGCCGCCGCAGAGCTGCCGGAAATGCTTCCGCGCCAGACGCGACATATGATACCGATTGGTCAGCAGACGAAACAGAAACGGCCCGGAAGCAGCTCCGGCCCGGAGCAATGGCATGAGGCGGGTCGGCGCCATACCCATTAAAATCCCGCCCACCTCGCCGTTTACCTCCGCCACCAGGGATTTGGTACCGGCAAGGTAAAACAGCCGCAGGATATCCATGGTCAAGGCCGGCTCAGCCTGGTCCAGCATGGGCCAGAGAATGTGGTGAAAACCGCTGTAAAAAGCGCGGTAGGCCCCGGGATAATCGGTGGCGGGATGAAAATCCCGGATCTGCACATTGTCCGTTGTCACCGGAGTTCCCCCGTAAATTGATTGGCATCCGGACCGGTTATATCACAACCGCTGCCAGGGAGCAAGCCGGGATCAGGCGACATACTCCTTCTTTTCGTTCATCATGCGCATAACCCCTTCAATAAAACTGCCGGCCGGCTTGTTGTCGTGAATCTTTTTCATGGTAATGGCGCCGGTGGGACAGTTGGAGGCGCACACCCCGCAGCCGATACAGACATCCTCACGCACAATGACCCGATCGTCGGACTTGTCCTCTTTTTCCCCGGACTTGTACATCAGGGCGTGGAACGCACAGTAATTGACGCATTTCCGGCACTTGTTGCAGGTGTCGTGATCCACCAGGGGGACATAGTCGGACTCCTGGAACATACTCATGGTGTTGTACTTGATGGCCGTGCTGATGATACCGCAGCAGCAGGCGCAGCAATTGCAGATAAACCCCTGCTTGTCGTAGGTATTCTGGGTACAGTGGATCAAGCCTTCCTTTTCCGCCTGCTTCAGAATCTCCAGGCACTCCTCCTTGGTCACGTAATAACCGATGCCCTCTTCCACGGAAAAGCGGGCGGGCGCACCAAACACCATGCAGTTATTCACCGAGGCCTTGCATTCCGGGGAGGTTTTTTTCAGCATGGCCATGGTCCGGCAGGTACACGGCAGAATGGCAATATTGTCTTCTCTTTCCCCTGCGGCCGCAATAATTTTTTCCACATCCTGATAGGCCAGAACCTGGGATTTTTCCGGTTCCAGCCGCTGATCTACCTGGATCACCCGGGCGCCGGGTTCCGGTTTCCGGGCCGGCACCACCCGGAAAATGCTGAAGCCGGACTCCATGGCAAAAGAAAACCCTTCCTCCTCCAGCTTGTCCAGCTTCTTGAGAAAAGCCCGGCGCTCATCAATGCTGTTGTGGGGGGAAATAATAAAATATTCGATCAGACCGGGGAACAGCGGCGGAATCATGTATTTTTTCTTGCCTTCATCCTTATGATCGATGTGCCAGAACAAAGAGCCCCGGTGACACAGCCGATCAAAGGCTTCCTGCACCATCTCCCGGGGAATACCGGTTTTGGCGGCATACTCTTCCACCGTATAGCGATCCATCTGCACCATCGTAAACGGCCCGGCGGCCAGGATCAGCGCATCATTATCCGTATACCACATCTTCAAAACATCCATGGATATTTTGCTTTTGGGCATCATGATGACGTCCCGCAAATACAAAAATGCTTCTTCCGCCGTCTTGCCCGTAATTTTTTCCAGATTGACTTCTGTCATGATACACCCTCCCTGTCTGTTTTTCGCGGCTTTATACAAAGCCGGGTTGACTTTTGCGCACCCCTTCGCAGGGTGCTTGCCTGAAATGTTTTTTACTGTATACGCCGTTTGGTGTCAATGTTTATTTTACACTTGTAAAATATCCCACTGCTTAAAATACCGCTATTTTATTTCACCGCAGAGAGCGGGTCCTCTTCTTTCGCAAGCTTGGCTTTGAAATCCCCCACGACCTTTTGAACCTCGTTTAAGACATCAATTGACAGCCGCAGCGACATGAACTGATAATAGTCCACATCAAAATCCGCGGCCACGGTTTCCAGTGCTTTCAGCTCCTTTATCTGGGCTGTCAGTTGCGACAAAGCGGCCTCAAGCTGTTTTTTTCTCTGCGTGTCCGATAAAAACGAGAAAAAAAATACTTTCAGCAAAGCATCAATTTTTAATTTCATTGCAGACGGCTCGGATTGCAGCCACGCAAGAAAATGCGCCTTTCCTTTGGGGGTAATGGAATAGACCTTTTGGAGTCGGCCTTTTTTGACCTGCTCAACCATCTTCACCAGGTCCTTTTTCTCCAGTTTTTTCAGCGTCGGGTAGATACTTCCCAGGCTGGTGGTAAAAAAATAACTGGTCCTGGCCTCCATCCGCTTTTTGATCTGGTAGCCGGTCAGGTCTTCGCCCATTAAAAAACCCAGAATAATGCTGTCCTGCATGCGGCCCCCTAATATATCGACTTGATATATATCATATAGTACTATTAAAATTGTCTGTCAACAAAAAAAACACAAAAACAACATCCGCAGCAATATTGCCGGCAAGGGCACACAGGCGCCCATAGACCGATGCGCTCTTTTCCCCTGTGAGAACGCTTCGTTTCTTTCATTACGTCAAAAATTCCACCACGAATAGACGTTGACGCCCCTGGTGCGGAAAGAACGATCACCGGCGTAGATCAGTGCGGCCGGCGCGTCCGGGTCGCCGGCCAGCGTTCTAAAAAATTCCAATCCTTTGAAAAAATCCTTGGCAACTGTCCGGCCGGATTTTATCTCAAGGGGCATCAATTCAAGGCCCCGGTCCATGATGACGTCAACCTCATGGCCGGTTGAGTCCCGCCAGAAAAACAGGTTCGGCGCCATGCCGTTGTGCAGAGCTTTTTTAAAAAGTTCCGCCACAACGAAGCTTTCAAAAATGGCGCCCCGGGACGCATGCAGGTGCAGGTCATCAGGGTTTCGTATTTTCAGCAGACAGGATAAAAGACCGGGGTCTGAAAAATAAAGCTTAGGCGATTTGATCAGCCGTTTGTTGAAGTTGCGGTGGTGGGGCGAAAGCCGGATAACAATAAAGCTGGTTTCCAGAATCGACATCCAGCGCCTGGCCGTAGTATGGGTGATGCCGCAGTCCGCCGCCAGTGAGCTGAGGTTCAGAAGCTGGCCCACCCGGCCGGCGCAGAGCCCCATGAACCGGCGAAACGCCTCCAGGTCACCCACATTAACAATATCCCGCACATCTCGTTCGATATAGGTATGAAGGTAGTTTCTCAGCCACTCGTCAGGGGTCAGTCCCTTATCATGTATGCGGGGATAAAAGCCGGTGGTCAGCCAGTTAAACAGGTCCCGGTCGGGTGGCTGTCTCTTGGACGGAATCGTATTGCCGGTTTTGTCGAGCGGTACGTCCGGCCAGGCCATTAATTCGCTTAAAGAAAAAGGAAGCAGGTGCAGTACGGCGCATCTTCCGGCCAGGGACTGACTGATGCTTCTAACAAGCAGAAAATTTTGTGAGCCGGTCAGTATAAACCGGCCGGGCCGGTCTTCTTCGTCAACAATTGTCTGGATATATGAAAAAAGGTCCGGTGCGCGCTGGGCTTCGTCAAGAATGACCTTGCCCGTGAACTGTGCCAGAAAACCGCGCGGATCGTTCAGCGCCAACTCCCGCAGATCCGGGTCTTCCAGTGAGGCGTAGGCGTATTTAGGGAATGTCATTTTCGCCAGGGTTGTTTTGCCGGATTGTCTGGGGCCGGTCAACGTTACAACCGGATACTGTTTGGCCGCCTGAAACAGTGTTTTCTCAAGTTTACGGGAAATCATAATATCGCTCCTTGCAGATTGAATATTATAAATTCAATCTGCAAAACATGAGAGGCAATGTCAAGAATATAATAAAATAAAAACTCCTTCCGCCACCCCTTCAGGGTTGGTATTTTTTAATCCGACCACCCCGGGTGAACACCCGGGGCTATAGAAATGCCCTTTATCTATCGATCCTTTGGGTCTTGCCTCTTGACTTTTTTCGATATAGGGTTTTTATATCTGGAAAAAATAATCTGGGGTGGAAGTTGAAACCCGGCAAACCGTCGAGTTTGAGAATAAAGAGAGCGGAACTATGCAGTAAACTTGTCGAAATTTAGACGCTGTGCTTAATTACTGTAAACGCACAAATGAATAAGATTTGAAAAGTCTGGTGCGGGAATACCGCACGACAGCAGAATCTTTGAGAGGGCGATCGGGTAGCTGGCTCTCCTACATAGGTTCCGTATCCGTCCGTATTTGCCTCAGTATCATTTTACTGTGTTATCAGGATTAGGGAGGAGTCATATGAATGAATGGTTTATTCCCGAAGTCGAAGATTTTCCTTCACAACGAGCTTTATTGCATCTTGGATTAAACAAAGCTATCCGGTTTTATCGGGAGTTGGTCGTACCGGGAATCGGCGGTGTCTGGTTTGTGCGTCAACTTTCATGGGCGGTTGCCGGTTTAGCGTTGGCAAAGGAGTTGAAAATCAAACCGGCTAAAATCGCAAACGCAATTGAAGCCTTCGCATGTAAACTGGAATGGAATGCAAATAAAGATGAGTATGCCGGCAGAGGGAAACGAGCGTTTAATAGAGATGATGATGTTTGGGGTTTTAAAGAACTTTCCGATAAAAAATATTACGTCCAGATAACGTACCGGATGTCGACTGTCCGTGCGCTGACCGGGTTAGGGTTGGCAACTGGGACGAGATTTAACTCGATGGAGTTGACTCCAACAGGAATTGACCTTTCTAAAATGATATTTAACCAACGTGGTGTGGGTCAAGGTGGTGGCAATATACAAAATGTTCTTAAAAAATGGATTAATCAAGAAAGTATCCCTACGCAAGGCAATATTTTTCAATGCCTTGGAAGAAATAGTGCAACGAATGGAGAAAAACAAATCGTTTGCGACCGTATTATGGCTGATTCCAATGATAGTTTGTCGAGTCCACAAAGACGAAAAAATCTAATAAATGCGTTTGATCTCAGATTTAAAAAGCCCGATTTGGGTGTTATAAAAGGAAAGCTTAGGAAAGAAGGGTTTGAAGACCAGGTATATGATATCAAGTCGGCAGAAGCGTTCGATGCAATGCTGGAATGCGGCAGAAATGTTGTTTATAGCTGTGCGGAGTCACTTGCAGCCGGTATTTCGACATCGGAACTCGCTAAAAACAAAAATTTAGGCAATCTCGTCAGCGCGGCCAAGGAATTTGAAAAAGCCAAAGGGGCAAAACATAAGGATGCTGATGCGTTTGCGAAAAGTGTGGTTAATGAAAAAAAACCGGAAAAGATGCTTAAAAGCATTATTAATCGGGATGGAAATATTTTAAGAGTCTCTGGAGAAAAAATTGTTAAAGTCGATCTTTTTGATCGTCGCCGGGAAACCGGCAGTAATAATGGTGAAGCTTTGGAAGATGTCGGTACGGAAGAATCACCCACTGAAAACAAAATACGGCAGCTTTTTACATTATGGAAGGATTGTCTCAATGGCGGATCAAAGTGATTCACGTCGGTCCCTGCTTAATCTTTTTGCGCCGCCGGATCAAGGGCGCATAGGTGTCTTCGGTTTGCTTTGCGGCCTTTCTGCGGAAGAACAGTTTATGGACAGCACGCTCGAACAGTTCAGTGGTTTGGGCCGAAATCAGAGGAAACGTGACGGCCATTTGTCGTTGGTGCTTTTTCTGGATGCGCATAATAAACCAATTTGTTCATTGCCTGGTCTTTATAACCCCTGGCCGGTCAGGGAATGGCCCAAAACTAAACTCATGCATGCTAAAACGGCATTGCTTGGGTTTGGGGAATCCGCCGCTGGAGAACCTGACTATTACAGGCTCATTGTTTCTACCGGAAATTGGACAAAAGAGGCGGTTAACAACAGTATCAATCTGGTTTGGTATTGTGATTATGATACAAAAAGTGGGGAAGACCAAAAACAGGAAGCAAAAGATATTAATGAGGCAGTAACTTTTTGGGAAACATTACTGGGAATAGGGAATAACGATAAGGGTTATTATCAATTAACTGATAGCATTAAGGAAAAAATTGAAAATTTTTTGGATACTATAACAACAAACGCTAAACCACCCCAGAGAAAATATAAGCCTCGATTTGTCTCAAACTTACTTGACAGCAATCTCGACAAAGTTCCTAAAGACTTTAAACCCAATTCAATGGGAGCACAAGTTCTTAAAAGATTTAACGATAGTAAAACTCGTCACAATTTTATTATTTGTGGATCAGGATTTTTTGAAGAACCCAGGGGTAATAAAGAAGAACCTGATGTCCTGCAAAAAATTATCAGCTATCTAAAAGATAATAATATTTTAACCAAAGACCCGGGGAAATGGCTTGTTTTGAATCCAGGAACAAGCGGGGCTGTTGGGCAATGGTTATCAGTAAAAGAATGGACAATAGATGAAAATGGAAACCATGTTGATGGTTGGTCTATTTGTTGCCCCAAACATCCAAATTTTCCCCAAAAGCCGTATCCTTTCCATGCAAAATATATTTTTATTGCCAATTACAACAATGTCAGTGTCACAAGCGGTATTCTTTATTTTGGGTCCGGCAATTTAAGTAAGCAGGGCTTTGCTTTAGTGCCGGGAAATGAAGGAAATATAGAGGCTGGCGTAATCATTGAAAACATAAAATTTGATTCGGATGAAGACCTGTGCCAACAACTTGGCATTGATTACGACAATGATCTGGAGAAGAACGATATTCCTGAATCGCCAGAAGGAGAAGATTCCGAAAAAGGCGAGGAATTTCAAACACCGCCCCCTATTGCAAATTGCATCTGGCATGAGGAAAGCGGTAAATTAACGTGGGCATGGACCGATAGAGATTGGAAAGAGATAACGCTTAACGGGAGCAACATCCTAACGACTGAAACTACAGATTTGACGGTTTCAGAAGAGTCTCCGGATTTCAGTTCAGGGGTCAAGCTCTCCGCAAAAGATAAAGCTGGGAAATTATACGAATGGATTATTCCTGTTTTTATCGAAAATGGTGATTTATGCCCCTCCCCGCCGCAACTTAAATCCGGTAAGGAACTTGTGGATGCGCTTAGTATGTTCCCCGAAACTTCATATGAAGACGAAGATGGTAATGGAGATGATGAACCAGGAGGGAATGGAAACGGTCGTTCTCCAAAGGTCAAAGCCGATGATTTTTCCGAACTGAGGGATGAATTAACCAAATATCCGCTCCACCTGGCGACGACTTTGGTCGAAACAATTGCAGTTCAAAACCAGCGTGTGACAGCCGGGCGAATGCCGGATTGGATCGCCCACCTCGAACGAACATTGATACGAGAGATGGAACCTGAAACAAAGGATAAATTAAAGTCTCTCAATTACAATTTTTTAGAGCCGTTAGTCTCTGAAGAAGGTTTTGCTCCGCCGGAAGCGAGCAAGGAATACAAAAAGATGATCCGAGAAATTATTGTAAAGATTGGGGTTTAAAAAACTGAAAGTCTATCTTGAAGGAAAGTGGATAAGCCATGGATGCAGAAAAGTGGGAAAATGTATTCAAATATATGAATGTCTTGGCAGATATTAAGAGGGGTAGAGATGATCCGAATAAAACATTCTGGAAATATGGTCAGGAAGACACCATTCGTTGGATTTCAAAACAACTTGCCCACCCGGAGAGAAAAGGTGTTCTTATAGCGGATGAAGTCGGTATGGGAAAAACTCGGGTCGTTATGGCGACTATTCTTGCCGTTCTTGAAAATGACGGCACAGTAGCGACTGTTGTGCCGCCCGGCCTGCTTTATCAATGGAAAAAAGAATGGGACGACTTTATCGGTACTATAAACCAGAAAGGTAATAAAAAAAGTTTTTCGCCTGTTTTATTACGTTCGTATAATAGTTTATTTGATGACACTGACCTTAATTTTCCTCTTTCTAAGAATTCGGGCAGATGGTTAATAATTTCACATCAGTTCGGCCCACCACGTCTGTCAGGAAAATCAAAGTCGTGGCGTTATCTTTTGCCTGTTCTTGTAAAAGCGCTTCAAAAAGATGATCAGGGAGTTCATCGAAGCAACAGTTATTGGCAGCTTGTTAAAAACTGCTATGACGGGGACGATGTTTGTATAGGAGCTGATTGTGCTGAATGTGAAGACAGAGATGATTGTGATCATGTGTGGTTTGAGATGATGAATAAAGCTGCAAAATACCTTAGAACCGGCGATCGCTGGCGTCTATTTAATAAAATTCCGGAGAGAGGGCTTGAAAGCAAGGAAGGAAAAACTGAATTTGCTGCCTGGTTTAATTCCGAAAACGGGAAAAAAATGCTTGGAGAACTCATCGGGCCAATTGACTTGCTTATAATTGACGAAGCACACAAAAATCGCGACGA
>CAZWCS010000070.1:0-22120 GCA_964632805.1 uncultured Desulfobacterales bacterium
TTACCCGGCGGGGACTCGCACCCCGCAAGATGCACCAAGCTTCGCTTGGCGCGCTGACGTCCACGCTAACAGGCGGCGGTACGCCGTACCGTTCAGCGTGTTGTTCGCCGACCTAATCGATCTTTCTTGCTACATACACCCCATAGCTAATGTGATCCTTGTATTTCTCGTACAGGTCGATTTCCGCCTGCTCCACATCCACTATCTCGCGTGCTTCCTGGCTGTTCCCGTTCCGGTTCAGGAAATCATCGAATCTTGCTTGCATCGGGCGGTAGTACTCGTCCAGCCAGCAGTGTTCCGGCAGGACGAAGTAACCAATGGGAGAGTAGCCGTACTTCTCCAGAACACTGATCTTTGTCGATGCTGTGTTGATTTCAGGATACTCGCTATCCCAATGTTGCTGGAGTTCTTCCGGTCGAGAGTCCGTAAGCCATGTGATCTCGGAAGCAACCAGCAGGCCGCCGGCTTTGAGAAATCGCCGCCACTCAGCTACTCCCTTTTCGAATCCCATGTTGTAGATGGCACCTTCCGACCAGATCACATCCAGCTCTTCATCCGCGAAAGGCAGGTTGTCCATCGAACATGGAAGTGTCGATATCCGGTCAGCAACTCCTGAGTTCTTGGCTTCCTCGCTTAGTACATCGAGAAAATCCTGCAGGAAGTCTACAGCCGTGATGTGAGACGTGTTCAATAAGCGTGCAAGCAGGATCGTTGAGGCTCCTGTTCCGCAACCGATGTCCGCAATCTTCAGCGGGGCATTGCGGTCGATCATCGTAAGGTCGAGAGCACGTTCCGTCTCGGCATCACCGCCCGGCCCTTGCCGATGCCCTCCTTTGTGCAGGTCGATCAAAAGTGTGTAGTCATCCATTGTGTCCTTGTCCTTTCTTGGCGAACACTGAAAGTCAGAAGCATCCAGGGCTTCCACTGAATTGATTAAAGATGGTTAATGTTCAACCCCCCTCGGATTATCATAAGCCCGTCGGCCCTGGCTGTCACCTGGGCTGACTGGTTCGGCGGGCTCTTTTACATATGGGCTGCGTGTTCAGAAGACGTATAGGGCTTTATCATACGCAATTCTCTTTCTTCTGAATTTTTAGCACGATATAAATCCCAACGAAGCTGCATATTCATCCAGAAATCCTCTGACATGTTAAAAAATTTTGCCAAGCGTAAAGCTGTACTGGGTGTAATACCGCGCCGCCCATTTACAATCTCATTAATTCGCTGGTAAGGAACATGAATCGCCTTAGACAAATCTCGTTGCGTTATTGACAGTGGAGCCAAAAATTCCTCCACCAACATTTCTCCCGGATGCGTCGGCTCTCTGTATTTTGGAATTCTAATCATAATATTCTCCTGAATTTTCAATGATAATCGACTATTTCAACATTATCTGCATTGCCATTATCCCATTTAAAACATACTCGATACTGATCATTGATTCGAATACTGTACTGCCCATCACGATCCCCTGACAGGGCTTCCAAGCGATTTTTCGGCGGAACTTTTAAATCGTCAAGGTTCGTTGCGGAGTCAACCTGCTCCAGTTTTCTCGCAGCTAAAATCCAAAGATATTGCGGGCATAGTTTTCGGGCAGCCTTGCTGTTTTTCCCATCGAAAATATCTTCTGTGCCCTGATCTTTAAATGATCGTATCATGATATCATAGTAACACGGTATTCATGCTAGGTCAAAATTTTATTGACGAACGGCGGCCGCCTCTTGGGAGCAGGGGAAACGTGACTTTGGCAAAGCGACGTTAACGCCGGAATTGTGGGGCCGCCGGACGGCCCACTGAATAATAACGAGGACCGCCGGCCCTTGGCTGTCCCTTTGGGCTGACTTCGTTCGGGCCTGCTGTGAACCAGTGCGCTATTTTAGTATTTTATTTTGTCGTTCCAATAGTTGATATAAGCAGAATACGAATCTTTTCTGGTCAAATATTTCGTATGTTGCTCAACATTCAGTTTATACCCTGATACAGTGTTAATTCCCAATCTGCGAGCCTTTTCCATCCTGTGATGGCCATCAATCAGATTATATCTCCCAGGAGAAATTTCTGCTAAAATTACTGGAAGGGATACATCAACTGAGTCTATATGAGATTCGTTTAATGTTGAAAAACCTTTTGGTAAATCGTCAACAATAATCTCTACAAGCTGAAAATTGGTTGGGTTTTGTTCAATATCCTCAAGTATTTTAGAAATATTAAATTCGAAAATACCATTCGGATAACATTCATCTCCTTCCTTAGCGGGAAATGGTTCAAAACTGTTATTGGATTTCAGCTTTTTTGCTGATTTATATCTTTCTGGGTCAAAGTCCGATTTTTTCACAAACATATTTCAACTCTGATTAATCAAAATTTATGCTGCCACTAATACCAGTAATTTTTCATAAGGCCCGAACGGTTTCTCTCACCTGACGCTGCAAGCGGTCTGGTGCAGAGAATGTTATACCCCCGCTTGCGTAGAGTGCGCGGGAATCTTCTTAACCGGGATAATCCTTTGTTCAATATCCGGACCGATTTTCCGTTTTATTATCCGCAGGTCATATTCTGACTGAAGGTTCAGCCAGAATTGTGCTTCAACACCAAAATATCGCTCAAGCCTGAGCGCAGTGTCAGCAGAAATGCCTCTCTTGCCGTTTACAATCTCACTTATTCTGTTTGGAGGAACCGCAATATCCCGAGATAACTTATTCATACTTATCTCCATGGGTTCCATGAAATCTTCACGCAAAATTTCGCCAGGTGTAATAGGATCAAGAAAATCTTTTTTACTCATCATTTCACCTCAATGATAATCGATGATAGCTACGTTAAATGCATTACCGTCATGCCATTCAAAGCAGACTCGCCATTGTTTGTTAATGCTTATGGCATATTGACCTTTTCTTTTGACTTCCAACGAGTGAAACATATTTCCGGGGTTTAACATTAACGCATTCAGGCTTGGTGCTGCATTGAGTACCATCAGTCGCTTTCGTGCTTGTCTTTCAAAGGATTGGAACCGGCGCACCCGCCTATCGCTATAAAGTTTCTCCGTATCTTTGCAGGCAAAAGATTTTATCATATGTTAAGAGTATTACGAGTTTCGTATTATGTAAAGAAGAAAATTTAAAGGGGTATAACGGGCTGGTCACCGGGCGCGGCAGCGATCCGGTGCAACAGGCTGTTATGGATCCGCTATTATTGGTGAGCTGTATATTCATCCAAAAGTCTGCGAATCATTTTTTGATATTGCGTGTTATATTTTTTTGCCTCTTTCTTAAAAAAATCCACGCTTGTTTTGCTTAGCGCAATTGTAACTTTTACAGTCTCATCTTTCAGAGCAAGTTCTTCTGGGGATGGGAGAAAATCGGGAACAACCTTGACCTTCCCGATAGGTTCATCCGTGTATTTGATTTTCCCTTTCATATATTCTTTTTCCTTTCCGCCAATATCCGGCGCCAAAAATTCTGATTTTGTTCCTTCTGTATGTAAAACGTACGGTCATTATTCCGTCAGAGACCCTGCCAAGACAGTAATGGCGTTTCTCCTCAACACTGTGTTCAAATATCTTCAAGGATGACACGGTCAGGATCAAGAAACGCAAGTTGTGCCAAGGCAAAAGAAACGCCATGTTTCCCCTGATTGAGCTTGTCTTTATTGGCATCCCAATCAAAATCAGATTGTTTTTTTCATGCTTGTATATTAGGCTGGAATAGAAAAAATGTCAATATAAATATATGGTTTATTATATGGTTAGCTTTTGATCCATAAGGCCCGAATCGGGATAGGGAGGGGCCTCACGGCCACCCCCCTCCCACACCACCCGGCATACGGATCACGTACCAGGGCGGTTCGGATGTTGGCGGCTTCCACTGACTTGCCTTAAAGATGTTTATATTCAGTTTTCCCCGAATGTTCAAAAGCCGAATGCCCTGGCGATCCTTTGCGCGGCCTGGTTATAACGACAATTTTATAAAAATTAATAATTGAATGGCACCGACAAAAATTAGTGTATAGCCAAGCAAACAGCTTATTCTTGCAACTAAGGGCATATTGGTCATTCCCCAAAAAGTGTAAATACCTTTTTTAAACTGAGATATCTTTGAAATAAGAAAAAGAACAAAGCCCAAAAACATATTGAATAGTGGCTTATTGATCGAAACATGATGAGATTGCATTGATGGAACAAGGATCACTATCAGCATTAAAAGGAAAATAATTATTACGGGGAAGGGTATCGACATGCTTGTGACAGACCTTTTCCCATTTTTATCTTTGGCATACCACCAAATGGACATTATTTTTTTCCCAGAATCGTTATAACGTCGCGCCTGCAGCATACCCCGGATGGCGCGCGGACGCGCCATCCGGGGTATGCTGCAGGCGTCTTGTTCGCATGCCCATTTCTATGTGTCCGTGAAGTAATCCGAGTCCAGTCTCTTCAGTTCATACACTGCGTCGGTGGCGACACCAACGCCAAAGTCGATCATGTATCCGGCGAGCTGCTGTCCATCGATCAGGATGATCTTGCTGTCGATGTTGGCCACGAACTGCCGCGCCGTGTCGCAGAATCGTGAAGTGGTGATAAAGATACCCTTCCGAGCGCGCTTCCCTTGAAGCGCGCCGGCGAACTTCTGAATCTCAGGCCGAGAAATGGGATCTTCCCATTTCTTGGCTTGGATATAGATTATGTCCAGTCCGAGACGGTCTTCCTTGATGATACCGTCGATTCCCTCGTCGCCGCTCCGACCGATGGCCTGCCCCGCATCTTTGCGGGAGCCGCCGTACCCCATCTTGACGAGGACTTCCACAACGACCTTCTCGAAAAAGGCCGGTGACGATGCCTTCAGTTGTGTGAGAAGCTCGCTTACGAGGTTCTCACGCAACACCTCGTAGGCTTCCTCAAGCTGTTCCTCTGGCGTCTTCGACTCCTCTTCTTCCTGCTCGCTGGTGGTTCGCTCCTTACGGTTCTGCTGGTGGCGATCACGTGCCTCGGCATACTCGGGGAATTGCCGCAGAAACCGAAGGTTGATTTCCGGTGGGCTTTGGCTCAGCACCTCTTGCCCCCGGTCCGTAATGCGAAAAACACCACGTCGGGTGTTTTTGACAAGAAGGGCCATCTTCATATGGGCACGTGCCCACGCGACCCGGTTGTCAAAAACGCATTGGCGACCACTGGGGAGGAGCTTCTGCTTCTCGTCATCGGTCAGGTCGAATTCCGCCGACAGCACGTCAATCGCTTCGCGATTGGTATGCTCCTGTCCGTCCGCACAGAACTTCAGAAGGGGTAGCATGATGCTCTGGAAATCAGGTATCGCCATGTCGTGTCTTCCTTTCGTCTCCTATGCGAACGTCCACGGTGTGAAGCCGCAAGGGGAACGGGCCACCGCAGAAAACTCGTTTATAAAAAAAATTGGCAAGAGCCAAAACCGACCGCCCCTTGCGGTCCTTACCAACGTGTTGTTAGCTGCCCACCTTTACAGGCCAAAAATTGGCTGACTTTTCAAAATTACATTTTGAGCATAAAATTTGAATATTATTTGGATGCTCACTGCTGCCGCCTTTGCAAAAAGGAAGAATGTGGTCAAAGCATAAGTCTTTTTCAGAGCCACATGAGACACAGCACCCTCGATCTCGTTCGAAGACAAACTCTTGGACCCAGACAGGGTTTGTTCTGGACGCTTTACCCTCTTGTGAAAGAATTTGAATTGGCAGATTCCCAAGAAAAGCTAAAAAATTGGACACTTCCTCTTTCGAGGTCGCTTTCCACATTCGCGGCCATGAGCCTTTATGTACAGAATGAAATATGCTGTTACCGTTTTTACAAATTAAGTAATCAGTGCGCGCATGAATAAGGAAATGGCGTTGACGAAAATGTAAATATACGATTGGTTTTGAAGACAAATATATATGCAGACCATCATCCCTATGCACCAGTAAATTGAGGCCCGGATTTTTGTTCATCAATTCGAAAAGCTCAAAAAAAAATTCGATGGTGATATCTCGCCACTCTGGGTATTTTGGAGAAGTACGCTTATGAATGTAGTGTAGAAATCGGTGTGTCAGTTTTTCGCGGTTCCCAATGCTTGGTTTTGTGTAAGAAGACATTCTTTCCTCCCAAATATGATACAAGCTAACCATGATTAGACTGCCGAATTGCTGCCTTTAAATACGTCTCTTCGGCAGACGATTGGTGATATCCTCCCTTTTTGCAAGATAATACCCCTATTTTTTGTGATATGCAACATTTTTGCTTGATATCACATCTGCTGATATGATACCCAAAATATACATGAACAAATGTTCATGTATAAACAGTCAAATATTTTGTGAACGTTTTGCCCGGGAGGACATCTTATGGTAAATAAACCGAAATTGATGGATCAAGTGCGAAATGTGATAAGAACCAGACATTACAGCTACCGGACCGAAGAAACGTATGTCGGCTGGATTAAACGGTTTATTTATTTTCATGACAAACGACATCCCCAAGATATGGGAACCAGAGAAATTGAAGCCTTTCTGACGGACCTGGCGGTTCATAAAAACGTAGCTGCTTCCACCCAGAATCAGGCCTTCAACGCGCTGCTGTTTCTCTACCGGGATGTTTTGGGTATAGAACTCGGCGAGATCGAGAAGGTTGTCCGGGCGAAAAAACCGCGAAAGCTCCCGGTGGTCTTTACCAGAGAGGAAGTGCGGGCCATATTGGCCGGCTTAAAAAGTGACAAATGGCTGATGGGATACCTCCTTTACGGAGCCGGCTTACGGGTGATGGAATGCGTCCGTTTGCGGATTAAGGATATTGATTTCGGATACAAACAGATTACCGTGCGAGATGGAAAGGGAAGCAAAGACCGGGTGACCATGTTATGGAACTGACACCAAGGCAGAAAAGCGTTTTTGAGGTTCTGTGCGCCTACTACCGGCAGCACGGCTATTCCCCCACGGTTCGGGAGATCGGGGACCGTTTGGGGCTGGCCGGGCCGGCCGGGGTGCACCGCCTGCTGAAGATACTGGAAGAAAAAGGGTATATCCATTCGGAAGTGGGGAAAAAACGGTCCTGGCGGCCGGTGGAGCGAAAAATCGAGCCGTTTTTCATGCCGGTGGCGGGGGAAATCGCGGCGGGTCGGCCCCTGGATATCTGGGACCATCCTGACGAGCGGCTGCCGCTGGACCCGCTTTTATACGGGCATGAAAACTGTTTTGCCGTGCGGGTACGGGGCGATTCCATGACCGGCATGCATATCCGGGACGGGGATCTGGCGGTGATCCGGCCCCAGCTGACCGTGGAGACGGGGGAGATCGCCGCCGTGCTGGTAGAGGGAACCCTGCTGGAAGCCACTTTGAAAATCGTACGCAAAGAATGGAATCTGCTGGAGTTGAAAGCCGCCAACCCGGCTTACCCGCTTCTGCGGTTTCAGGGCCGGGCCCGGGAGCGGGTCCGCATTGTGGGCAAATACGTGGGGCTGATCCGCCGGGAAAAATAAAGGGGGGGGGATCGCTTCGCTCCTACGGGTCACTCGCGATGACGGAGGGAAGTGAGGGTCACTCGCGATGACGGAGGGAAGTGAGGGTCACTCGCGATGACGCGAGAAGCGGCTACCCCTTTCAGGTATGGGGATACACCCGGCCCGGGTCGGAAAAATATTCCCGGGTCATGCGGACAATCACCGGGCTCAGTAGAATCAGCCCCATAAGGTTGGGCCAGGCCATGAGAGCGTTGAAAATATCGGAAATGGTCCAGACCAGCTCCAAACGGACAAAGGCCCCCACCGGCAGCAGAAGGCAGAACAGCACCCGGTAGGGCATAACCAGCTTCTCCCCCAACAGGTAATCCACGCAGCGGTCCCCGTAATAAGACCAGCTGATGGTGGTGGAAAAGGCAAAGATAATGATCCCGAAGGCCACGATATAGCCGCCGGGACCGGGCAGGCCCAGATTGAAGGCTCTGGCCGTGAGGTCCGCGCCGGTGATGCCGGTTTGAAAGGCACCGGTGAGAATGATGATCAGGGCTGTCATGGTGCAGATAACGATGGTATCGATGAACGGCCCCAGCATGGCCACCAGCCCTTCCCGGACCGGTTCTTTGGTGCGGGCCGCGCCGTGGGCGATGGGCGCGCTGCCCAGACCGGATTCGTTGGAGAACACCCCCCGGGCCACGCCGAAACGGATCACCTGGGCCAGGGTGGCGCCGGCAAACCCGCCGGCCGCGGCGGTCCCGGTAAAGGCATCGTGAACAATGCAGGCAAAGGCCTGGGGGATGGCGTCCAGGTGAGTGACAATGATCACCAGGCAACCCGCGATGTAAAACACCGTCATGAACGGCACCAGCCGGGAGGCCACCTGGCCGATGCGTTTGATGCCGCCCACGATAACCAGAAACACCAAAATGCCGATAAGCAGGCCGGTGACGATTTTGGGGACGCCGAAATAGGTCTCCACCGGCTCGGCCACGGAATTGGCCTGGACCATGTTGCCGATGCCGAAGCTGGCCACGGCCGCGAAAATGGCGAACAAGACCCCCAGCCATTTCTGCTTCAGGCCTCTTTCCAAATAATACATGGGCCCGGCGCCCACGGTGCCGTCCTCGTGAATAATTCGGAAATTGAGGGACAGCAGGCACTCGCCGTATTTCAGGGCCATGCCGAAGAGGGCGGTGACCCACATCCAGAAGACCGCCCCGGGCCCGCCCAGGGCGATGGCCGTGCCCACCCCGGCAATGTTGCCGGTGCCGATGGTGGCCGACAGGGCGGTGGACAGGGCCTGAAAATGGGTAATCTCCCCCGTGTCGTCGGGATTGTCGAATTTTCCCGAAATCAACTGCCAGGCGTAGAAGAATTTCCGGACCTGGATCACCCGGGAAAGCAGGGTAATCAGAACCCCGGTTCCCACCAGCAGAACAATGGTAACCGGCCCCCACACAAAACCGCTGACTGTCCCCAGCATTTCCTGCATGCGCACCTCCCGATGAATGGGCTTGTATCTTTCTGCCCGGGCAAATTTCCGGATTTCCCCTGATATATCGCATGCCGGACCGGCATGTCAACCAGGGGAAGGCCGCCGGAAAAAACGCCGAAAAAAATTCTTGACATGGGCGAAACCCGGTTTTATGATGTAACCAACGGTTAGTAACCGGCGGTTACCAATGCAGGGAGGACGATATCAATTCTCAAATCACTCAGGGAGGCGCTTTATGAAACTGTGGTCCCGCGGCCTGGGCAAAACCGAAGTGTACATGGACTTCCGCAATTATCACACCATCAAGGACCCGGACAGCGGTCAGGTGCTGATTATCGGAAAAATGCAGGATCCGGTGGACTGGGAGTTCAAAATCACCCTGCAGCCGGAAGACATGGGCGGCATTATCAAGGCGGGCCTGAACCGCCACATGATCGCCTTTGTCCTGCGCAACCTGCACCAGTATATCGTCTACCTGCTGCAGCGCAAAAAATTTCAGGAAAACGACAGGGACATGGCCGCCAAGGTCAACAGCGCCTATGACCAGGTGATGCAGGGGCGAACCCGTCCCCAGAGAAACCGTCTGTCTCCGCGACGCCAGGCGGCCTAACCGGCGGCCCGGCCGGTGCAGAACACCGGCGCCAAACGAACAACCCAACACAAGGAAGACACCATGGATTATGACGTCATTGTCATCGGCGGCGGCATCAACGGTTTGACCGCGGCCGCTTATCTGGGCAAGGCCGGGCTGAAAACCTGCCTTATCGAGGCCCGCGGGGAATGCGGCGCCCACTGTGATACAATAGAGGCCGGCCTTCCGGGCTATTTGTTCAACCTGCATGCGGTCTGGATGGTGACCCCCCTGTCCCCGGCCATGGTCGACCTGGAGCTGGAAAACTTCGGGCTCCAATACTGCAAGACCGATTATGCCTGGGCCAAAAGCTTCCGCGACGGCACCAACGCGCTCAACGGCCAGGATCCCATGGCCACCGTGGCCAACTGGGGCAAACACTCTGAAAAAGACGCCGCCCTGATCGGGAAAGCCATGGAGTTTCTGGCCCCCAACATGATGGATTTTGTCGAACTGATGGACAAGTGGCTCTATCACGCGCCGGCCGCCGCCACCATGAACCGGATGGTGGAATTTGTCGACCGCCTGTTCAAGCACCTGGACATTGACTGCACCGGCGAGCAGTTCATGACCATGGACGGTTTTGCCATCATGGACAAATGTTTTGAAACCGACCATTTAAAAACCCTGGCCATGGCCCTGGGCTGGATCGCGGGCTTTAATCCCTGCAACCGGCAGATCGGCGCCATGGGCGCCACCATTTTAGGCCTGCTGATCGGCCCCTTTTATCCCTCGGTGGTAATCCGGGGCGGCTCCCACGAACTGACCCATGTGCTGGTCAAGGCGGCTCTGGCCAACGGGGTGACCATTATGCCCAACTGCCCGGTGGAAAAAATTGTGGTTCAAGACGGCGCCGCCTGCGGGGTGACCCTGTCGGACGCGGCCATCTATCCCGGGGAAACCATTACCTGTAAAAAGGTGGTCAGCAACGTCACCGCCGGTCCCACCTTTCTGGACATGATCGGCGAAGAAAACCTGCCGGCGGACAAGGCCGCCCGGGTCAAACAGTTTTCCTATGACGAGCAGAACCTGTTTACCGTGCACTACGCCCTGGATGACGTGCCCCGGTTTGCTTCGGCCGAGTTTGACGACGGCATCCAGAAAGCCTACATGGGCTACCTGGGGGGAGACACCCCGGCGGAAATGAAAGAGTTCGGCCGCCGCATCGCTCCGGACGTGCGGGAGATCCCGGAAAACCTCATGGGCAACTATTTTATCACCACCCTGGCCGACCCGCTGCAGGCGCCGCCGGGCAAGCACACCACCCATGTCTGGATTGACGTGCCGCCGGAGCCGGTGCGCTGGAAACACGGGGAGCTGAAAGGCTTTGCCGACTGGGACCGCATCAAGGAACAGTTCGCCGACGAGGTGGACGAAATGTATGAAACCTACGCCCCGGGTTTCAAAAAACTGGTCAAGGAGCGCATTGTCTATTCGCCCCTGGACCAGTACCGCAGCAATCCCTCGGCGGTCAAAGGAAACTGGGCCGGAGGCGCCATGATTCCGGAACAGTTTTACGACCAGCGGCCGCTGCCCGGCATTCTAAAAGACGGAGGATCCCGTACCTTCCTGCCGGGGCTGTACCTGTCCAACTCCATCCACGTGGCCTCCAACTCCCTGCTGGCTTCCGGCTATCTGGCGGCCTGTGAAGTGGCCGAAGACATGGGGGTCCGGCAGCAGGACTGGTGGACCAGCCAGAGCTGCATGTGGTATCTGCAAAACGCCTTTAACATTCCATCCAACCGGGGGGTAAAATAATGACGACCAAAAAAGAATATGATGTGGCCATTGTCGGAGGCGGGCCCAACGGCCTGATCTGCGGCGCCTATCTGGCCCGGGCGGGTTTGCGGGTGGTCATCCTGGAAGCCCGGCACGAAACCGGCGGCGGGCTGGACACCTTTGAATTTGCCGGGTTCCGGTTCAACCCCCATGCCATTTATCACATGATGGCCGATTACATGCCGCCGTACAAGGACCTGGACCTGGCGGCCCGGGGGGTGAAATACATCTATCCCGAGGTCCAGTGCGCCTATGTCAACCAGAACGCCGCCCCACTGCTGTTGTACCGGGATCCGGAAAAAACCGCGGAATACCTGTCCACCCATTTTTCTGCAGCGGACGGGCAGACCTATCAGCAAATGTATGCCGACTTCCGGGAATTTTCCGAAGCCATCCTGATGCCCCTGACCTATGTGCCGCCAATGCCGGCCATCGACCAGACCCAGGCCCTGAACGCCGCTTCCGGCGACCTGGGCCGGCGGTTTAACGAAATTGCGGAACTCACGCCCCTGGAAATTCTGGAGCAATATGAATTCAGCGACCCGGTCAAAGCCGGCCTGCTGAACCTGTTTCTCATGTGGGGCATGTCGCCGTATGAGGTCGGGTTTCTCTTTCCCCTGTACGTCTACCGCATGACCTGCTCGGCCCTGGTGGCCGGGGGCTCGCACCGACTGTCTTCGGCCATTTACCGGGCCTTTATTGAGGCCGGGGGAGATGTCATGGACCGGGCGGAAGTGGTCAAAGTGACCCTGACCAACGGCAAGGTTTCCGGTCTGGTGACCGCCGACGGCACCGAGATCACGGCCACGGCCGTGGCCTCCACTGCCGACCCGGCCCAGAATTTCCTGACCTTCTTCGAACCCGGGGAGATTCCGGACGGCCTGACCGAGGCCGCCCAGCGCTGGGAGTGGGAGCAGGAATCGTTGTTCGGCGCCCATGTGGCCCTGAAACAGGCCCCGGACTATTCCGGAAAAGGGCCGGAGGACGATGTCAACCGGGCGTTGATCACCTTCCTGGGCATTCACGGCACCGAGCAGCTCCTGGATCATGTGGAGGAGCTGCAACAGGGGAAACTGCCCGAAAAGCCGCTGGGCCATGTCACTTGCGCCTCCCTTTTTGATCCTTTGCAGGCCTTCCCCGGCCACCACACCGGCCGCTGGGAATGCCTGGCGCCTTATGACGCCGACTGGGAAACCATCAAACACGAATATGCCGAGCGCTGCCTGGACCAGTGGAAGGCCTATGCCCCCAACCTGGAAACGCTCTTTACCCTGGTCTACCCCCCCACCTACATTGAACAGAAAAACAAAAGCATGGTCCGGGGGTCGTTCAAACACGGCGCCTATTCCCCCTTGCAGATGGGCTATCTGCGGCCCAACGATATGTGCTCCTCCTGCTACACGCCCATCGAGGGATTCTATGTGTGCGGGGCCAGCACCTATCCCGGGGGCATGATCCTGGGCGGCGGCGGATATATCGGAGCCAATATTCTTGCCGAAGACTTCGGCCTGGACAAACCCTGGCAGGAGCCGGAATATATTACCACCGCCCGGGAGGCGGGCTATATTCCTGATTAAACAGGAGAAAAAAAGATGAAACCATTTGCCCGAAGACGGGTCTTTATTACCGGCGCCGGCAGCGGGCTGGGACGCGCCCTGACCCTGGGATATGCCGCCGACGGTTGGAAAGTGGGGGTAGCCGAGATCGACCCGGCCCGCACCGAAGAAACCGTCCGGCAGGTGAATGCCGCCGGGGGAGAAGGCCTGGCCATTGCCTGCGACGTCACCCGGGAAGCGGAGCTGGCGGCGGCGGCCCGGCAGATGGAGGAAACCTGGCAGGGCGTGGATGTGGTCATCAACAATGCCGGGGTTTCGGGATGCGGGCTGGTGGCCGACATCCCCGCGGAAAAATGGGACTGGATTCTTGGCATCAATCTGAAAGGCACCATCAACGGCTGCCGGGCCTTTATTCCCTTGCTGGAAAAAAGCCGCGGTCACCTGGTGAACGTGGCCTCCTATCTGGGCTTCATCAACACCCCGGAGTCCAGTTGCTACAACGTCACCAAGGCCGGTATTATTTCCCTGTCCGAAACCCTGCGGGTGGAACTGGCCAAAAGCGGCGTGGGCGTGTCGGTGGTCATGCCCTCCTTTTTCCGGACCAACCTCATGGACCAGTTGTATGCCGCGGATGAGCGCCAGCGGGTGCTGACCACCTCCCTTTTTGAAAAAGCCACCTTTACCGCGGAGGCCGTGGCCGCGGCAGTGATGAAAGGCGTGCGGAAAAACCGGCTGTATATTCTGCCCCAGTGGGACGCCAAACTGCTGTGGCATTTCAAACGTTGCTTTCCGGGACTGTATTTCCGCACCTTTTCCTACATCTACAAAAAAGGACTGGTGGAAAAGTATTTCGGGCTCCCGCTTTAATGTTTAATATGGCTCTTAACTTGTCTCCGTTCTATTATTATTTATGCAGCTGCACAAATGTACACAATTCGTCAACGCCGGGCGCTCATTTTTGTCATTGCCGGGCTTGGAGACTGTGTCACAACCTCCGAAGAGGTCATTCCGGACAAGTCCCGCCGAAGGCGGGGCGTGATCCGGAATCCAAAAAATGAATAATCGCAATTTTATACTGGATCCCGGCTCGGGTTCCGCTTCGCTCCACTGGCCGGGATGACGTATTGCGACACAGCCTCTTGACCCGGCAATCCAGGTCGCTTTTCCAGGGACCGGGTTTCGGCTCAGGGAGACTGTTTCATACTCAGTTTTTTTGTCATATTGACCCTTAGATGGGGTTTTGAAAGGGCTTCTGACATCCGTACGGGAGAGAAAACATGACGCCGAAAAAAATCATCGTAATCGGTTCCGGCGTGGGCGGCGCCGGGGTGGCGGCCCTGCTGGCCAAAGCCGGCCACCAGGTCACCGTGCTGGAGGCCCACGCCTTTGCCGGCGGCCGCTGTACCTCCTTTGAAAAAGAGGGCTTTTGCTACGACTTCGGGGTGCACATGTTCAGCCGCGGCAACAGCGGCCCGCATGGAGAAATCAACCGGCGACTGGGCGGCAACCTGCGCTGGCAGACCCGCAACCCCGCCTGCCGGGTGATGGGAAAAATGGAGTTTGACTTTCCTCTGGACATCCGGCCCCTGTCCCGGCAGATATACCTGGCCAGAAAACTCGGCGTCAAAATTTCCCATTTGTGGGGTGCCTTCCGGCTGTTCCGGGCCCTGATGGCCGGCCGGGATCCCCACCTGTACGACCACCTTACCCTGCGGGAGTATGTGGCCGGGTTCACTGCCGATGAAAACATCCATCTCTTTATGAACTGCCTGGCCCAGCTCTATTTCGCCCTCTCCTATCAGGAAGCGGCAGCCGGGGAGTTTATCTGGTGCTTTGCCCGCATGTTTCAGGAAGCCGATTTCGGTTACCCCGAAGGCGGCGGCCGGGCCATTCCCGAATCTTTTTTGACGCAACTGGCCATTGCCGGCGGCACCGTCAAATACAGCGAACCGGTAACGCGTATCGACGTGACCGACGGCCGGGTGCAGGGAGTGGAGACAGCGGCCGGATATTACCCGGCGGATATCGTCATTACCAACTGCGGCCTGCCCCTGACCATGGAACTGGCGGGCAAGGAGAACTTTCCCGACAGCCAGGTGCAGGCGGCACAGCAACATGTCTATACCAATCCCTACGTAACGGTGAAATACGCCCTGAACGAAAAAGTAATCCCCTACCCGGTGGTCTTTTACATGCCCGACATTCCGGCTGCGGAATTGTACCGTTATATCGACGACCAAACCGTTCCGGAAGATCCCTACCTGTTCATACCGGTTCCTTCCAATATGGACGCTTCCCTGGCACCGGCGGGCAAGCAACTGGTGATCGCGGGTACACCGGCGCCGCCCGGGGCATCGCAGGACCTGTGCCAAGCCATCCTGGAAAAAATCAATTATCGGATGCGCAAACTGTTTCCGAAAATCGAGACGGCCCGGCAATGGCAGGTGCGCTCAACCGCCGACGACATTTCCGGCCTGACCCGCAAAGGTTTTGCCGACACCATCGGCCTGGGCCAGGTGCCCGGGCAGGTGGGGGCCGACCGCCCCGGTCTGGAAACAGCGGTGAGCGGTCTCTGGCTGGTGGGCGCGGACGCGGGGTCGCGCGGCATCGGAACAGAAATGGCGGCCGGCTCGGCCCTGGCCCTGGCGGACCGGCTGATGGCGGAGGAATAAGCCCAAAACGCTTTGACGGCATATTTCCGTGAAACACCAGGCAGAATCGTCGGAGATCACTTCGCTTCCTGCCGGTCGCTCGCGATGACGTCTTTTTTTCAGTGCCATCGAGAAGCGTCAGCAACGAGCCATCTCTGGGGAACATACGGAGGACAAAACGCAGCTTCCGCCTGTTTATCTTCTCACCTCTTGTTGCTTTGCAACACTGGCAACGAGTTTGCCAGTGCCACCCGCGCCTGAAAAAGAGGGGCGAAGTGCTTGTTATTGATCAATCCGCCGGGAGCTCTTTTCCCCCTGAAAGCAGGAATACTCAATGCCGGAGGCAAAATTTAGCGTCATGGATACAAATCCGTTTTTACCGGACTGCATATAATCCCTGTAGGGTTTGCATATCCGCTTGAAGGTCAAGACATCTTCGGCAATAATAACGGCGCCGGGGCGCAGCCTGGGTTTCAGCAGCTCCATCACCGGAATATACAGATCTTTCCAGCCGTCAAGAAACACCAGGTCGATTTGAGCCGGCACCTTTTTCAGCGTTTCCAGGGCGTCTCCGGGCCGAATGTCGGTCAAATTGTCCAGCCCCGCTTTTTTCAGATTGGCCACGGCGATTTTCTGTTTTGATTCTTCCAGTTCGGTTCCGATAAGGGTTCCGCCGCCGTTGTCGTTTATGGCCGCGGCCAGGTAAATGGTGGATATGCCGAAGGAGGTGCCGAATTCCACAATCTGTTGGGCCTGTGCGGCCCGGGCGGTCAGGTAAAGAAACCGGCCGGTCTCCGGTGAAATTGAAATACAGGCATGTTTCATCATTTTCGGGGTAACCGCCGCCAGTATCGATTTCCCCTGTAAAAGGCCGACAGCCGCCCGGGGTGCCAGGCTGATAAAATGGCGCCAGTCGTTTCTGGCCTGCTGGTGCAACTGATTTAATACCTGCTGGACGGTTTCATGATTCAATGTGTTTGATGCGGTCATGGGCGCCTCCTTTTACCAAGCCGCTAATCCTGCAAAAGGCCCTTGCAGATCAGCTCACTGGTCTTTTTCACCTTGTCCACCAGGGCTTTCTGCTCGAAGATAATCTGGCTGCCGCCCATGGACAACTGAATAATGCCGACCACGGACCCGATCAAAACCCCCGCCGCTTCCCAGGGGTCGGTTCGGGGCATCCGGTTTTGGTTGACCGCGGCCTCAATCTCCACGGCGATCAGCCGCAGGCCGGCGGTTTCGATTTCCGCGGCCCGCTGCCGGGTGGCGGTCGAAGCGTTGACCAGCATGGCCGCGGAAACATCCACCGTGAACATGCGGAAATACTCCGGGTATTCACAGGAAAAAATGGCGATGATCTCCATGTAGCGGGCGATATATTCCGGAACCGGCAGGACGCCCCGGGGGATTTTCTCCAACTGGGACAGCAGCAGTTCCAGGCCGTCGGCCGCGATACTGACAAACAGGTCGTCCTTGTTTTTGTGGCCCAGGTACACCGCCCGCTTGCTGTAACCCGCGTGAGCGGCAATCTGGGACATGGTGGTTTCCCGATAGCCCTTTTTGAAAAAAAGCTCCCGGGCGGCTTGGTATATTTTTTCCCGGCGTTTTTCCGGGTTGCGGGAAGAGCCCTCCATAATCCCTACCCCTCCTGTTTCCTAAATCATTCTGCTGGAAACGGTTCCCGCTTCCGGGCGTTCCGGGCCAAAGGCCCGGGTAACCATAACCAGCGCCGGCAGCAGGAAAAAATCGGCAATCAAGGCCACAAAAACGGTACAGGCCACCAGCAGGCCGAAATCCGAAAGGGTGCTCATGGTGGAAAAGACACACACCAGAAAACCGGCCACCAGTACCACCGAGGTGATAAACAGCGCCCGGCCCACATCTTTCATAGCGTTCAGCAGGGCTTCGCGATAATTGCCGCAGCGCAGAAACTCGTGCCGGTAACGGACAATCATGTGCACCGTATCATCCACGGCAATGCCGATGGCCACACAGCCGATGAGCAGCTTGACGTAATCCAGATGTATCCCCAGCCAGCCCATTACCCCCAGGGTAATCACCACCGGGGTCAGGTTGGGGATCATGGACAGCAGGCCCACCCGGACCGATCCCAGGACCAGGCACATCATCACGGCGATCACGCAGAAAGCCAAAGCAAACCCGATAAACTGGCTGCTGACGATATAATCCAGCAGCCGCAGCCAGAGCGTGCCCATGCCGGCCAGGGACGGTACCTCCGCCAGGGCGGTATTGGCCTGCAGAAAACCATCCAGCTCGTTCACCATTTCCTTATACCGGCTTGTCTCCACCGCCTTGGTGCGCATCTCCAGCCGGGCCCGGCTGAAATCCCCGTTCAGATAATCGCTCAGTTCTTCGCCCCCGGCCATCTCGTAGACCAGAAGAAGCTGGGCAGCGGCCTGCGGACTTTCCGGAATCCGGTAATAGGCGTCATCGCCGTTATGAAATTCCCGGTTGATGTCCTTGATCATGTCCGCCACGGAATAGGTTTTCATCACCACCTTCTGCTGCCCGGCCCGCTTCTGCAGTTCTTCGATCTCTTTTAAAACCGCCGGGGCGGTGACGCCATCGGCCTCCCCGGTATCAAACACGTAGCTGAATCCCAGAGAACCGCCCATAATACTGTCCACATATTCGGTCACCTGACGAATATGGGTTTTTTTAGAAAATTCCGTAATAAAATTGGAGTCCACTTTCAGCCGGGTAATGCCGACGGCCGAAACCACGAACACCACCGCGGAAAGGATCAGGATCGGCCATTTCATACGGATATCAAAGCGGCTGACCGCTGCCAGGATGGTGACCAGAAAACGTTCTCCGGGTACGGGCGGGGCCGCATCCTGCGTGCGGACCTTTTTTTTGCCCATGGACAGAAACACCACCAGAAAGGTGATGGTCAGCAGAAAGGCCGCGCCCACACCCACCGAGCTGTAAATGGCAAAATGCCTGATGGCCTTAATGGAGGAGACGCTCATGGAAGCAAACCCCGCCATGGTGGTCAAACTGGTAAACAGGCAGGGCACGCCCACCAGATGCAGGGTCTTTTTTATGGCCTGGCGCCGGTCACCGGTCCAGTTATAATAGATATGAAATTCGGACAGAAGATGCACCGAATCCGCCACCCCCACCGCCACCAGCAGCGGCGCCAGCATGATGAACATAAGGTCAAAATCCCAGCCCATCAAGCCCACAAAACCGGTGGTCACCAGAATGGAGCACAACACCAGCAGCAGCGGGCCGGAAACCCCGATAAAATTGCGGAAGAAAAAAACCAGCAGCAGGCCCACCACAATAAAGGAGATGAGGCCCAGCCGGGTGCTTTCCGTCTGGGATATTCGATTGTAATGGGCATTCAAGGGGACATCCCCGGTATGATAAAACTGGATGTCCGCATATTCAGGCCGGGCCAGGATTTCTTCAATGGCGTCATAGGTGACCTGGGGATACAGATTGTCCAGCTTGTCCCCTTTTGCCGGATCAAACCGGATTTCCTCCAGGGGATCGATGCTGGCTTTTTCCATCTCCAGGATGATGGCGCCGAACTTTTCGTCCGCGCTGACCAGCCCATCCACGTAAATCGGTTTATTTACAATTTTTTCCTTCAGGGCCAGCAGCTCCGCCTGGGTATCCGGAAATTCGTCCAGAATCTCGTGAACCAGCAACTCCCCTTCCACGCCCTCGATAAACTCGGCATTGGCCAGGGTAGTGACCTCCTCCACAAACGGGACCGTTTTCAGCTGTTCGGACAGATCCCGGATTCTGCCCATAACATCGAGGTTCCAGATATTATGCACCGCTTCGGGAGCGCTATAGACAATATAGGAAATTTCGTCCGAGCCGAACTCCTCGCGAAAATCCAGAAAATTTTGATAGGTGGGGTCGTTTTCGTCAAAATAGGCGTTAAAACTGTTGTCAAACCGCACCTGCCGGGAAAAAAATCCGCCTACCCCCAAAACCAGCAGACACAGCAACAACACCAACCACTTGTGGTCAAAGGCCCAGTCCCCGATGGTTTCAAATTTCTGATTGAGAAAATCAACCAGAGGCTTGCCCCCGTTTGTTTCAAAATTGTGTGCGGAAGTCATGGGGCAAGCATAGCGAATTTTAGAGAATGAATAAAGCAGATTTTATAAAAGACAGGACGAAACGGGCGGTGGTGTATTATTTCTGTCGGACCAGCCGGAAGCCCAGATTGTAATGAACGTATTCCGGCCTGTACCCGCAACGTTCCGCGGAGCGGCAGTATTTGACGGGGGATTTCCAGCTGCCGCCGCGGAAAACGCGGATCGATCCGGAGGGGAGACCTTCCGGATTCGTTACCAGCCCGGAAGGGTCGTCCGCAAACCAGTCCGCACACCACTCATAGACATTGCCATGCATGTCATACAGACGCCCCGGGCGTTAGGACGCTTCCGTGCTACCGGATGGGTTGTACAGGATCCGTCGGCAGGCGATAAACACCTTCCCCATCTTCATTCAAGGCTGCAATAAAATCCCGTATATCATACCAGGAGACGGACGCCGCCGGACAATTCTCAGATTCTACTCGGTCATTTCTTCAAAAGGTATTTTTTTGAGATCATACAGCGTTTCCGCGGCTTCTTTTCTCACTTCCAAAGATTTATCTTCATGGCAGAGCCGGTCCAGAGCCTTGCAAACCGGCTCGCAGCTGCTGCCATAGGTAGCCAGGGTTTTTATTGCACTCAAGCGAACATTTTCATCAACATCGTTTAATCGTTTAATGACTTCGGGTAACAACTGTCTTCTCGCCTGCGGCTCTGCTTCCCTAAGAGCGATAACCGCTTCTCTGCGAACATCCACATCGTCATCATCAAGTGCCTGAACAAGTGCACAAACGGAGGAAGTACTCCCGGAGGATATCCGACAGATTGATTTTACGGCTTCCCTGCGAACGTCAAAATCCTGATCGGATAAATTCATGGTTACCAATTGCGGCAAAGCGCATTTTGCGCATTCTTCAAAATTGCCTAAAGCCACCACCGCTTCTCTGCGAACGTCAAAATCCGGATCCTTTAAAACTCCGGTTAACGCTTCAATCACATCCGGAGACTGCTTGGGGCCGATCTTCCCCAGCGCTTTAACGGCTTCCAGACGGACTTTATAATCATAGGAGTCCAAAACCTCTATTAAAGCCGGATTGGCTGCCCGGGCGGCGTAGCCGATCTCTCCCAGCGCCCTGGCAGCAGCCCGCCGAACCTGGTTGTACCGCTCATCCCAGTCGGAATCATCCTGCATGGTCCGGATCAAAGCCGGAACGGCTTGCGCCGCTCGGGGCCCCATCTCAGCCAGTTTGTCGGCTGCTTTTCGACGTTCTATCCGGCTTTTGGAACGCAAACGCGTAATCTGAACCAGAATCGGGACCTCTTTGTACTCCGGAGAGACCAGTTTCATTTTATCCAGTGCATCCGCTGCGGCCTGGCGCACCTCATAGCGTTCATCCTCCAGGGCCATTACCAGATCAGGGACCGCATCTCGGGCGTCCGGACCGATTTCCCCCAGCGCTTGCGACGCTTTGACCCGAATATCGGCATCGCTGGAGGTCAGGGCCAGTCGCAAATCCGGCACCGCCGATAACTTCATCAGATCCTCTTTGGAATCAATTCCATACGGCTGGTACCAGGGCGTACAAGCGGTGAATGTCACCAGCAGCAAGCCCATCCCCAGTGCGGTCAGTCCCCCCGGCACGATTTTACAAATTCCCGGCATGGCTTCCTCTCTTTTTTTGCTTATAATACCCTATCAATTTCAATTTTTAAAACAGCGGCTAACGTTCTTTCACCAGTCGAAAGCCGATATTTTTCGCTTCATAATCCGGCCGTGCTCTTCCCCGATAGGCGGGCCGGCAGTACCGGAAACAGGACATCCAGCTGCCGCCGCGATATACTTTACACTCACCCCGGCAACACCCTTTGGGATCACAGCATTTATACATGGGGAAAGTCGAGGGACACTTCAGGGAGCCATAATTATCCTGGCACCATTCATAAACGTTTCCGATCATATCATAGAGCCCGATCTGATTCGGCTGTAAAGAGGCCACCGGCAGGGTTTTCCCCCGATAATCATCCTTCGGGCAGCCGGCGCAGGGAAAACTTGCATTATAATTGGCTTCTTCGGTTGAAAGACAATCCTGCGTGGGAATGAGCTCTGTTTGTTGAAAGGGAACCAGGCCGGTTTTTATAAAAGCGTAATGCAGTGTATTCACTACACCTATAGCACCGTCTACCATTCTGGAAAAAATATTTTTTTTCCTTCCCATCCGGCAGGCATATTCCCATTCCGCTTCGGTGGGCAGGCGATAGGTATTTTCCTCGCCGCTTTTTTCGTTTAAGCGCTGAATAAAGACCTGTACATCATTCCAGGAAACATTTTCCACCGGGCAACGACGGCCACACTCATCAAAATATGAGGGATTATCCTGCATAATCACTCTCCATTGCCCCTGGGTTACCTCCGTGGCCCAATCTTTCCGGCCTGGCGACAAACACCATGTTCGGGTTTTTCCGCGCGGCGGT
>CAZWCS010000071.1:0-22028 GCA_964632805.1 uncultured Desulfobacterales bacterium
GGCCTGGCCGATGAGCAGACAGCGCTCCCCCGGCCGGTGTCCCCGGATTTTCATGAGCCGGTCCAGGAAAGACCCGGAAATACCGTACATGTTCAGCCCGATATCGGTTTCCTCCGGGTCGGACAGCCGCAGGATGGACGGCATCCCGAATTGGCCCTGGCAGATTGCCCGCACCGCGGCCAGCCCGGACGGCCAGTCCGGCATCATGAAGGCGAACCGCCGGGTGTTTTCCGGACGGTAGCGGAAGACCTTCATGGTTACGGCCACCAGCACCCCGAAACAGCCCTCACTGCCTTTCATGATGTCATTGACTTTGGGGCCGGTGGCGGTACCCGGATAGTCCAGGGTTTTCAGGGTGCCGGCGGGAGTGATATATTCCTGGCTGGTTACCAGGTCATAGGCGTCTCCATAGTAGGAAGAGGCCTGGCCCGCGCCCAGGGTAACCACCCAGCCGCCCACGGAGGAGTATTCAAAGGACTGGGGGAAATGCCCGCCGGTATAACGATCCAAGGCGCCCAGTTTTTCCGGGGCGTTATTTAACAGGTCTTCATAGTCCGGCCCCATCATCCCGGCTTCCACCGTGATGGTCTGGTTGGTTTCGTTAAAGGCCAGTACCCGGTTCATGTGGGTGCTCATCACCAGGGTGACGCCGCCGCGGGGACAGTTCAGCCCCAGGGTGACGGAGCTGCCCCCGCTGTAAACATGCAGCGGCAGCCGGCGCTTCCGGCAGAAATCAACCACCTTGTGCACGTCTTCTTTGCCCCGGGGATGGACCACGGCCCCGGGCAGGTGGGTCAGGGTTTTGTCCCGCAGCCGCAGGATATCCTCCATGGCCTTGCCGCTGGAAAATTTTACCCGGCTGTAGGTATCGGTGGTGAGATTTGCGGTGCCCACCAGGCCGGCCAGTTCATCCCGGTCCGCGTCGGACAGGGGGGGCGGGGCGATCCCTTCCGCAACCGGTTCTTCACCGGTCTTTTCCCGCTGGGCAAAATCGGCCTCGGTCAGGCCCAGCTCCTGCTTGATGATCCGCAGAAAACCGCCGCTGGGATGTTTGAATTCACCGGGGCCGCCCCATTTGAAAATCGACCGGTAGCTGTCCGGCGGCGGCGGGGTTTCGATCCAGTCCGGAGAAAAGTCGTCGCGGTGCATATGCCTCCCTGTTGCAAATGAACAATTATACATTGTGAACTATGAATTTTAAACGGTTTCCCTCCCCGTTTTTCAATTCGTAGTTTTCTCATTTCTCATTTGTAATTCCTGATTGCATTTCATTATTCCGGATACCCCGTAATCTCCCGGATCGACTCGTACAGCGGCTCCAGGGCGGGGTAAATCCGCTGGTAAACCCGCTGGTAAAGCTGCTCATACAGGCTAACCGCTTCCGGATCGGGTTCAAAAACCGTTTCCTCTGCGATCATGCCGGCGGCGGCTTGGACAAAAGAATCATACATCCCCAGTCCCACCGCGGTCACCAGGGCCGCGCCCAGGCCGGAGGTTTCATGGGTTCGGCCCTTGATCATGGGCAGATTGAAAATGTCGGCCGTGATGCGGCAGATTGCTTCGCTTTGCGAAGCCCCGCCGGATACGGCTGCTCTGGTTACTCGGAGACGGCCGCGTTTTTCGATTTTGTGCAGCCCGTCCCGCAGGGCGAAGGCCAGGCCTTCAATTACGGCCCGGTAGATGTGGGATTTGGTGTGCACATCCCCGAAGCCGATCATGGCGCCCTTGGCCGCGGGATGGTTCAGCCCGGGGCTCCAGTAGGGCTGAACAACCAGGCCCATGGAACCCGGCGGGGTGTTTACCAGGTGCCGGTCCAGGATTTCTTCCGCAGCCAGACCTTTTTCCTCGGCCTCCCGGACCTCTTCGTAGCCGAACTGGCGCTTGAACCAGTTGATCATCCAGTAGCCGCGCAAAATTTCCACTTCCGGGTTGTAAAAGCCCGGTATCGGCGCCGGATAGGGCGGCAGCAACCGGAGGGGTTCAAAATAGTCGGCGGAGGTGGTCTGAACGGTGGCGGTGGTGCCGAAACTGAGGCTGACCATGGAGGCGTCGATCACTCCCGCCCCGATGGTTTCGCAGCCTTTGTCCGATCCGCAGGCAATGACCGGCGTCCCTTCGGTCAGGCCGGTGGCCCGGGCCGCTTCAGCGCAGACGCCGCCCAGGCCGGCGGCCGGAGGGACCAGGTCCGGCAGCTTCTCCGGTTCCATGGGAAAGAGCAGGGCCGGAATTTCGTGTTTGCGGCACCATCGCTGTTTCCGGTAGTGAAAGGGCACATGGCCGATCTGGGAAGCCACCGAGTCCAGGAAGTTTCCCGTCAGGCGGTAATTCAGAAAGCCCGATATCTGCAGATACTTGGCGGTGGCGGCCCATATTTCCGGCTGCTGCTGCTGAATCCAGTTGCCCTTGCCTTCGGACTGCAGCGAGAGAACGGTTTTTTCCCGGCGGATCAGCTTCAGAAGCAGGCGCAAAAATTTCCGGGAAGCAAAGGGCGGAGAGGTTTTGCGCTGGTCCAGCCAGATGATGGCCGGTCGCAGGGGACGGCCGTCTTTATCCACGTTGATCATGCTGCTGCGTTGACTGGTTACCCCTACTCCGGCCACGGCGGCAAAATGCTTCGGCACTTCCTGTTGCAGCTGCCGGCAGGCCTGACAGAGACTTGTCCAGAACAGCTCCGGATCCTGCTCCGCCCATCCGGGCCGGAGGCTTACATAGGGCTCATAGACGATCTGAACCCGGGCCAGCATCTCTCCCGTCGGGGAGAACAGCAGAGCCCGCAGGCTCTGGGTGCCGCAGTCAATGGCCAGCAGGGTGGAAGTGTTCACGGTTGGTTTCCCGCGTTGGCGTTATCCCGGACCAGGGCGTCCGGAGGGGCGTAAAAACGCTGCCAGGTCTTCCGGTAGCGCGCTTTTTCCGTTTCCCAGCGCTGTTCATCCCAGTCCAGATACGGTTGGCATACGGCCTGCACCTGCTCCAAGAGATCCTGGCCGCCGCCGGGGCAGATCAGCCCCAGACGGGTCCGGCGCAGCAGCAGGTCGCTGAGATGGCGAACCTGCTCCTTTTCCGCGGCATAAGCCAGTTCCGCCCAGAGGGTGTTCGTGCCGGGGACAGTGTCCGGTTGTTCCGGACGGGCAATGTTTTCCGCCACCTGTGGTGCCATGGGGCCGTACCGGCCGGACAGCCGGCGCCGGATATCGGCGGGCAGGGATTGCAGGTTTGCAGAATCGGAATCCGCGGGGACAAAAACCGGTCCCCGGCGGGAGGGTTCCGGCGGAGGCGGCAGCCAGGCCCAGGCCGCTTTCAGGGCGTCGCGGGCCAGCAGCCGGAAGGTGGTCAGTTTACCGCCGGTAATGGTAATCAACCCCCGGTCCCGCCAGACCACATGTTCCCGGGATTCCTGGGAGGCGGCCGCGCCGCCTTTGCTCAGCACCGGGCGGATGCCGGCGATGGTGGCCATACAGTCAGCAATGGACAGGGGCAGACCGGGCATGATGAAATGCAGCCCCTCCATGAGATACTGGGTTTCCGCGGGAGCAATGGCGGGGTTGGCATCCAGGTCCTGTTCATGGTCGATATCGGTGGTGCCCAGGATGACCGCGCCTTCCCAAGGGAACATGAAGACCGGTCGTTTGTCCTGTGGATGCAGAAAGCTGACCACGTGGGGGACCGGAAAACGATGGCCGGGAAAAATCAGATGACTGCCGCGCAGGGGACGCAGGTGCAGCCCCCGTTCCGGCGAGGGCTGAAACCGTTCCGCCCAGACGCCGGTGGCGTTGATCACCGCTCGGGCCCGGATTTCCGTCTGTTGACCGCTGGCCACATCTTCGGTGACCAGACCGGTGACCTGCCCGGCGCCGTCCCGGAGAATTTTTCGGGCGGCGGTATAATTTCGGGCCCGGCCGCCGTTGGCCACCCCCTGGTAGATCAGCCGCAGCACCAGCCGGGCGTCGTCCACCTGGGCGTCTTTGAAATAAAATCCGCCGGTGAGATGCTCCTGGCGAAGATACGGAATCTGTTCGCTGATCTGCCGGGAATTGTAGCCGGTATGCTGTTTTTCCAGGGCCATCAGACTGTATACGGACAAGCCCAGGCCCATAAGCAGCCGGGAGGGGCCGTAGTCGGAATACACCGGCATGAGGAATCCCAGCGGGTCTACCAGGCCGGGAAGCTCCCGTAAAAGGCGCTCCCGTTCTTTCACCGCAGAGCGGGTCAGCCGCGGCTTGCCCTCTTTGAGGTAGCGCAGCCCGCCGTGGACCATCTTGGAGGAGCGGCTGGAAGTGCCCCAGGCAAAATCGTTGCGTTCCACCAGCAGTACCCGCCAGCCCCTGTTGACAGCTTCCAGGAAGACCCCGGCGCCGGTTACGCCGCCGCCGATGACTACCAGGTCCCAGATGTTATTCCGATATCCCGGATTCATCCGTACCTCCCTGGCCCCGGGGTTGAATCTGGTGCCAGATATCCAGACTCTCTTCCAGGGCCTGCCGGACAGTCTGTTCGATATCGTCATTGGCGACAATCGCCCTCGCCAGCCGGTTGTAATAAACAACAGACCGCTTCCGGGCAATCTCCAGACGAAAGTATTCTTTGCCCATAACCGTAAAAATAGATTCAAAATCATTTAAAATCAAAGGGTAAATCATGTTCCCACTGTGATGAACCATCATCGATTGCAGTTCCCAGTCATATTCGGCAAAGAGTCGGGCATCATTTCCCAATGCGCCCGCTTTCCCCAGAAAATCAAGGAATGAATCCGGAACATCAGCGACAGCGGCCCGAGCGCAGACCGGCAAAAAAAGGGTCCGGGCCTGCAACAGATGAGAGACAAACTCCGGCGGCAGATATTCCGCATAAGCGGCCATGGTTCTGAGAATGCCCAGCCCGCCCTGTTGCCAATAATCATTGACTATCGTGGCTTTACCGTGCGAAATGGTGATCCAGCGATCTTTGGCCAGACGTTGCAGCGCTTCTCGAAGCGTCTGGCGGGTAACCCCGATCGCTGCCGCCAGGGTCCGTTCGGCAGGCAAAGCCGTACCCGGCGGCCAGGTTTTGTTCAATATCGCCGCTATCAGATTGTGCTCGGCATATTGCGTGGGGCGCATCAGCAATTGTTGCTGATGACTGCCCGGTCCAGCTGGGGAACTTTCCAACATTTTTGCGTATCCTTAGAATTTTTTATTGATTTACTGGTTAGAGGTCATACCAGATGTCTCTCTGAATTGTCAATCCTTTTTTTCATCATTTTTTTCTTTTTTACAAATTCTGCCATGCTGAGAAACACCAGAAAATATTGACAGAGAATAACCCGCCTTCTATAATGCTGCTGTTTATTGACCGTCTGGTCGAAAACAAAACAGCCAACGCAACATGCAATGATGGCAACCGGGGCCGCCAGCAAAACCGGACCTTTTCCGGATATATTCAGCACTACCGATTCCCCCTTTGCCAAAAAGAGGTCCCATGCCCGCAAATACCAATATGTATACGAAAAAATTCGGCCTCCAGGCCCCGGCGCCGGATCTGCTGACGGTTTTACCGGGGCTGGAACGGGTAAAACAGTCTGCCCCCGCCTACATCGCCCAGGCGGAAACAGCCCAGGCAACCGCCCGGCGGTTCGCCCGGCAGGAGATTTTGCCCCGGGTGCTGGATATCGATACCCGTTGCGCCCGGGATCCCGCCTGGTTTGACTGGGAGCTCTGGAAACGCGCCAATCAGGCCCGGCTGAATATTGCCCCCATCCCGGAAAAGCTGGGCGGCCTGGGCTGGAGTGCCCTGGCCAACGCGCTGCTGGTAGAAGAACTGACCAGCGCCTGTATGGGCTGTGCCAGCAATATCGCCTTTAATACTTTCGGCTTGCTGGGTGCCATGGTGGAGTGCCGCCCTGCAATTGTCCTGCAAATCATCAAACGCATGGTTGCGGCACAGCAGAAAGACAAGCCCCTGTTCTGGTCCTGGGCCATCACCGAACCGACGGCTGGAACAGACGCGGAGGATGCCGAGGCCATGGCCACCATGCACCCTTCCACCAGCGCGGAAAAAGTGACGGGCGGCTACCGTATCAACGGAACCAAATGTTTTATCACCAATGGCAGCCTGGCCGACTGTGTCATCGCCACCATCCCCGCAGACCCCGACCGTCCCCGGGAGACCATGGCCACCTTCTTCATTCCCGCAGAGTCCAAAGGGTTTTCTGTAAGCCGGGTGGAACGCAAATGCGGACAAAAGGCCAGTCAGACGGCGGAACTGTTTTTCAAAGACGTTTTTGTGCCGGACAACAATGTCTGGGAACCCCCCGGCCGGGGCCTGCGACATACCCGGGAGATCCTTTCCATCACCCGGGGATTCGTGGGCATCGGCGGCCTGGGAATCGCCCGCGGTGCCCTGGAACGGGGGTTACAATATGCCTGTACCACAGAAATCGACGGAAAACGATTGATTGACGCCCCTTGGATCCAGATGGAACTGGCCGACATGATGAAAGATATCATGCTGGTCCGCAGTGCCGGGGTGAATTTTGCCATGGCCCTGGATGCCTGTCACGTCTGGAAGATGTTCGACTTACTGCCGGTCAGGACCGGTTTAAAAATTCTGCCCCGTTCGCTTCTGCTGAGTGAAGCCTTACAGTCCCTGGCGCACAGCGGTCTGGTGAACCAGGCCGGAAGCAACTTCAAGCACCGTCTGGTTCCCGACGAAATTATTGAGGACTTCGCCTTTTATGGTTCGGTGGTCAAGGTGGCCGGAACCGACCTGGCCGTACGTATCACCTCTCGCTTGCCGGACCTTCTGGGACTGGAATCCCTGGCCTATGCCCACGGCCTGGAGAAATCCTTTCGCGACGCCAAAGTGACCCAGATATACGAAGGCAGCAATCAGGCCAATCGCATCGACATCTACAATCGGGCCCTGGCCCACCTATCCGGGTTGGAGAAGGAAAAATGACGATTTCCATGGCCGAATATAACGAGATCCTGACCGAAAGCCGCCGTTTTGCGAAACAGGAGATTCAACCAGCGGCGCTGGAGATGGAGACTGCACCGGACACGGCCTGGCTAACCGGTATCTGGCACAAAAGCCGGCAACTGGATCTTCCGGCCCTGCTGCTGCCGGCCTCCTGTGACGGCGCCGCCTTCACCGAAATGGGGGCCGCCCTGATTCTTGACACCCTGGCTGCGCACTGCGCCGGCGTGGCCTCGGTTTTTGCGCATCATTTTGCCGCCTGTGTAGGGATGTCCCATGCAAACGCCAAGGCCACGCTGCCTGAAGCCTGCCGCCAGATTCTGGCCCCGAAAGACAACGCCGTGCCGCTGCTGGCACCGGTAATCCCTTCGGAATCAGGACAGCCCTCACTTTCCCTGGTGCTTCGAGAGGGCGAAATTGAGATCAGCGGTACCACAGAGCTGACCGCCAACGCGGATTACGCGGAAGTCTTTCTGATCTTTGGCCGGGATCCGCAAAACGCCGGAAATCTCTCTTGCGCTATCGTACCGGCGAAAAGTCCCGGTCTGAGCCGGGGAAAAAATCCGCATCTGCCGGGATTAAAAGTCAATCCCCTGCGAAGGCTTACTTTTGATCAGGTGCGGCTGCCGGAATCCTTATTGATAGGTCCTTTCGGCCAGACAGCGCCCCTGCTGGCGGCCGTATCCCGGGCCGGCTTCGGTTTTGTGGCCGCTCTGGCCACAGGCTGCGCCCGCACGGCACTGCAGAAGGCCCGGGCGTATGCGGAAAAACGCTACCAGTTCGGTGATCTGATTATCAATCACCCCGAAATTCAACGGATGCTGGGCATGATGCGCCAGAAACTGGAAGTGGCGACCGCCGTTCTCCTGCAAACCTTTACGCCGGAACATCCCCATCTGGCCGAATTTTCCGCTGACAGTCGTTTAACCAAAGCCTATTGCACCGAAGCGGCCCTGGCCGTGGTGCAGGATGCCATCCAGATCCACGGTGGATACGGGTATATGCATGAATACGGGCTGGAAAAAATCATGCGGGATGCCAAGGTTCTGCAACTGCTGGGAGGGCGCAACCCCGCCCATCACATCGCAGTGATCTCCGAAAACCGCGAATAACCCCCCTTTTCACCAGCAAAAAACCTGCCTATGATTTCGGTTGCGCGTTTGCCTGTGTCTGTGATAAGCAAATGTTAATTTTTTGTTAGATTTCTGTTAGCGTTATATTCGGTCGAGACAAAAAAAAGAGAATAACCGTGAATATAGAATATATTGTATTGCTTTGCGGGTATATTTTCGGCTTTTACATGGCCTGGAACATCGGCGCCAACGATGTGGCCAACTCCATGGCCTCAGCAGTAGGCGCCCGGGCCATTACCCTCCGGCAGGCGATTTTTATCGCCGGTATTTTGAATATTGTCGGCGCCATATTTATCGGCTCCCACGTGACCGACACCATCCGCAAAGGCATTGTTTCCACGGACGTACTGGCCGATCCCGACATGGCGTTAATCGGCGGTTTGTCGGCATTGCTGGCGGCCGCCCTGTGGGTCTCCTTTGCCACCTGGAAATCGTTACCGGTATCGACCACCCATTCCATTGTGGGGTCCATGATCGGCTTCGGCATCATGGCCGGCGGCTTTTCCGTGATCAACTGGGGCCAGTTGGGGGCGGTCGTGGCCAGTTGGGTGATTTCCCCGTTTTTTTCCCTGGTTATTGCCTATATCACCTTCAAATTTATCCTCAAAGTCATATACACTCGAAAAGACGCCTCCGGCGCAGCCCTGCGCCTTTCCCCGCTGTTCATCGGCATGGCCGTGTTTATCGTAGTCCTTTCTTTTCTGTTTAAAACCCCGCTGGGCTCTTCCATCTCCATAAGTGCGCCCACGGCCGTAGGCGCGGCCTTTCTTCTGTCGGCGCTGGTCGGCTTCGGCGGAAAGGCGCTGATCAGCCGCTTCGGCATGAAACATACGGGCGATGAAACGGAAACCATCTTCCGGCGTATCCAGATCGGCACTTCCTGCTACGTAGCCCTGGCCCAGGGCGCCAATGACGTGGCCAACGCCGTCGGCCCCCTTGCTCTGATCTATTTTATTGTCAAAACCGGCAGCGTCTCGGGCATCAATCAGGTCCCGGTCCCCTTCTTCCTTCTGGGCTTCGGCGGTATCGGCATTGCCGCGGGCATTGCCATGGCCGGCCGGCGGGTAATTGAGACGGTGGGCTCCAAAATCACCAACCTGAACAACACCCGGGGCTTTTCCGTGGACTTTGCCGCGGCCACCACCGTCATGGCCGCCTCCAAGCTGGGACTGCCGGTTTCCACCACCCATGCGGCCGTGGGCGGAGTGATCGGCGTGGGCGTTGCCCGGGGGTTTGAAGCCGTGAATTTTCGTGTAATTTATGAAATTGTGCTATACTGGATACTTACCGTACCGGCTGCGGCCATAACCAGTATGATACTGTATAAAATACTGCAAACCGTTATCGCTTAGGAGGTGTGCAATGCGCAATCCAATGGCATCTTTATTTGTAACTTCTCCTTTTGACGGCCTTCAAGAGCATGCAGAGAAGGTAAAAGAATGTGCCTGGGCCTTTCAGCAGGCCATGGAATGTCATATGTCCGACCGCTGCACTACCTTCGACAATCACCGGGAGGATGTGGTTCTTTTGGAGCGGGAAGCGGATGCCATTAAACGGCGCATTCGCGGCCATCTTCCCAAAGGAACCCGCCTGCCGGTGGATAAATTTCAGCTTTTCCGCTATCTGCGGGAACAGGACAACGTCCTGGATGCCATGAAAGCGGTCTTAAGCTGGGTGTCCTACCGGGAAGAACAGGGTATTCCCCAGATACTGCGAAAAGATTTCGCCCAGCTGGTGGATCATGTGATTGAACCCATTGAAACCATGGATGATATGGTTAAAGAAGCGCGGCAGTATTTTACCAGTTTTTCCGAAAAACAGCGCATTAAAGTAAAAGAAATTATCCGCAACCTCCGCAACAAGGAACATAATGCGGACAAGGAGGAAGCCGCCTTGAAACACCGCATTTTCAATTCGGATCTTGACCCGATTGCGGTATTTCACACCATCATGCTGGCGGAAAAAATCGGCAGTATTGCCGACCATGCTGAAAACGCCGGGGATATGATGCGGGCCATGATTGCCAAGTAGAACTCTTTACTTTTTTGCCCCAACCGGTTATACTGCAAAAATGGATCCGGAAATTATAAACAGACTCCAGGTCTGGCAGGGCGACATTACCACCCTGGAAGTGGACGCTATCGTGAATGCCGCCAACTCCTCGTTGCTGGGCGGCGGCGGTGTGGACGGCGCCATCCACCGGGCGGCCGGGCCGGAGTTGCTGGAAGAGTGCAAAACCCTGGGCGGCTGCCCCACCGGTGAAGCCCGCATAACCGGCGGCTATAATCTGCCGGCTCGATATGTGATCCATACCGTAGGGCCGGTATACAGCCAAAGCAAGCCCGAAGTAAGCCGGCTACTGGAAAACTGTTACCAAAACAGCCTCCAGCTGGCTGAAAAAAATCAATTGAATGCAGTGGCTTTCCCCGCCATAAGTTGCGGCGTGTATGGATATCCCATAACGGAAGCGACCCCTGTCGCCGTAAATACTGTCTGTGCTTTTCTCGAAAAAAGCGATCATCTGAAAAAAATCATTTTTGCGATGTTTTCAGACAAAGATGCTGCTGTTTACCGGAACTATATTGCCGCTCTGGCCCAATAACCCCAAACCATCGAACCAAGGATTGACAAAACGCCGGTTAATAATTATATTACGCATGCATGCAGATAAAATGCGATGACAGGAAGGGAAAAAGGATAGGGCAGGAAAAAGCACTCCAACAAGAACAAATGGACCGATACGCTGGTAACGACAAGGAGGTAGCAATGGATATTGAAGTAACGGAATCTGCCTGTGAGCAGATCGGTGAATATTTTAAAGACAAAAAGGAGATCTCTCCGATTCGGGTCTTTTTGAACGAAGGGGGTTGAGGCGGTCCGTCCTTTGCAATGGCTCTGGATGAGCCTAAAGAAACGGATAACGTATACCCTGTCGGGGATTTTCAGTTCGTGGTGGACAAGGCCTTTATGGAACAAGCCAAACCGGTAAAAGTGGATTTCAACAAGTTCGGATTTTCCATTTCCTCCAGTATAGAACTGGGAGGTGGTTGCGGCAGTTGCGGAGAACAGGGTTCCTGTTGCGGCAGTTGATACCCTCCGAATCGCCATGATTCCCGATTTTTTTCATTTTTAAACCTTCCCAAACCCGTTGCCTTTTCGTTGACGAAAGGGTAACGGGTTTTTTGGGTGCTGTACACAGTTCGCACCAGGACGGTTCTGTAATCGATGAATCCGGAGTTGACCCGCCTGACAGCTTCATGATAGCCTGAATTCCGGAACTGCGAAAGAAATCATCAGGCGACCAGTAAAGTGCAGGAGCGGCAATGAAGACGATAACCTGGCAATTGGAAGGACATGTGGCCACGGTTTGGCTGAACAGCGGGGAAAATCGCTTCAACAACGATTTTTTGCAAAAATTTCTGGAGGTTCTGGACGAAATCGAGGAGTCCACCGACGCCCGCACCCTGATTGTCACCTCTTCCCACGAAAAAATCTTTTCCAACGGCATTGATCTGGACTGGCTCAGCCCGTATGTTCTGGCGGGAGACACCGAAACCGCCAAGGGATTTTTTTACAAACTGAACGCGTTATTTGCCCGTCTGGTAAGTTATCCGCTGGTCACCATTGCCGCCATTTCCGGGCACGCCTTTGCCGGGGGAGCGATTCTGGCCTGTGCCTTTGATTTTCGACTGATGCGGTCGGACCGGGGATTCTTCTGCTTTCCCGAGGTGGATCTGAATATTCCCTTTCTTCCCGGTATGATTGCCCTGCTGCGCTCCGCCATTCCCCGCCATAAACTGGATGAGATGTATTATGGCGGCCTGCGGCTGACCGCCAAAGAATGCCAAGCGCACCACATCATTACCAAAGCCTGCCCCCGGGAGGAGCTGATGAGCGAAGCTCTGGCCTTTGCCGGAACCTTCAACAAGGAAAGAAAAACCATCAAAGAAATGAAGCGGCGCTATAACAGTCATATTCTTCACGCCCTGGAGGTGACCGACGTCCCCTATATTGAAGAGGGCCGCTTGAATTAGCAAGGAGGTTGGCATGAGTGATTTCATGGATATCATCAAAAACCGTCGCAGCGTCCGCAAGTACGAAGACAAAGACATCTCCGAAGAAACGCTGCAAACCCTGCTGGAATCGGTTCGCTGGGCCCAGTCGTGGGCCAATACCCAATGCTGGGAAGTGGTGGTAATCAGGGATGCAGAAGGAAAAAACCGTCTGGCGGAAACCGTTTATAAGGGCAATCCCGCCCAGAAGGCGGTTACGGCAGCGCCCGTCGTCCTGGTCTTCTGTGCCAAGCTGGAGGCCTCCGGTTACTACAAGGAAAAAGTTACCACCAAATTCGGGGACTGGTTTTTATTCGATATCGGTGTCGCCGCTCAGAACGTATGTTTATGTGCGCAGGCCCTGGGACTTGGAAGTGTGGTGGTGGGGCTTTTTGACCATGACAAAGCCAGGGAAATTTTGAAAGTCCCCGCGGGACACGAAGTTGTCTGCATGATTCCCCTGGGGTATCCTGCCAAACCGACATCCGCCCCCAAACGCAAAGAAATTGCCGAATTTACCCATTACAACACTTTTTCCTTTTGAACCAGAAAATGCACGGCGATTCGATCGATAAGTGGATCTTTCCGTCTTTACAAGTATTCTCATATTATCATTTGCGGTGGCGCTTACCGGGGCCATGGCTCCCGGCCCCCTGCTGACCTATACTATTATCAAATCGGCTCGCAGCGCCAAGCGGGGGTATGCCATGGGGGCCTGGATCATCCTGGGGCATGCAACGATTGAAGCGGGGATCATTTTTCTTCTGCTGGCCGGCTTTTCCGTACTGCTCCAGACCCCGCTGGCCGTAAAAACCATCGGGGTGACCGGCGGCGCTGTGCTCATCCTTTTCGGCATATCCATCGTCCGGGATCTCTTTCGGGAGAAACTGCCGGCCGGATGGACGGAGCCGGCTGCCGAAGGCCAGAAGTCGGCGGCCAGGGGATTCGTTACCAATCCCGTGGCCGGCGGCGCCCTGATTTCCATGGCCAATCCCTACTGGTGGGTCTGGTGGGCGACTATCGGGTTCGCTTTTATGACCGAATTTCAGATTTCGCTGGATAATGTTCCGGCCCTGACGGCGTTCTTTGTCGGACACGAGGCCGGGGACCTGGCCTGGTATCTGCTGGTTTCGACCCTGTCCTTCTGGGGCGTACGCCGGTTAAACAAAAAAACCTACTATGGCTTACTGGCCGGATGTGCCGTTTTTATGATAGGCTTTGGAATTTATCTCGGCATCTCGCCCTTTTTCCGGTAGAACGGACAAATTCTACTGCTTGCCCAGCAGTTGATCCCGCAGATTCTGCAACCGCTTTTCACTCATGTTACCCAGCCAGATACCGAAAAAAGCCTGTTTAAAGGGCAGACCGGGAATGACGACTTTCAGTTGGCCGTTTTTGATAATTTTGACGCCCGCATCTTTTACATAATACAGGTCAAATATGTCTCCGTTGTCAATTTCATCGGCAAAAGCCTGTAACAGCAGTTTGATTTCATCTCGAAAGGGATCGATGTTGCCGTTGGTGGATTCCTTGAATCCCGTCAGGGTAGCTTCCTGAAATTTTTCGGCATCAATCAGACCGGTGACAATTTTGAGGCGCAAGGCCATGGGATCATCCGCCATAATAATCCGGCGGGCATCACGGGAAGGCTTCTTCAGATAAAGACCCGCCCGATAAATATCAATTCCCATAAAATATTTCTCCCGAAGACCGGTACCGTTTAAAACCAGCGGGGTATCATTCACCCGAATGGTTTCCGGAAAGGGAGTGAGATCACCATCTGCGGCCAGAACCCCGGGTGCTCCCAGCAGTAAAACAATAAACTTTACAACCAACATTCTTTTCCACATAAACGATTTCTCACTATGATTTGCAGTGGTTTCTGGTTATAATCAGAGCTCCGCGGCTTTCTCAGGTCGACAGGGTATTGACCAGCACATCCAGATGAAATCGGGCATGGCTGATATGCGCTGCCATATTGGCCCGGTGGTTGGCCAGAAAGCCATCCAGGTCCGCTTCGAAAACAATCAGCGGCTCCAGGTTCGCCGCCGTATGGCAGGCATGGATGGCGTGATGCAGGGGAGTGATGGCCCCCCTGGTCATCAATGTGTCGTGAAAATCAATTTCTACAGACCTGAGGATAGGCTCCATGGCGCTGGCCACGCCCTTGGCATAATAAAAATAGTTATCCGCAGCAAAAGTGCTGACCGACTGGCCGTCCTTTTCTTTGGTTTTGACAAGGTTCTCGTCGCAACTGCCCACCAGATCCGCAAAAGCCTTAAACAAAGGAATTAAATTATCTGTGCGCGTATAGAAATCCGCTTCTCCATTTATCAACCGGTCCCGGTAAGCAGCAAGTTCCTTCAAGCCGTCTTTATACTTGTTTTCCGCCGCCGGAAACCAGAAGCTCTCTCCGCTGACCATAAACCAGTTCATCGCCGGCTCCAGGTTCTTGTCCAAAATATCCGTTGAACCGGTCCGGGAGATACGTTCCGCCAGTTTGACAACCGCGCGCCGGGTCACTTCCAGCACTCCCCGTTGAAAATTGTTCACATTATCGGTAAACCGGATAAGGTCATTGGGACGCCAGCCGTAAAAACGCTCTTCCAGCTCATATCTTATGGGTTTGCTGACGGCATTTACAAAAGCAACGCCTGTTACCCGGGGAACTGCCGATTCGCCGTTTTCCGAACCGGCAGCCTTTTTCGAAGGCACCCCGGCCACTTTTTCTTCAACAGTCGTTGAAGTAGAAGGAGTCTGCTTCTGCTTCGCCGATTTTCTATTCCCGCTTGGGGAGGATGCATGGGCCGCAGCCCTCCGTGCCTCCTGGTCAGCGGTTTCCTGGGCCGGGGCCGATACAGAAGAAGCGGACGGCTGGTGCGCCTCGGGTATTTTGGAGATGTTGGCTGCCCCGGTCTTATCGCCAGATGAAGCCCCTGTATTCTGGCCGGATAATGACTCCGCCTGCCGCGACGGCGATTGATTTTTCAGGGCCAACGGTGGTTTTTCGGCCGAAGTCACCCCGCCCGAATCCATCAGAGCGGTGATCCCCCAAATCACCAGAATCGCCGCAATCAATGCCAGCACCAGGCGCCAACCGGGGGAAAGCGAAAACGGAAAAAAACGGGGCTGACCGTTTTTTTCCCTGTCATCAAATGGTTCCATAGTAATGATCTCCCTGCATTTTACCGTCTTAACTTTCTGACATCACCTACGCGGATCGTTATTTTCTGCGAATCGAAATATTCGATCAAAGGTATTGTATATTTTCGGGAGACATTTGTCATCTTTTTAAATTCCGGCGTATCGATTTTTCCCTTATCCGATAAAAACCGCACCAGGCGATTTTTCAGTTCCTCCACAGCAGAAGCGTGAAAAAAAAGGTCCTCTTTGACTTTGAACAACTTCCCTTCTTCCACCAACAAGGTCATCACATCTTTAATCGCCTGCATATCGTTCCGCCCGAGTATTCCGGCCAGCTCCTTCAAATAGGGGGGTTCCAGACCCGCAGTCTGATAATGCCCTATAATTTCTTCTTTCAGGCGCGAGTGATTGCTGTCCAGAGCAACCGTATGGCCCGGAAGCCGGAGTGCCTCCCCCTCCTGCACGATTTGCTCCTCTTTCAACAGTCGCTCCAGAACCAGTTCAAAAAGCCGGGGCCGGGAACGACCGGCGATCCTTGATTTGATTTCCTGCCGCGGAATACCCTTTTTCAGCGGATTTTTCTGATGATACCGGGTCAAAACCGCCAGGAATTCTTGAATCATGCTGTCCACAGTTTCCTGATGAACATAGATTCGTTTTTCTTTGTCCACCAGAATTACGGATCGGGACGATAAGAGGGGATCAAGATTTTTCTGCAACTGTTTCTCATTGATGTTGACCATGATTTTCAAAGCTGTCCAGGAGATTCCCTGTTCCCCGGCTTGCCGGCAATGAAAAAGTATGGCCGTCTCCGGAGAAGCATTCTCCAGCTTGAAAATTTCGCTGACCAGTTCCGGCTGGTTCCGTTTGTGCTTGGGCGGGACCGGATTCAGCACCTGTCCGCCGCCAATGGTCCGAATCGGAGAATAGCTGCGGATTACCACCCGATCATCTTTGACACACACTACCGGTGTATTCAGCCGCAATTGCACCACCGCTTCTTCCCCCGGCGCCATTTCCTCCCGGTCCAGCAGAATCAACATTCCCAGAATTTCACTGGTACCGGCATGGACCCGGACCCGGCTCCTGTTCTTTATCGGTTTGCCGTTGCTGGCCAGATACAAAAAATAAACATCCAGCATATAACTGGGCAACAGGGTAGCGGGGAAACCCAGCACACTCCCCCGGCAGACCTCTTTTTTCTCAATACCCTGAAAATTAATCGCCGTTCGCAACCCGGCCCCGGCGGACGCCACCTTTTCACCGTGAACCTGCAAGCCGCGGACCTTGGAGGTACGCTGGGAAGGATAAATCTGTATGGTATCGCCGGTCTGTACACTACCGGAGATCAGCGTGCCGGTGATGACCGTGCCGAAACCTTTCATGGAAAAAACCCGGTCAACCGGCAGACGAAAAATGCCGGAGCGGTATTTCTCCGGCATATCCCCGGTAATGCTCTCCACCAATTCCGGGAACCGGTTCAACCCCTGACCGGTAACGGAAGAAACCGGCAAGACCGGCGCTTCCTCCAGAAAAGTACCGCGCACAACATCGGCCACATCCTCCCGGGCCAGTTCCAGCATTTCCTCGTCCACCAGATCAATTTTGGTCAACACCACCAGACCGTGCGTTATTCCCAGAAGCGTGCAGATTTCCAGATGCTCCCGGGTCTGGGGCATTACCCCTTCATCCGCCGCCACCATCAGGGCTACCAGATCAATTCCGGAAGCCCCGGCCACCATATTTTTAACAAATTTTTCATGGCCGGGAACATCAACAATACCCAATCGCCGCCCACCAGGCAAAAGAAAAGAAGCAAAGCCCAGCTCAATGGTTATGCCGCGGCGTTTTTCCTCCTTCAGGCGGTCGGGATCGGTTCCGGTCAAGGCTTTGACAAAACTGGACTTTCCGTGATCAATGTGGCCGGCGGTACCGAGAATTAACTGCTTCACAAAAACTCCTTACGACCCGGATTTCCTGGTGCGCAGATAATCAAAAAAATAGGCCAGGCCAACCAGCAGCAAGGCCAGACCGGCGACCTTGCCCCATCCGGTGCCCGGATAAAATACGCGGATCAAAACTACGGCAAATACAGCTCCGAGTCCTGCACGGAGCGCCAAAACGGCCCTCTTAGACACAATTATCCATCCTTGGTTTGAAAATTGACAAAATATGACGGTCGCTGCGGAAAAACCGCAGACCTGCGGCTGAAATAACCGCTGCAAAACCGGTTTCAGGCGGGAAATCAACTGACAACAAAGCGGTCCGCCATGCGTATCACCTCTTGGGTAATTTCTTGCATCTCCTTGGCGCCCTGACGGGCTTCCCGGCTTGTCTCCGTCAGTTTGTCGGCCGACTGGTCGACACTGGCAATATCCCTGGCAATTTCGGCGGCCACCATTGAGGCCTGCGCCACATTCTCATTCACTTCGTCAATCCCCAGCGACGCCTTGCCAATGCTGGCGGCAATTTCTTTGGTGGTGGTCCGCTGCTGTTCCACGGCGGTGGCGATGGTTGAAACCATCTCATTGACATCATTGATTATCTTGGTAATGCCGCTGATCTCCGTAATGGTACCGTCGGTGGATTCTTGAATACCCTCGATTTTGTTTTTTATTTCCATGGTAGCTTCCGAGGTGGCGTTAGCCAACTCTTTGATTTCATTGGCTACCACAGCAAACCCCTTACCGTATTCTCCGGCCCGCGCCGCCTCGATGGTAGCATTCAAGGCCAATAAATTTGTCTGATCGGATATCTCCGCTATGGTATCCAAAACCGCACCGATTTCACTGGCGGCCTTGCCGAGATTGCCCACCTGATGAGAAGCAGTCTGCGTCTGGGATACCGCACTGCCGGTAATATTACTCGCATTTTCCGAGCTTTTGGCCACCTCGGTGATGGTGGCGGTCATTTCTTCAATGGCGGAAGCCACGGATTTTACATTCCCCGCGGCCTGTTCCATGGAACCGGCCACCGACTCCAGATTGGCATTCATTTCCTCCGCGGCACTGGCTACGGAACCGGTCCGTGAATGATTGTCCTGCACCAGCTCCAGCATTTTTTCCGTTAACAGGGTCTGATTGCTGGTGCTGTTTTCTACTTTGGCCGATTGCTCCCGAATAACCGTCATAATGAGACTGATTTTTTTCATAAACTTGTTAAACCATTTGGCCATCTCCCCTTTTTCATCTCCGGGATGGACGGTCTCACTGCGGTTGACTTCGGTAACCCGGGCGGTCAGGTCGTTTTTCTCTTCCATTATATCAATCGACATTTGCTTGCCGATAGCGATGATATCATGCACCGGAATTAAAAAATCTCCGACAACAAACCAAATCACCGCCGACAGCAAAACAATCAGAATCAAACCCAGCAGAAAAAAGGCCACGGCAACCTGACTTGATAAATATAACAAAACCAGCATCACCACGGTTAAAGGAACAATGGCCAGCAACAGCTTGATCCGGACGCTTGCCCGTCTAATTTTTTCTACCAGCATGGGAGGACTCCTTCAAAAAAATAACAGCAAAACAATAGTACAGTTCCAGCTTTACTACCTTGAGAGCCGTCTGTTTACGGCAGAAGGACCAACCACCCCAAAGAACAAGGCAGTCAACCCCGCTGAACTGTTTTTGGGATTGATTTACTTTCAGATAATGCATATTCATAAAATCTGTCAAGAATATTGTTTCCCGGTCTGTTTTCCGAAAGACTTTCTATAAGCCGCCTTTCCACAACACCGCCACCAGCAGCCACAATCCCAGCACAGCCGCACCGGTAAATCCCACCAGTCCCAAAACGGAAAAACCGAATACCAGCGGCGGAATTTTGGCGGTTATTATCAAAGCCGATCCCAGCAGCAGGGCCGCAATAATAATGGCAAACGATATCCGGTTGCTGATTTGGTCATACTTGGAAATTAATGGTTTCAATCCCTTGTGGTCCACTTTCAGGGTGAGATTGTCGTTTTTCAGCAGACGGGTAATTTCCAGCAGGTCATTGGGAAATTGCTGAGTAAACGTATGCCAGTCCGTGGCAATGCGCATCATACTCGTTGTGATTCGCTGCGGCGAAAATCGGCCCAGTTTGACCCGGGCGACAAAAGGCGCAGCATGAGAAATCAAATCAATGTCGGGATTTAATTTTTTGGAAATGCCTTCCAGGGTCCCAAACGCTTTGGTCATCAAAAAAATATTGGGCGGCAATCGCAATTTATTGGACGCCAGCAACTCCAGAAGATCCTGAAGCCCCTTACCAATTTCCAGCTCTTTAAGCGGCTTGAAAAGGTGCCGCCCCATAAATTCCGTTATATCGATGGACAGTGCGTCCGTATCCGGCTTTCTTTCCCAGGTCGTAAGCCGGAGAAGGGCCTGGGTTACATAAGGAACATTCTTGCGGGCCAGCCCGTCAATCAGGTCCACAAAAATTTCCCGGCGGCGTACATCAACGCTGCCCACCATCCCGAAATCAAGCATGCAGATGACGTTTCCGGGAAGAATAAAAATATTGCCGGGGTGCGGATCGGCGTGAAAAAATCCATGCCGGAATATCTGCGTGAACATAATATCCGCGATACGAACGGTGATTTTCTCCGGATCATAGCCTTCCCTTTGCAACCGCTCAATATCCGAAAGTTTTACGCCCTGAATGTATTCCATCATCAGGACCCTGGCGGTGGTTTTCTCTTTAATAATCTCCGGAATATGAATGGTATGATCGTTGGCAAACAAACTGGCAAACTGTTCGATATTCGTAGCTTCAATGGAAAAGTCCAACTCTTTTTCCAGGACTCTGGCAAATTCCTCGACAATAGCGGAAGGCTTGTGGGGGGCGACTTCCTCAATATAGTTCTCCATCAGCGTCGCCAGGTAAAGCATGATTTCCAAGTCCACTTCCACGGTTTTCTGTATACCGGGGCGCTGGACTTTAACCGCCACTTCTTCGCCATCGGGCAACCGGGCGGCATAAACCTGGGCGATGGAAGCGGAAGCCAGGGGAATTTTATCGATAGACAGAAAAGCTTTATCCAGCGGGGCACCCAGTTCCTGTTCCAGAACTCCCTGAATCGGCGCAAACCCGCAGGCCGGAACGCTGTCCTGAAGACGGGCCAGTTCTGTGGCAATATCAATGGGAATCAGACCCGGCTGGGTCGAAAGGATCTGCCCCAGCTTAATAAAAGTAGGGCCGAGTTCTTCAAAGGCCAGCCGGACCCGTTCGGCCCTCGATAGCTTGGTAGCCTGTTCCCGATCCCGCCTCGAAATTAACTGCCAGCCAATATCGATATAGTGGCCGACTCGCAGAAGTTCGATCAGTTCGCCAAAACCGTATTTAATAAAAACGGTCAAAATCTGGCGATACCGGCCCGCGTGACGATATCCCCGGCCAATAATTCCGAGTTTTCGTATACTGAGCATCAAGGCATTATATTAATGCAAAAAACCATTAACTGCTTTTCAGACTTTGAATCTCTTTTTTGATTTCCGCCAGTTCATCTTTGGTGGCCACGTTGGTTTTGTTCAAAATGTCTTTGACGGTTTTTTCCACCCGGTCCTCCAGTTTGTCCCGGGATTCGTCATAGCGCTTCAAAAAATCATTGATAAACTTTTTTCCTTCGCTTTCGGAAAGTTCCGTCTTTTTTACAAAATCTCTGGCGATCTCTTCAGCTTCGGCTTTGGTTTTCAGGGCCAATCCGACCCCGGCAAACATGGTTCTTTTAAGAATTTCCAGCATGAGATACTCCTTTCTCCGGAAAAAATTCCAGACAAAATACAATTAATCGATAATGATCTGCCAATCCCTTCTCCAGTCCGATACTATGCGGAATTATTACCGTTTACAAGTCTTTTTTCCTTCCGGCGGATTACCCGGCATCACTTTGGCAAAAAAAACACCAGTTGCCATAAAATTGGTTTTCTGATAGAAAATACCCAACATCTTCGCCCCCGTAGCTCAGTGGATAGAGCAATGGATTCCTAATCCATGCGCCGCAGGTTCGATTCCTGCCGGGGGCACCAATAAAAACAATGGTTTATATGATTTTTAAAATCGGGGAATTTTGCCGGGGGTACAAAAAAGGTACATGCAAAAAAAATTTTGCCCCTTGCCGCCCGGTCAATCGAAAACATCAAAATCGATTACAATTTTTTCCGCCAGGGACGCCAGATCAATTTTTTCCGCCAGGAACGCCAGATCAATTTTTTCCGCCAAGGACGCTAGGTCAACGTCAGGGTCGAACGCAATGGCCGCGTCCGCTTTTTCCGCATCAAGCCATTTCTTTTTTCCTTGCAGAACAAAACAGCCCTTAAAAATCCCGGCTTGCCGGTATCTATAAAAAGTGGTCCGTGAAATTCCCCGGCTTTTGCAATATTGCGTGATGGTCATTAATTCCATTTTTCAAACCTTCAATTTGCGTGATATGGTGTCAACTGTCAATGCAAATTTATTACAATTTTGTAAGTTTTTTCCGCGCCTCGTTGACCCGCTGATCAATTTTCGCTCTGGAAGGACCCAAAATATAAATCCGCCGCGCTTTTTCCCCGCCATCACGTTTCTTTGCCATCTTTCAACCCCTTGTCAGTGTTTTAAGCGTGAATCAAGCCGCATCTGCCAAAGCCTGAACCGTCATGACCTGAACCCTTGCAAGCGGTGCAGAGGCTGTTTTTTAACATGATAAATCCCTTCCCCGCGCATGTGTAACGAACAAGGATAGATCGTGCGAGTGACAACGAGCCACGATCTTATCCGGGGT